>JAIXRU010000226.1 GCA_027485045.1 Opitutaceae bacterium | reverse complement strand
CGAACCAGGCTTGCCGCGCAACCGAGCCAGGATGCGCTCCAAGCCTGCACCCGCAGTGTCCTCGCCATCGATTTTCACCAATACATCTCCGCGCTTGATGCCGGCGCGCTCCGCCGGGGTGCCCGCGATGGGCGCGACCACGACAATCCGATCTTCCACGGCTTCCACCTGGGCACCGATGCCGCCAAAAACGCCTTCGACCTCCTCCTCCAGCCGCACATAAGCCGCGCTGTTTAAGAACTCCGAATAGGTATCGAGTCCACCGATCAGACTCTGAATGGCGTGATCGGAGAGTTTCTCCGGCGTTACCTCATCCGCGTTCACGTAATACTTATTCAGCAACAGCATCACCTCGCGCACCTGCGCCGCCGCGCGTGACGTCTCCCGATCCGGCCACCAACCCCAACCTTGCGCCATTTGCACCGCGCCCAATACCATCAAATACCCGGCGAGCGCACCCAGGCTGAGCGTGATTATCCGTTTGAACATGCGCGCACTGTGGCCATGCGCTAGCTCTTGTAAATGGCTTCGTCCAACCCGCTTCCCGCCCCGCTCTCCCCCGCCTTTGCCGCCGCCTTCGCCCGCGCCGCCGGAGCCTCGCGCGAGTTGCGTTTCGACGCCTTCATGCGACTCGCCCTTTACGACCCGCAACTGGGTTATTATCGCCGAGACCGGTTACGGGTAGGCCGCCACCGGGCCGCCGACTTCTATACCGCCACCAGCATCGGGCCGCTTTTCGGCGAACTCGTAGCCGCCGCCAGCGCACACCTGCTCGAAACCGCCGGACTCAAGCCCGCCCATCACACTTTTGTAGAAATCGGAGCCGAACCCGCCGGCGGCGTACTTGCAGGCGCAGCACGCCACCCCTTCGCCGCCACCCGCACTCTAAGCATAGGCCAGACGCTCACGCTCGACGGTCCCTGTGTAATCTTCTCCAACGAGCTTTTTGACGCCCAGCCGCTGCGACGTTTCCGGCGCGACACCAGCGGCTGGCAAGAAACCGGCGTGCGCCTAGCCAAAGACGGCACCAGTCTATCCGAGACAGATCTCGGGCCCGCGTCTTCCGATCTACTCGACTGGCTTCCTCCACTCAGCCTCACGCCTGAGGGTTACCTTTTCGATGCCCCCATCGCCGCCGCAACGCTCGCCGCTGATATCGCCGCGCAGCCCTGGCACGGGCTATTCATCGCATTTGATTACGGCAAAAGCTTTGCCGAGCTCGGCCATTCGAATCCCGCCGGCACCGCCCGAGCCTATTTTCAACACACCCAATCCAACCGCCTGCTCGATCAACCAGGCGAACAAGACCTCACCGCTCACGTTTGTTGGGATTGGCTCACCACCGCCCTGGCCTCGCACCGCTGCGAGTCACCGAAGGTGGTCTCGCAAGAGAGCTTTATGGTGCACCATGCCGGCGAGTTCATCAACGAAGCCCTCGTTCACGAAGCTTCCCGCCCAAGCTTAAGCCCTCGTAAACAAGCGCTCTTGCACTTGCTCCACCCAGCCCAGATGGGCCAAAAGTTTCAAGTGCTTCACGCCCTTAAGCCCTCTGCATAGGTCGATTAAATCTATAGCCTGAGATAATCATTACTCGATAATAAAAAGGTTCTTGGGCGTATGCCCATATTATTTTATCGACTGATATGGGCTCGCACCCATACTCCGTTCAATTCTAAAAAATCCGCCCATGAAAATGACCATCGAAATCCCGGAGGATGTTTTATCCGAGCTGATGCAGCTCACAGGTCATCCCACCAAACGTGAAGCGGTGGAGTTTGCGCTACGCGAGGCCGCTCGCCGGGCTAAATGGCGCCGGGTCTGGAGCGAGGGGCTCGGCCTCACTCCCGACGAGTTGGCTGCCGACGCCACCCCCAAGCCTGCGGATCTTCTCGACGCTCCCGACATTGACGAAGCCGCAGTTCAAAGAGCGGTTGAGGCCTATGATCGTCGCCGATTGCAGCGCGCCCGGCTCGCCGCCGGCAACTACGAGCTTAACGAGCCCCAAGCTCCCTACGGCCAACCCAAACCATGAAGCATCCGCTCGTGTTAGTGGACAGCAGTTACTACATCACCTGGCAAAATCGCCGAGTCGATCCACTGTCCCTGTTGTCCGCTTTGGAATTGGACTACGAATTCGCTATTAACGGTATCATTTGGGGTGAAGTTTTGCGTGGTCGTAGCGATCCCTATCTACGCGACCGCTACGACCGCGCTTTTTCCCTGACGCGCATGTTGCACCTCAACTCCTCAGGCTGGCAACGTGTAGCCCGTCTGGCATGGGAACTAGACCGAAAAGGGGATATAATTCCGCTCCAAGATATCATAATCGGAGTCACCGCCCTGGAGTACCAAGCGACGGTTCTCACCTTTGATCGCCATTATCAAAAAATCCCCGGTCTGATGGTGCTTTCCGATCTCGAATAAGCCCAACTGCCCCACCCCTTTCATGCTGGTTTAGTCAACCGAGGCTTACGCGCATGCAAAATCGTCCGTCTTTTCCCTTGCACACCCGCACCCCTCCCCCCTTTCTCTGACCCTTTTAACTCAACTCAAGCACTACCATGGCTCGCATCTGCGCTATCACCGGCAAACGCCCCACCAAGGGTTCCATCATTCACCGCAAGGGTCAGTCCAAGAAGAGCGGCGGCATCGGCACACACATCACGTCGATCACCAAGCGCACCTTTAAACCCAACTTGCAGCGCATCCGCATCAAGACCGCCAACGGCGGCACCAAGCGCGTGCTAGTCTCGGTCAAGGCCATCAAGGCCGGCCTCGTCGAGAAGGTATAAGACTTTCATCCCGTCGCCACCGCGACTGCATAAACCCGCAGCCCATCCGGCTGCGGGTTTTTTTGCGCCCGGATTTGCCCCGACACCTATCGCCTGTCCTTTTACTGCTCTTCTCCTGCCACCGTGACCACTCCGCGATCCCAACCCACCGATCCCTTGATCCGCCTCCAAGCGGTGTCCAAGCGTTTCGGCACCAAGGGCCCCGAGGTGATCTCCCCGCTGGACCTCACAATCGAAGCGGGAGATTTCGTCGCCATCCTTGGTCCCTCAGGCTGCGGCAAATCCACCCT
>JAIXRU010000333.1 GCA_027485045.1 Opitutaceae bacterium | reverse complement strand
TAGAGGCGGGCGAGGCGTTGGTTGTTATGTTTCTCTTCTTCCTGTTGCCGTTGGCTTCAACGGAACACCCCAAATTCGGATGTCGATGGGGATGATCATGCCTTCCGCTAAGACAAAGTTATCTGAACGAGCGTCCCCAATCCAAACCTCGATCTCTGCGTCCACGTCTACCTTCTTCCATAACCAGCATGACTTCCTCACCGCAATAGCACCGGCTTCGAGGAGAAATTGATCCACTTGTTCCTGCGGGGGATTCGGATCGCCCTCGATGAACGGCTGCCGCGACACAATCTGGCCGGACTCAGTCATGCCCAAGGGGGCCGGAGCCGTGGAAAAGAGCTCTTCCCACCAGTGCAGGCGAATAAGATATTCAGCCGGGGTGCTGCGGAACTCCGTGACCTGGTTATCGATGATTTCGTAATAGTCCCCGTAGACTCCCGGCAGGGTGATCTTCACGACTTCACGGGCTGCTCGATCAAGGAGGACGCAATGCTCGGAGCCTGTATCAAAATGGGGCAGGCGCGTCTCGGTCCATTGGGTGTGCGGACAGCTCTTAATCCATCCCAGCAATCGGTCCGCTTCCCATTTCTTCTGCCAATCTATTTGGAAGTTCCGGTCGCGAAGCGGAATTTGCGGGATTGAGCCAAAGCTGCTGACAAGGAAAGCGAGCGGGGTTTTTGCGCTGCCACGGCAGCTTGCACACGGCCACGCACGCCAGCGAACGAGCGAATCGTCTGCGGGTCCAGAAAGATCTCCTTCTTGGTTTTCAGCATCACTCATCGTTTACGTCGCTCATTCGGTGGGTCAAGCGGGCAGATGCTAGAGTGCGCCGGTGAAGGCTTGGTGCAGGAGCGACTTCTTTAAGGACTCCAGCGCGGCAAGTTTTTGCTCGTAGAGGCGGGCGAGGCGTTGGGTTTCTTCCTGAAGTTCGTCGAGGTTGGCGGCGATTGCCTTCTGCTCCTTCAACGGAGGAATCGAAAGCGAGATTACCCGCAGATCCCGAATGTTAATCTGCATCAACGCTGTGCCGTAAGTCTTCTCTCGGATCTGGTTTTGCACAGGCCCACCACTAATCAGGTGGAAACCAAACTCTGGTAGCAGTAGTGAGCGATTGAACCGAATGGGAACGATTCCTCTGGTAACGTTCGCGCCAACGAGTTCAGGCGAAGCAATAGATACGATGCCTGTGCTACCTCTGACACAAAGCAACAGTTCGCCCCCTTGTAGTGCCGTTCTTTTGTATCCTTCCGCTAGTTTTGGATCGATTCGCTTCAAGCCGCCAAGGTGAATGACCTTGGTCGTCAAATCTGTGGGACGGACGATGGGCATCCCTTCGTCAAACTCTTCTCCCGGCTGAACGATGCCGTATGAAAGCGAGCAGTCGGAATCCGCGATATCTTCCAGCTTTTTCTCCACCCACCCCGGGCCGCGCTGGGTGAAGACGGATTGGAGGTGGCTTTCGAAGAGGGCGCGGGCGTTTTGGAGGTTCTTTTCGGCGTTGGCTTTGGCGGTGGCGATGCCCTCAAACGCTTCGTCCAGCAGGCCGACGATCCGCTGCTGTTCGGCCAGCGGGGAAAAAGCTAATGGCAATGCTTCGATTTCTGATTTGTTGATCGAGGCGAACACCGCGCCTTCCGTGCCAGAAATCTCCGGCTGCAAGTGTAGCAACTGGTAGAAGAGAAAATCGCGATTGAGTTCAGACCCGCTGCGGATTGCAGCTAGTCCGCGGCCAATGCAGATTTCATCTGTGGAGAAGTTCACCGGCCCGACGGGCGCTCGGACGGACATCAGGATGTCGCCCTCTCGCGCAACCTTAGTCGTCTGCGTTGTCCAGCTTGTCGGGGCTTCAATGAACTTCTCCCCGAAATCCTTTTTGCCTTGGTAGAACGGCAAGCCTTTGCCTTCGGAATTGTAGAATTTCCCCTCTGGCGATTGGCCCGCGATCACTTCACACACATCGCCAATCGTCTTTGTCTGCCACCCCTTCTTCATAGCAGCGCCTTAATGTTGCCCAGCACTTCGGCGCTCTCGGCGTCCAGCGCGGCGATTTCGTCCATGATGTCCGCCGGGCTGCGGTGCGCGACCTCCTCGCCGCCGTTGGGGTTTTTCACGGACAGATCAAAGGTCGTCGGGTCGATGGCGGCGACGTCCACCGACCACGATTTGGGCGAGTCGGCCTTGGTCTTCTGCAAGGCGATGAACTCGGCGAGGTCGGCGTCGTTGAGCGGGTTGGTCTTCCCCATGTTGCGGCCCGGATCGAGCTGGTAGAACCAGACTTTGCGGGTGGGCGCGCCTTTCTCGAAAAACAGCACGACGGTCTTCACGCCGGCCCCGATGAAGGTGCCGCCGGGGCAGTCGAGCACGGTGTGGAGGTGGCACTCTTCGAGGAGTTTTTGGCGCAGGCTGACGGAGGCGTGGTCGGTGTTGGAGAGGAAGGTGTTTTTGATCACCACTCCCGCGCGGCCGCCGGCCTTGAGGATTTTGATAAAATGCTGGAGGAAGAGGAAGGCGGTCTCGCCGGTGCGGATGGGGAAGTTTTGCTGCACCTCCTTGCGCTCTTTGCCGCCGAAGGGCGGGTTGGCGAGGATGACGTGGAAACGGTCCTTTTCCTGCACGTCGGCGAGGTTTTCGGCGAGCGTGTTGGTGTGGATGATATTGGGCGCTTCGATGCCGTGCAGGATCATGTTCATGATCGCGATGACGTAGGCCAGGGACTTCTTCTCCTTCCCGTAGAGGGTGCGCTCCTGCAGGGCGCGGTCCTGGGCGGTGGTGCGCTGGGGATGGGCGGCGCGGAGGTAGTCGAAGGCTTCGCAGAGGAAGCCGGCGGAGCCGACGGCGGGGTCGCAGATGGTCTCGCCGAGGCGGGGCGCGGTGACGGCGACGATGGCGCGGATGAGCGGGCGCGGGGTGTAGTATTCGCCGCCGTTGCGCCCGGCGTTGCCCATGTTTTTGATCTTGGCCTCGTAGAGGTGGGAGAGCTCGTGTTTCTCGGTCTGGGAGGCGAAGCGGAGCCCGTCGATGTGGTCGATGATCTCGCGCAGGTTGTAGCCGCTCTGGATGCGGTTTTTGATCTCACCAAAGATCTCGCCGATCTTGTATTCGATGGTGTTGGGGCCGGAGGCCTTGGCTTTGAAGCCCTGCAGGTAGGGGAAGAGCCGGGCGTTGACAAACTGGATGAGGTCGTCGCCGGACAGGGCGGTGTTGTGGTCGATCCGGCCGTCGGCGGCTTTGGGCGCGGCCCACGATTCCCAGCGGTAGGGTAGGTCGAGGATGTGATTGTATTTCTTGCCATCGAGTGCGGCCTCGGTGGCCTTGTCGTGTTCGAGGGCGTCGAGGTATTTGAGGAAGAGGAGCCAGGAAGTCTGTTCGGTGTAATCGAGTTCGCTGGTGCAGCCGGCGTCCTTCCAGAGGACGTCGTCGATGTTTTTAAAGGCTTGTTCGAACATGAGAGGGAAAAGAAAGGCGGGCCGGGGCGGACGGGGACGAATCTCGACCGCAGGCGGCGGGTGAGGCAAGGGAGCTTCTGGGGGTAGCTGGGGATTTTGCCCGCCCGCAGGAGGCTCCCAAGGCAGCGACCGGTTAAATCTCTGTCCCTTAATGCCATCACTAAAATAACCATAGCTGAAAAAGGTAGGGCGGGGTCGCCGCACCCCGCCGTTCGCAAACCTTGTCCCTCTACAGCGGTGTGCGGCGACCCCGCCCTACATGAACACCATCGAGGGGTAACTGGTATAAAATCGGCCGCGCCCGGCTCAGGCGTGGGTTTACCGGCCGGGGATGGAGACGGTGGCGCGGAGGCCGGGTTTGAGGGCGGCGTCGGCGTTGTCGAGCAGCACCTTCACGCGTAGCAGGCCGCTGGCGGCGTCTACCCGGGGATCGAGGAAATCGACTTTGCCGGGGAAAACCCGCTTCGCATCCGCCACCGGGCAACGCACTTCGATAATATCACCCAGCCGGATCGCGCTGGCATCCTAGGCCCGCACGTAGAACTGCACGTAGAGCCGGGAGATATCCACCAGACGGAACAGGGGTTGGGAGGCGGCGACGGTCTCGCCGGCTTCCTGATGTTTCTCCACCACGATGCCGTCGAGCGGGGCTTTGATGGTGCGCTGGGCGAGCACTTCGACGGCTTGCTCATGTTGCAGGCGGGCGAGATCGAGCTCGATCTTGGCTTTTAGCGCCTCGTCCTGGGAGATGATGCTGTCGGCGGAGAGGTTTTTGGAGCCTTTGAAATCGAACTCGCGTTTCTCCAGCGCGGACTTGGTGCGCTGGGTATCCAGCTCCTCGATGCGGGAGTAGAGCTGGGCGAGGGTGTCGCCGGCCTTTACCCGGTCGCCTTCCTTGACCGCGAGGCGCTCGATGCGGGCCTGCACGGGGGCGGAGACCACGAC
>JAIXRU010000222.1 GCA_027485045.1 Opitutaceae bacterium | reverse complement strand
TCAAAATCGTGCGTCCCGAACCGCCCGGCTCAACCATCGTGGGCGCTAAATTTCCGCTGACTTCCAAGTTTGATCGCCTGCGCATCAGCTACCGTCTCCTTGCCAAGGAACTCGCAGTCGGAGACCCCGACCCTGCCGGTAACGGCGTCGGCATCTACGTGCGCTTCTATGACAAGGATACCAAAGCCATCCGAGGCAATGGCGGCTGGGTCGGCGGCCAGCCTGTGTTGTTGTCGGACTCCCAATGGCAGGACTACGAGGCGGTCTTCACCGTGCCCGAGACCGCCGCCACCCTTGAACTGCAGGTCATCTTCCGCAGTGCCAAAGGAGAAATCCGCCTGGACGACGTTGAAGTCATTCCCGTCGTAAAGACCAAGTGAAGCATTCCGAAGCCTGCCGCCGGGTAACTCCCGGCGCAGGCAGTTGATTCCGGCGGACGACGCGGACGATGCTTACTGCGCGCACGCTTCGTCAGCATCCCCTCAAGCTCCGTGACTCGGTCTGCGAGTAGTTTCTTACACGGCCGGGGACTTTATACGGTATGGCTGTGCCCTGAAGTCATTCGACCGCGCATAGGCCAATTTGGCCCGTCACCCCTTTTCCTGAAATACCCCATGCCTTTCCCCTCCCGTCTTCTTAGTATCACAGCCCTGCTCACTGCCGCCCTCCTGGCCCCGAAAATCGACGCACAGACAAAAGAAGCCTACACCGCCACCCCCGCCGGACCGGTAGTCAACCTCTCTGCCACGCGCGCCGAGATCGTGCTCAACGGCCTTTGGCGTTGGCTGCCCGCCGCCGGCCCGAGCGAAACCGCTCCTGCCGCCAACGCCGAGTGGGGCCTCATCTGGGTGCCCGGCGCTTGGGGCAACCAAAAGTGGGGCCACTATTCCAACTCCGGCCCCGACTCCGGCCTGCCTGGCGTGCAAAAAACCGGCAAGGGCGCCGAATGGTCGCTTTGGGCCGAGTCGCTGCGGCGCGGTTGGTATGAACGCGAGATCACCGTCCCCGCCGACTGGGCCGGACGCGCGATCCTCTTAAATTTTGACCGCATCGCTACCGACGCCGAACTCTGGCTCGACGACGCCCCCGCCGGGCGCGTCTCCTGGCCCGGCGGCGACCTCGACATCACCGCCCAGGCCAAGCCCGGCCGCGCCCAGCGCCTGCGCATCCTCGTCTCCGCCGTGCAGACCGCCAAGGAGGCCATCAACTACATGGGCGTAGGCCAGAACACCGCCACCAAGGCTACGCTCGATCTGCGCGGCCTCTCCGGCGATGTCGTCCTCTCCGCCCGCCCCGCCACCGCCCGTGTCACCGATGTGTTTGTCAAAACCTCCGTGCGCCAAAACCGCCTCGCCCTCGACGCCGAATTCGCGGGCGTCAGCCCCGGCGATAAACTCTCCCTCACCGCTGTCGTCACTTCGCTGGCCGACGACACCCAGTCACGCACCTTCACCGCCGCCGCGGTCGCCGCCGCGCCCGACGCCCAAGCCGCCCCGGGCAGCACCGCCGTCGTCCGCGACTTGGGCTGGCGCTGGGCCGACGCCCGCCGCTGGGATCTCGATGACCCGCACCTCTACCGCCTCGAATTACGCATCACGCCCGACAGCGCGAAATCCACCGCGCCCGCGGATGCGTTTCCCGTTACGTTTGGCTTCCGCGAGTTCTGGAACGAGGGCCGCGACTTCTTCCTCAACGGCACGCCCATCCGCCTGCGCCCGACCCTGTTTGGCGGCTATGTCGGCGCGATGCCCACGCTCGCCACCGTGCCCGCCGAACTGGCGCGTTGGAAGAACCACGGTCGCAATCTCGTCGAGGTCTGGCCCGAGCCCAAAGACCGCGGCGCCCGCGTCCAAGACCGCATCATCGCCGAGGGCGCCGACCGCGCCGGTATGCTGGTCGTGCTGCCCACCGTGCGTATCAACGAATACGCCAACGGCCCCGGCTACCGCAACATTTGGGAAACTCCCGAGGGCCGCAGCGCCTGGATTCCCAAGTTCCACGCCGACTGGCGCCGCCTGCGCAACCATCCGTCGATCATCATGATCGGCCTGTCCGGCAATTTCGGCGGACATAGCCACGACCAAAACCCGCTCTGGATCGGCCGCCGCGCCATTCCCGCCAACCAGAAATCCTCGCCCGTGCAGGCCGAGACGGATACGATCGTCGCCGCCTTCGATCCCACCCGCCTGCGCTTCCACCACCAAGGCGGCATGTATGGCGACGTCTTTACCGTTAACCACTATCTCAACCTCATCCCGCTGCAGGAACGCGAGGAATGGTTCTCCGAATGGGCGCGCACCGGCGACATGCCCTATCTGGGCGTCGAAGTCGGCACCCCGTTCAACGCCACCATGCTGCGTGGTCGCGACGGCTTCGGCCCGAGCATCATCTCCGAGCCGTTCCTAGCCGAGTTCGCCGCCATCTATTTCGGCGCCGAGGCCTACTCGCTCCAAGGCGATTACTACGCCCGGGCCATCCGCAGTCGCTTCCAAAAACCCGACGCCGTAACCAACGGCCGCTGGGCCTCCTGGCAGGGCTCCGGCGAACTCAATACCAGCCCGGCTTTTCAAAGCCTCCAAGATCTCTTCATCACCCGCACGTGGCGCGCCTGGCGCACCGAGGGTATATCTGGCGGAATGATACCCTGGGACGACGGCTACGCCTTCGAAAAGCGCGGCACCGGCAGCGTGACCACCGAGTGGCAGCCCGGCTTGCGTGGCTGGTTCCTCCCCTCGGTCAACCAAGGCTCGCTCTCGACCTCTTTCCGCGACCCCGCCAGCTACAGCCTGCGCCCCGCCGGCGAGGCCTTTGAAAGGGTCAACGGCCCCACACTTGCCTGAATCGCCGGCGCCCCGGGCAAGCTCCACGCCAAAGACCACCACGTCGCCGCCGCCGGCCGCATCGACAAACAAATCGCCCTCCTCAACGACACCCGCGCCCCGCAGGATTTTCGCGCCGTCTGGCGCGTGGAGGACACCTCCGGCAAGGTCCTCGTCCAAGGCGAGGAAACCGGCCGCATCGGCACCGGCGAAACCCGTCTGCTGCCAGTCTCCGTGACCGCCCCCGACGGTCTTACACCCGGTGCGACGCTCGACCTCGCGCTTTTGCTCGACGCCAAGATCGGCGAGCGCTCGCACACCGACCGCTTCGCCTTCCGCGCCTACGGTCCCGCCGCCGAAGCCGCCGCCCCCGAGATCATGCTCTACAATCCCGCCGGCCTCACCGCCACCATGCTGGAAAAGCTCGGTATCACCTACACACGACTCGATAGGAAACAGGCACCCGCTCGTGACACGTTGCTCGTCCTCGGTCGCGATAGCCTAAGCGCCGATGCCCTGCCGTTTAATTTAAGTGACTTTGTCACAAACGGCGGCCGTGCCCTGCTCCTCGCCCAATCCCCCGCCTGGGCGCAGCGCAACCTCGGCGTGCGTATCGCCCCCGTGCCCGCTCGGCGCGTCTGGCCTGTGCCCACGGTCAACGATTTCAAGGTGGGGCTCGACGCCATTGATCTCTCCGACTGGAACGGTGCCGGCACCTTGATCGAAGCCCGCCCCGATCACGCCGCCCAATCCTCCTCGCCCCCGCTTCACGGCTGGCGCTGGGGCAACACCGGCTCCGTCAGTTCCTCCATGATCGAGAAACCCCATCGCAGCGGCTGGACCCCGCTTCTCGAAGGCGAATGGGACCTAGCCTATTCGCCACTGATGGAACTCGGTTACGGCAAGGGCCGCCTCACGTGGTGCACGCTCGACCTTGAGGACCAGTTTTCCGCTGATCCCGCCGCCGAACGCCTCGCCCGTCGCATACTCGCGCAGGCTGCACGTCCCGTCACCACCCCGCGCATCGCCGAAGCCGTCTATTCCGGCTCCGAAAAGGGTGCCGAAATCCTGCGTTTTTCCGGGGTTCATTTCCGCACCGCCGACGCACCCGACCCGCGCACACCGCTGCTCATTTTCGATGTCGCCACCAAGCTTGCCGATGCCCAGCTGGAGGCGTTCGCCCGCCAAGGCGGCACCGTGGTCATGCTGGCCCAGCCCGGCGGCGACACCCCCGCGCGCCTCGGCACCACGCTGAAATTGGAAAAACGTTTCCTCGGCGGGGTCGCCCCGGAGGCCAACCCGCTCACGCGCGGCCTCTCCGCTTCCGACCTGCGCTGGCGCACCCCTCAGGACGCGAGCGTGCTGGACGGCGGAGCCTCCCTCGTCGCCGACGGTCTGCTGGGGGCGCGCTCCGTCGGTGCCGGCCGTATCGTCTTCATCCAGTTCGACCCGACCGCTTTCGATCTCGAAAAACGCCCCTACTACAAACACACCCAATGGCGTCTCACCCGCGCCTTCACGCAGGTGCTCGCCAACCTAGGTGCCTCCTTCGCCGCCGACCGCATGGTCTTCGATCCCCAGGTCCTGCGCGTCGAACTGGCCGGGCCGTGGTCGGTGAAATTCACCCACGAACTGCCCCTTGCGCCATGGGAAAAGCCCCTTCCCGATCCCGGCCTGACTGCCTCCACGCAGGCGCTCCTCGCCGACCGCGTGGACGCGTCCGGTTGGGGGAAATTTGCCCTGCCGGCCAACCACCCGCGTTTCTCGGAGATCAGCGGCGAGGCCGTTTGGCGGCGCGAAGTCGTGCTGCCCGCGTCCTGGGTCGGTGAGTCGGCCATGCTCCACATCCCCGGCATCAAGAGCTTCGATACCGTCACCTTCAACGGCGTGGTCATCGGCTCGACCTCCAAAGACACCGATCCGAAAAACCCGAATCCTTGGAACGTGCCGCGCGCCTACCGCATCCCGCCGGACCTGATCCGCGCGGGTGCCAACATGATCGCGATCCGGCAGTTCGTGCCCGACAAGGACGGCGGCATCAACGGCCGCCCCGACCGCTTCTACCTGCAAGCGCTCGTGCCCGAAAACCGCCGCCTCCAGGCCTACGTGGACAACTGGAACGAAGACGCCAAATACGGCGACGACCCCTATCGTTACTACCGCTGGTGAAGGCGCGTGCGCCGCGTGCTCTCGTTGGCGTGGCCAGTTGACAGGGGATTATTGGACGAGTTTTCGGGCTGCCGTGCGCTCCGGATGTTCGAAGGCATCGGCAAAGTCTTCGAGTTCACGGTCAGACATGCCCAAGCTTCGCGCGGTTTTGTGCCATCCGCCCACGGCTTGTTCGACATCGCGGAGGATGTTCCTTGCGAGCGGTAGCGTAAGTTTAAAGTAACGTGTCACCGACATCAGCGCCTCTATCGTTGCTTCGGGGCCGGTTTCGGCCGACACCCAGGTCTTCAACTCCCGCGCCCGATCCGGAAAGGGGTTGAGATCAAAAGCTGGCGCGAGCCGCCAGAGGCCTCGCTCGGCGTGGAGGAAGCCGTGGTTGTGCAGGTGATCGTCCACGTTGGTGATGAGGATCGAGAAGGCCATTCGGCGCCAGAGCTCCTCGATGTCTGCTTGGGCGGCGGCACCGTTAACCCGGAGGGCGTCCACGATTTCCGTGTAGCTGTGTTCTTGCGGTCCTGCTGATTCGACGCCCAGCAGTGTCGCGGCCGAAACATACAGTAAACGTCGTCCATCGCGCGTGCGGTCGAAACGACGAATCAAAGCGACCGGCACACCACCGCTATCCACGATGCGAGCGGCGGCGACGTTGATGCCTGCGGCTTTCGCCAGAGTCATGGCGAGCACCTCGCCTTTGGTGACCGCGCGTTCGTCTTGCACACTCGGGAACTTTCCAATCGCCAGCGTGCCGTCGTCATCCACCACGGAACACTTCGGCCTCATGCCGCCGAGGGACGTGCCGCGGCCCAGCAGGTAAGCGAGATCGGCGGCGGTCTCGGTCTCGGTTTCCACCGCACGGGAAGCGTTCAGCAGGTGGTGCAATTCCAAAAGGGGCGGTGCGTGGCGGCGGCCCGGCTCCGACTCGCGTTGAAACACCCCGTTCTCGTCGCGAAAACGGAGCGCCCCGACGCGATTGCCGTCGTCCACGGCGAGGAGGTAATCCACGGCATTGAGCTGGGCCGAGCCGACCTCGGTTCCCGCGCGTCGGGCCGCCTGGCGACGTTTCGCGTGATCGCGCTGGATAACACGTCGGCCCCAGCCGTCCGGCTCGGTGTCGGAGATCACGGCATGAAACACGGAGCCCTCCTGTGCCTTGCGATGAAATTGCGGGCCGGTGACCAGCGGCAGATTCGGTTCGATTGCGAAGCCGCCCTCCGCAGCCAGCCAAGTTTCGGCATAAACGAAGGCGGCGTGCTCGCGGGCACCGTTTTGATCGTAGTGCAAGGTGCCGACGAGACGGTCTTCGTTGCCGACGAAAACGTGGAGGGTGCGTTTCATAACGGGGTGGGTGATTTCTTCACCCGGACGCGCTTGGGCAAACGGGCTTCATCCAACTGCAGTCCCACCTCGTCGCGTTTCGGATCGACCAACTCGCCTAGCGCGTTGCCAAAACCCAAGACAAAGAGCGCCATGGCATAGGCACCCATTGCGACAGTCGGATCGCCTTTTTCGACGCGGCGATACGTGTTCGTGGCCACGCCCATCCGCTCCACCATCATCGCGACCGTGAACCGGCGTTTTCGGCGCGCCGTCGCCAAGTCGTGGCCGAGTTTGGCCAAGGAGCGGCGCGTGGGTGGAGGCAATAGGTCGTGAAGCGTGGAGCGCATAACAAGTGCCATGAAATGAATATTAACTTTTACATTAGTCAATGCATTGAACTTTATGCGCTAGGAATTAAAACGCGGCGCATACCTGCCAAGGCATAAATTTTCGCGGACCCGCCCCTCCTGGTGGTGGCGCGCGCCGAACGAGCGGACGCCTTAAGATCAGCAAGCCTGCAACAGCCGGCGCGCATAGAGCCGCGCCGCCGGGTTGGTCGCGATGCGACCCGCCAGCGCGACCAGGGACACGCGGATCACGCCTTTGCCGTGGCGCACCTCGGCCGCCGCCAGCGCCGGACGCGGCGTCACCCCCCCAGCCCGCCTCGCCGCTGACCAGAATCGGCGTCCATCCCGGTGCCTGAAATGTCGCCGGTAGGAGCGGCGCGATCCGCTTCAGCTTCGCATCGTGCCAGTTACGGAAATCGTCGGCCCCAAAGCCCTCCACCACCGGGTGCCACGTCGCACGCGAGACGAAATCAAGCGGCGTGAACCCGCACGCCTTCACCTCGACCTCCTCGTCAGAGAACCGATACTTGCCCGGCGTCGGTTCGTTCAAGACCAGCGTCGCTCCGGCCGCCACCCGCGCCAGCAGGCGGCGGCGTTCCTGCGCCTGCTCCGGCCAGCGGTCCGCCAGAATCTTGCTGTCAGAGGTAAAAAATGGCGTCCCCACGGGGATTCGAACCCCGGTCTCCACCGAGGCACCTATGGATAAATGAGTTACGTTACGTGGCAATGAAATATGTAATTGACGACATCGGCAATCATCGGCGTTATTCTTACCTACATTCTTACTCATGGCCTCGATTTGGAAGCACCCTAAAAGCCGCTATTGGACCGCTTGTTTCACGGACTCTTCTGGCCGGCAACGGAAGCGATCAACCAAGCTTACCGACCGAGCCAAAGCCATCCAACTGGCGAACAAATTTGAGTCGGCCTACAAGTTGAAGCTTACAGAGGCCCAAGCTAGAAAAGTGATCTCGGACATTTACGAGGAGGTTCGCGGCGACAAACTGATTCACTCCTCGGCAAAAAACTTCCTCAACAACTGGCTGGAGGGACGTAAGGCTGAGATTGTTAAAAACAGCTACAAGCGTTACGAAAACGCGGTCAAAAAACTTTTGACCTATTTGGGTGATCGGAGCGAAGCGGACATCGCGTATGTGACCAAAACAGATCTCGCATCCTTTCGGGACCTGACGGCAAAAACACTCACAGTTTCCACAGCCAACACCGACCTTAAAATTCTTCGCATCGCTTTCAAGCAAGCCGTCGTAGATGGACTTCGCATCGATAACCCGGCCACCGCAGTTTCCACGCTTGAGGATCGTCATGATCCCGACGAGTCCGAACGTCGTCCATTTACTGAACCCGAACTTAAGCAGCTTTTTGCCGTTTTGGATGAAGAGTGGAAGGGTATGACGCTTGGCGGTCTTTACACCGGCCAACGGCTTGGCGATCTTGCCGCACTGACTTGGCGTCGGATCGATCTTGACCAGAAACTACTTGCTTTCAAATCGCTCAAAACCGGACGCGATATGGTGATTCCGCTTGCCGGTGATCTGATCGACTATTTACAGAAAAACCACCCACAAAATTGCTCAGGCGAAACGCCGGTATTTCCAAAAGCGAGCAAAGCTAAGAGAGACACGGAGGGGGAGTCCCGGAAGTTATCCGCTCAATTTACGAATTACTTGATCGAAGCCAAACTCGTTAAACCTCGGCCAAAAGACAAAAACAGCGGGAAAGGCCATTCTGTCCGACGCCAAGTAAGTGAACTAAGCTTCCACTCGTTACGACACACGGCTACCTCTTGGTTAAAGCGTGCCGGAGTGCCCGAGGCTGTAGTTAGGGACATTATTGGCCACGAATCTGAACTCGTATCTAGAAACTACACTCACCTTGATGACAAAACAAAGCGCAAAGCGATAGCAAAACTTCCCAAGTTAAACCTAACCTGACGAATTTGACTCCATATACCATCGTTAGATAATAGTAAGGAAGAAACTGAAATCACGAAACGGCAGAAAGCGCTAAATGGACTCTAACATTCCGTGACGCGTCTTCACTTAAGAGTGAACCAATGAATTTAAATTATATGCAAGGTTGCTTCCGGAGGTATGAGATGAATTGGCATCTCGTCGCGCCAGAACAAACCGTATTCACGGTTAGTCTGCCATGACGATTCATCTACTTGATCGAATATCATAGCAATTGCAAAAAAATTTGGAGCATAAAAGAACAAGTCCCTCTTCTTTCCTGACTTTGGTAAGCGAACCACATCGAAATAGGGATGGGGCGGAAGTTCATCAAGGTGGCGGGTCAAGTTGTATGTGTGACTACGGGAGCCTTGAACTTTATACGGAAGGTCGCGATCAAAACCTTGAACGCAGGGCCAATGGGGCGAATTATTTATGGATA
The DNA here is from genome assembly GCA_027485045.1 of Opitutaceae bacterium. Classification (GTDB taxonomy): domain Bacteria; phylum Verrucomicrobiota; class Verrucomicrobiia; order Opitutales; family Opitutaceae; genus IMCC26134_A. The sequence continues at coordinate 11,204 of JAIXRU010000222.1, read as the reverse complement.
CCTTTAAGCTAGGCTTGTATGCTTTTCTCGCTTCAAAAAAGTGAAGGTGCAGTGAGTTAGCGAAGTCTTCCCGCAATACCATAGGAAGCTTTGCGAAAACAAGCGGTGGATAATAATATCCATTACCAAATTTAGCCGCAGGTAGTTCAGGATTTTTCTGAGTTGGAGGTTTCATAAATTGAAAATTTATACTAAGTAGGCTATGAGTATTATTATAGTATTGAAATATGCTTCTCTTGATTTTAATCACCAAAGATCATCCAGCCTATGTTGAGACGCGGATTTATTGAGTGTTTATTCAACAATCCATATCTCCTCCCGGATATATTCTTAAAGGGTAAATTATCTATAACCAGATTAAGTAAGGCCATGACGGAAAGATTTTTCTATTAATTGAAGTGCCGTCGAATCAACTCCTGTGAAATCCGCCGCGCGTTGGAGTAATCTAAGCTCCCTCGGATCCAGTTTATCCTCGCGTGCCTTAGAAATCAAACGTTGCACGTAATTTTTAAAGTCCAGGGTTAGAAAAGGTAGATATTCTATTTTATGCTGACCGGAATTCTGAGCACTTAATGCAAAAACTCCTCGAGTAAGGAAATCAGAATCAAATTCATTTTTTCTCTGAATCGCGAAGAAGGTGTTAGAAATTATAGAATTCTGGGCTGAGTATGATGTTGTTTTCTCAATTATTCGGCCTGAAATTGCCTCGATTTCAGAACGCCTCTTTTTTAGTTCATCTTCTTGGCTTAATATATAGGCCTCGCGCAATTTAATGGAAGCTTCCTTGGTTTTTAAGTCATCCGTTTGAATTACGAGTGCCTTTTCTTTTGCTTCAAGACTTCTCTGGTTAATAATTAAATCATTCTGCGCCTTAACCATATCTCTGTAATTATCGCCGATCAAATACTCCTTGATCATTTCATCAAGCTTCTGGCGCCATGCCCGATGATCGTCGACTAGACGTTGCCTTAATTTAGCAAATTCATGGTTCTGTTCACAAATACGAAGAATCTCCTCCCTTATCTTTCTCGCCATATAGAGATCGCAGCAAACCTCGCTTGCCTCGTCCTCGGCCGCCTCGCTTGATATTTCATGATTATCTGTTTTCAGACCAGCCCTGCACTTTAATATAAAATCAAGTCGTCCCCAGTCCTTTCCAAATTCTACCGGCGGAGGTAGTCCGAGGGTGCGGAGTGCAACCGCTCCACAGATAGCAGGTCCCGCAGATTGGACAATTAACTTTCCCGTGGTGCCAATTGTGCCCATCCTTTCGCCTCCGAGCCACTTCGCGCCTTGTGATCGCCTGCCCCCACCCGGTGCCTTGCTTTTGGGAACGAGACTGTTGTCGGCCCTACGAAATAAGAGGGGCATTGTTTTTATTAAGACGGGATGAATATGTATCACGCCACCAATAACATGAAAAAGCAGGGCAACAAGATTTAATAGTTTATTGGCGGATGGGCCGCTTACAATCGATTGATATTTTTTCGAAAAACACAGAATTCTAATTGATTCTTCAAAATTACAAAGTTCGTCATCGGAAATTATCCCGCTTGAATAAGCAATACGTATAGCCTCTGAGTCCCAGGGCATTAAGCAATTTGTTAAATGAACGAAACAATCATATTGCGGCTCTTTTTTAAAAAAATGTGGTTTTGAGTCGCCTCGTTTTCCTAGAATCGAAGTCATGTAGCCTGAGTGAATATCAGCTAAACGATCTAACCAAGTGTCATAAACTTCATTGATTTCCCTTTCGCCCCGAAACCAACTGCCCTTCGCAGAGTCATAATCAATTTTTAAAAAATTAGATACTGGAGCATCGATGAGAAAAATGCTGGCTGGAATCGATTCGGTATCTGAAATTTGATTGGGTCTCTTAAGTTCATAACCATTTACAGCAAGCCTCTCTGCGGTCGATACACGACGCAGAAAATTTCTGGGAGCAATTACATTCTCTTTGTATTTTCGTTGCGACGCGGCGTGAATACGATGAGTGGTTGAGGCAGGGTTTGAATGTTTCTTATTTAGTCCGCCCCTGTTCTTGAAATCCCCTGGCATAATTCCTCCTTTTTTATCTATCAACGTACTGACCGATAGGTATTAGAACAATTGTTCGTCAGTCGCCAGAAAGTATAAGTAATGCAGAAGTGAATCTGTATTTATCAAGCGGATGTTACGTCCGCGCTTAATGAATACAACCGAACGCACGGGCGGCATGTTGTTGTTTGCATCACACTGAACTGTCATCTCAAGCAGTTCAGGTCGGGATAACCCTGTGAGTTTGCAAGTTTGACCCTGTTTTGGTATGCAGATAAATGTGGGTTGTTGATTTCGTATTTTAGTTTTCATGGTTAGGTCGAATTTATATTCTAAAAGATTAAGCCACCAGTTTACAGAGTTCGGATTTTATGTAGTCGGCTTCAGCTTCGTCGCGAACGTTGCGCCAGCACTTTCTAGAACCGGTGAGCGTTTCAAAACCAATACGTTTCAAGTCTACGCTGTATTTCGCGGCAGTGGCATCGTCGGGGAGTTGGATAACTAGATTTGTTCCATGCAGGCTAATATATTTGATTATAGAAGGCTGCCCTTCGGGATTGTCTTTGGGGCCATCAGAAACTTTGCCACACTGATCTGGGTTATCGGGTGTATTAATCGGTGTTGCAGCATCCTCATTTTTCTTATCAATGACATCTTTAGCCTTACTATATTTCTCAGAGAGCTTTTGTTTTATCTCTGATATTTTCTTCTTCGAAATGAATTCGGAGATTAATTCAATCGAACGCTTCAACGATGAGGCGACTTTCTTGGGTTCATCTGAACTAAGGTGCGATTGGGCCTCCAGTACAAGTTCGAAGATTTTAAGCACGTCTCCCTTTGGAATCCGCCTCATTCCTGCTGTTGGTGCGGAGCTTACATTTTCCGCGATTGTACAATTGGTCGGCGCACCGTTTCCTGTGCTTGCCCTCGCCCATATTTCCCTTATTTTAACGGGATCCTTCACTGTTGTTAGAGGCTCAAGCTGATAAAAACACGTCGGTTTTACCAAGTTACTATCTTCAATAATAGCAATATAAGCGCGGAGGGATCTTACTGATTTGTGATATGTGTTCGTTTTGATTTTCAGAACCTCCTCGCAGAACAACTTGCGACTCGTGAATTTCTCCCCTTTTGATGAGGAGATTTCTTTCCAAAGATTGTTTTGCATAATTGTTACAGCGCACACGATACCCCTGATCCATTCCGGTGGTATTATATTGCCATCATGGACACTAGTTTTGGCGATTTCCACCAGTTCATCGTTTGTTTTAGATCCGATCAGTTTTTCACGAAAGATATCCAGGCCGACTATGTTAACTTTGTTATCATCGGTGCTTTTGGTATCTGTATTCTTAATGTGTTTGCTCATTGATGTATCCTCTCTGTGGGGTTTATGTATTAGTTTAGATTCGCTAAGTATCCTAAAAGTGACTCTGTGTTGATTAAACGAATTCCGCGGATCGCCCCGCGCTTACGGAGCACCACGGAGCGCACAGGCGGATAACCGTCATTTGCCTTCGATGGCGTAGTTAGCTCCGTGAGGGTGGTTCTGGATAAGCCTGTAAGAGGGCATCGACTCCCTGCTTTTGGTAGCCGAATGAACTCTGGTTGATTGATTGGATTGTTTGTAGTTTTCATGACTCCCAAAAAATAATGCTTTTTTCATTTTTATTATAGGGTGCTTATTATTCGACTTAGGAGCACCTCATGTAACTATATGCTCAAGTGTTAATTTACTTCGTTTCCTTGGCGAAATATTGGCGTTTTGACTGGACCTTGCGCTAAGAACGCTATGGATTTTATTTTGTGTTTCGGCCAACTTCATCTCCTGAAAATCGCCTCGGGGACGTCCTCAGAGCATTGATTGAGCGTCGGAACCTTACAGGCCAAGCGCTCGCAGATAAGATCGGTGTTTCTCCAACTTCGATTAGCCGCATTCTCACCGGAGTCTCCCGTCCGCGCCAAAGCACGCTTTCCAAACTCATTGCCGCTCTCTGCACTACTCCCGACGATCAACAACTTATTCTCAGCGGTTACTCGGGTCTCCCCGACGCCATTGATGAAGAGCCCGCCACCACCACCAGCGCTGCCGGTATCACTGCCGCCGAACTCGACCGGGTCGCCCGCTACTTGGAGCTAAAAACCCTCAGTATCGACTTCCGCGAATCCGTCGCTCGCACCCTCACCGATGCTGGCATCGTCTTCGAGTCCTACGCCCGCAGCGGCAGCGTCGTTACTGATTTCCTCATCACCACCCCCGCCCGCACTGCCATCGAGTGCAAATTCAACGTGAACCGCGATTGGGAGCGCGAGGCCTGCACGGTCCATCTGCTTCGCGCACAGCTACCCTGCGAACAGGTCATCGTGGTGGTTCCCTACCTCAATAATCTCGCCACTCAGTTTTCATCCACGCTTGCCCAAGTGGGCGCACGTCTCGTTTCGATCACCGATTTGCCTTATGCTTTGAACGCGAAAGGAGACGCATGAAGCACTCTCCAATAGCAACAATCCCTGCCTTGGATCAGTCCGGTCGCCTCCTCGCCCGCATCTCTTCACGGTCCGCGCTCGCCACTGATTTCGTCATGCTCATGGAGCGCGTGCCCGAGTATCGTGCGCCAGCCTTTCGCGCTGCCGTCATCGACGACAACATCCTTGCCCGCGCCTCCGTCAGCGCCCGAGACAAATTATTCAAGGAGCTGAAAGGTCGCTACATCCTCGACCTAGACTCCGCCTTTTTCTCAGCGTTCATTGCCGAGTGGCGTGCTCATCCCGACGCCCACGAGCGCCAGCTTCTCGCCTACACTCTTTTCGCCCTCAACGACCGCACCGTTTACACCACATCCCGCGATTGGCTCCACCCCCACCTTCGTCAGGCCGCTTCCGAATTACGCATCGGCGACTTGCTGGTTTATTATCAAAGCATCGGGCGAACCACATTTCCCGAGGTCGCTGCTTGGACACCCATCACGCTCACCCGTGTCGCCCAGCACTACCTTGCCAGCGTCCGTGATTTCGGTCTCGCCACCGGAGGCACCCGCAAGACCGCCGTCCGCCCGTCTGTGCAACCGGCCCCGATTCGCCTGCTGCTCCGCGCTCTTATGCTGGCAGGCGTTCCCTCCGTAGAAATCATCCGCCACGACGCCTTCAAAATTCTCGGCATCACCCCAGGCGAGGTTGTGGACATTCTTTCGGAGCTTAACCGGCACGGGGCCTTGCGCTTCCGTATGCAAGCCGATGTCATCGAACTTTCGCTCTGATTCATGGAAGACGCTCTACAAGCTATCATTACCGCCGCCCGGCAGCCTTATCATCAGGCCGCTGTGGTGACCGATAGCTCGTTTTTGCTCATCTATCCCCCAGAGCGTGAACTCGATGTTCGGAGCGCCCTTCAAGATCGATGCTACCCGGAGCTAAAGGCGGCCGGTATTCCCTGCGAGCAGTTCGATCTTTCAGGGTTTCTTTTTTCCTGCTTCTCCGCCGAGGAATTGGCGGAGCAAGCAGACGATGAATTTCGCAACTACCGCCTCACCCGGCAGGGTTTGGCCGCTCGCGCCGAGCGTTTGCTCATCGCCCGCCTCGGCGAGTATTCCGCTAAGCTCCCAGACGTTAACCTATTTGTTATCTCGACCGTTTCCCTTTTTCCTCTCGTTCGGTATGGCGAAGTTTTGCGTCAGCTACGTGACCTTCGTCTCCGCCTCTTCATCGCCTTTCCGGGCGAGGAACGTGGCGGCAAGCTTCACTTCATGAACGAGCCCGATGGCGGCAACTACCTCGCCTCGAAAATCACCTTCAAATTCTGACTATCCGCATGCCCGCCATCATCCGCGAACTCATCCGTCGTGACATCTCCGTAAAAGTCGAGGGTGTCGTCAAAGTCTTCGACCGCTCGGCACTCGCTTCGGAACTTCGCGAATACGTTCTCACCGATAAGATCGAGGAGGAGCTGAAACGCATCCTCGATACCTACACCTCCGTCAGCGATTCGATCCGTCGCGGCGGTCATTCGCGCGATGTCTGCGGTATCTGGCTCTCCGGCTTTTTCGGTTCCGGCAAATCCCACTTCGCCAAGATCCTCGGCTACCTTCTTCAAAACGATGTTGTTGCCGCCGGTGCGTCTGAGACCTGCATCGATCTCTTCGCCAAACACCTCACCGACACGTCGCGCGGTCGCGACATCCGCCTGCGCCTCGCCGAAGTAGCCAAGACCACCGTCGCCCGCACCGTCGCCTTCGAGATCAAGAGCCGCCAGAGCCTCACCAACTCCAGTTCCATCGGCGAAATCCTCATCGGCGAATTTTACCGCAGCCTCGGCTATTCTGAAAACTTCGTCATCGCCCGATTAGAGCGTCGCCTCGACCGCGCCGGTCTCCTCGGCAAACTCCAAACCGCATTCCAGGCCAAGCACGGCGTCGCATGGAGCACGCCCGAGGGCCGCGACGACCTCGCCACCGTCCGCCGTCGTCTTTCCAAAGTTCTCCCGTCCGTCGATCCTGCCAGCTTCCCCACCGAGGACGACGCCCTCAACGGCCTCGACGACGCTTTCCAGCATTCCAAGCTCACCGCCGAGGGCATCGCCGACGAACTCGTCGCCTGGGTGGACGAACAAAAGCCCACCGGCGGCCGCTCCCAGCACCTCATCTTCGTCATCGACGAGATGGGCACCTTCATCGGCGACTCCAACGAGAAGATCGGCGAACTCAACAGCCTCGCCGAGATGATCGGCAACAAGGGCAAAGGCAAAGTCTGGCTCATCTGCACCAGCCAGCAAGACCTCGAAAAGGTCGTTGATCGCACCAACTTCCAGCCGGCCCTCGTCGGCCGTCTCAATGCCCGCTTCGAGCTAAAGCCCCACCTCATCTCCGATGGCATCAACCGCGTCATCGCCGAGCGCATCCTTAAAAAACATCCCTCCCGCGAGGCCGACCTCCAGGCGCTCTATCAGCCCAGTCAGGGTCTCCTCGCCCAGCTCGCCGATCTGAAATCTACGCGCAATCTCGGCACGCTTTCCGACCGCGCCTTCATCGACGCCTACCCCTTCCTGCCGCACCAGATTCAGCTCGCGCAGGACATTGGCGAGGCCCTCTCTGGCTTCCGCATCTCCGGCGGCGTTCGCTCCATGATCTCCGTCATCATGGAGGCGCTGCAAAAACTTGGGCCGCTCCCCGTCGGTCGCCTCGCCACCTTCGACCAGGTGTTCGACGCGCTCGGCAACGATCTCCTCTCCCAGGAATACCTCGGCGCGTCCGGCGTGAAATCCATCACCGATGCCGATAGTCGCATCACCGAGTCCACGCCCTTGCCGCCCTCACGTGTCGTCAAGGTTCTCTACCTCATCCAGCGCGTCACCCACGTTCCCCGCACGGCGGAAAACATCGCCAAGCTCCTCATCGACACCATTGGCGCAGACCTGCCGACCCTTCGCACCCAGGTCGAGCAGACCCTCAACGCCCTCCAACAGGCCGGCTACGTCGCCCGCGACGAATCCTCCGGCGAGTGGAAATTCCTCAACGAAAAAGAGCGCACCGTCGAGCAGGCCATCCAGGACATGATCCGGCCCGGCTCCTCGCGCAGCATCACCACCACCGCGATTCGCCAACAGGCCATCGAACTCATCAAGACGGGCGTCATCGCCAAGCGAAACCTCGACAACTACGCCGTCACTTTCGGCGCCACCAAGTCTCCCTTCAACTTCGCCGTCGCCCTCGATGGCGAGGCCGTGGACACCGGCCCGGAGATCGAGGTCGCCTTCATCAGCCCGCTCGCCCCGAGCCGCAAGCAAACCATCGACGAGGCCAAACGCGAAAACCAGGTCGCCGGCCCCAAGGGCCGCAAGCTCTGGTGTGCCGCCGCGCTGCCCGAAAACCTTGAAGGCCGCCTCAAGCGCTACCAAGCCCTCCTCAACGTCACCGCCGATAAGCGTTTTACCGACGATCCTTCTAAGGACACCGCCGACGCGCTCTCCGAAAAGCGCAAGGAGCGCGACGACCTCGCCAAGACCCTCACCAAAGACCTCCACGCCACCTTCAGTGCCGGCACGCTCTACTTCGGGGGCAAGGAACTCGCCCTCGATGGCACATCCACTTTCTCCGCCGAACTGAGCAAGGCCGTCACCCAGCAGATCCCCAATCTCTTTCCGCGCTTCGCCGTCGCCGACAAGCCCGTCGATTTCGCCAAGCAGCTCAAGGCCCTGCTCAACCCTGCCCAGTCCGGTCTCCACCAGATCGCGCCGGACCTTCATCTCTTCGACACCCAAGGCAGCCTCAACAAAGAGTCCGCCCTCGTCTCCACCGTGCTCGAAGTCATCAAGGATCTCGAAGCCGATGGCATCGACCCCTCCGGCGCTCGCTTGCTCGAAGATCGCGATGCCAAGGGTTTCAAGGGTTTCGCCCGCACGCCCTTCGGCTGGCCTTCGGAAACCGTGCGCCTGGTCCTCGCCGCCTGCTTCCGCGCCGGCACGCTCTTCCTGGAGCGCAGCACGCCCGCCGGTGTTGTCCCGCTCTACGACTACAAGGAAGCCCTCGACGACTTCACCAAGATCAAGACTTTCGAGCGCACGACCTTCCGCCTCGCCGAGGCTTCGCTCTCCGTCGAGCAGCTCAAGTCCGCCAGTAAAGAACTCATCGCCCTCGGCGTCACCGGCACACCCGAATCGGGCAATGCCCTTGCCGCCGCTATCCGCCTTCTTGGCGAAAATCTTCAGGCGAGCGTGCGCGATGCCGCCGCGCGTGCCGAGGCCGGCCTCCCTCTCCCCGCCACGCTCCTCGGCGGCGAAAAGATTCTCACCGAGCCCACCACACTCAAAGACCCCACCAAAGGCGTCCTCGCCTTCCTCAAGGTCTCCGCCGAGTGGCGCGCCCTCAAGCAGGGCCTCGACGAACTCAAGGCCTTCTTAGACGCCAACCGTCACAAGGATTTCGAGACCACGCAAAAACTCGTTGCCGTCGTCGCCGATCACCCGCTCCCCGCCGACGCCACCGACAAAGCCGCCCTCGATCAATCTCTCGCCGATCTCGCCGCCATCACCACGGCCAAGACCGTCGTCTCACGCTGGGCCGATTACCGCGCCGCCCGCGATCAGGTCGCCTCCGTTTATGGGGCCGCCTACCAATCTGCTTACGCCGACTTGCGCAAACGTGCCACCGAAGCGGCCGACGCCATTCGCGCCGGCACCGCCTTCGCCGCCGCGCCGTCCGATAAACGCGATGCCGTGCTCGCCGCCACCTTCGGCCCCGGCGGTGCCTGCCACTTTCCCGAGATCGACGTAAAATCCCTTCCGGCCCTGCTCGCCGTCACCGCCAAGGCCAGCTTCACCTCGTTCGCCACCGCCGCCAAGGCCCTCCCGGCCCACCGCTCCGAAGTCGAGGCCGCCCTCCGCGCGCTCAAGTCGCCGCCGCCCGCACCCAAGCCCGACCAAAAGACCTACACTTGGCACCCCGCCAACGATCTCGCTGGCCGCCGCTTCACCACCGAGGGCGACGTGGACGCCGCCCTCTCCGAAATCGGCGATGCTCTCAAGAAACGCATCCGCGAGGGCTACTCCATCGACGTGCCGTGACCGCTATGATTTACACCCATCCAGTTCCGATTAAGATAACCGTCGGCCCTATGCCGGATGCGTTCGGAAGTTTTGTTACTCCGGCCGCATCACCATCCATCAAGTGGAACCCTTACCTCTACGTTCACACGCTAGACAAAAGGATACTCTACGTTGGAGAAGCTGCGTCCCTTGGACGCATCAAACGAGGCTTTACGGAAGACTTCACAGTCTCGTCAGCTTATAAGTGGCGCCAAAACTATGCGGGCAAGGCACTGACAACCTACGCCTTCAAACTTACCGAAACGGTATTTTTAACCGAGAAATACAGAAGGGCGCTTGAAGCGGAAGTAGTTTTGGAAATCTGCGTTACACTTGGTAACTGGCCGTCTGAATGCCACGGGCTTCAACCGCAGGCAGACGTCGCAAAGTCTGAAGTCATTCAGGAACGGAAGACGAAGATTCTTAACCAACTCAAAACGCAAAGGATCAATTCCGTCTGATGACCGACGCCGTCACCACGCCCTCCTCCGCCGGCCCGTCGCTTTCCGACCAGCACAAGGACTCCGTCCGCCGCTGGATCGGCCAGCTTCGCGCCTCGCTTGAGGATGACTTCGCTGCCGCCTTGCAGCGTTATGGCTTTCGTCGCGATGGACGCCATACCGCCGAGAGCGACCTCGCGCTCCCGATGTCGGAGCTGCCCGTGCGCCGCGCCCTCGAAGCACTCATCGAGCACGACACCAAGGCCGAAGGCAAAAACGCCCCCCAGCGCGGCTTCGATGCCGTCGTCCGCGAACTGACCTACACCCTCGTTAACCGCCTCGTCGGCCTGAAGGTCATGGAGGCCCGCAATCTCCTCCGCCTCCGCCCGCCCGGTGCCCCCGCCGACTCATCCCCCGAGGCCACCGAAGTCCTCACGCCCCAGCCCGGCCAGGAGCGCTCCCGGTTCCTCCGCGATTTTCGCGCCGCTGGTGGCAGCCGCTACAAATACGATGCCGATGCCGACGAGGCCCTGCTCCGCGACGGCCTCACCGCTGCCTTCACCCAGCTTCACACCGACCTCGGCCCGCTCTTCGCGCCCGATCACGATTACGCCTGCCTCTGGCCCAGCTACGCCGCCCTCAGCAACGCCCTCCGCCTCATCAACGACGGCCTGCCCACCGCCGCCTACCAGGCCCCCGACTTCCTCGGTTGGGTTTATCAGTTCTTCAACGTCGGTGAAAAAGACCGCGTCCGCGCCGAGAACAAAGGCACCCCCCGCAGCCCCTACGAACTCTCCGTCATCAACCAGTTCTACACCCCGTCCTGGGTCGTAAAAGTTCTGGTCGATAACACCCTCGGCCGCCTCTGGTATCAGATGCACCCGGACACCGCCTTGGTGCCGAAGACTCCCACGCCGCTCCCCGGCGAGCGCCCGCCCGGTATGCTCCCGGTCGCCGATTACCTCGTGCCCCGCACGGGCGAGAAAATTCGCTTCCGACGAGTCGAGGCCGATGGCTCCGTCTCCCCCTTTAAGCGCGTTCGCGACCTCCGCTTCCTCGATCCCGCCTGCGGCACCCTCCACTTCGGCCAATACGCGTTCGGTCTTTTCTACCGCATGTATGAGGAGGAGATCGCCCACGCCGGCCAGCCC
>JAIXRU010000256.1 GCA_027485045.1 Opitutaceae bacterium | reverse complement strand
CCCTGCCCGCCGGCACCCTCGCCCGGGTGGACAAACCCTTCCTCGGCTGGCGGCACCTCACCCTGCCCGATGGCAACAGCGGCTGGGTTCGCTCCGAATCCCTCGTCGGACTCTGGGCTCAACCCTGAGCCCTTACCCTCCCTTTGGCCTAAGCCCTAAACCCTAACTTAAGTGACGCTTACCTAAACTATACTTTAACTAATAACTAGATTTCGCGCCTCCTGAGACAAAGGATGAGTGGAAAGTGAAGTATAAGATTATAGCTTGATTACACTCCCGGACTGCAAACCCTGCCCGTCGGGCACCTTTCACACCCAACGATTTTACCAGACCACGACCATGCGTTTCCGCCCTGCCGATCTCCTGCGCCGCATCACCACGACGCTCGCACTCCTCGCCCTCCCGCTCATCACCGGCGGCTGGACCTCGGGCCCCCAATCCACCTTCGACACCAAGGGGCCCGTCGCCAAATCCCAGCTCGAAGTCTTTAACGTGACCGTCTACGTCACCTTCGCCATTTTCTTCATCGTCGCAGGCGTCCTCGCCTACGCCACGATCAAGTTCAGGGCCCGTCCCGGCACCGGCGAAAAAGCCCCCGTTCCCGATCAGGGCCACGGCAACCCGTTCATTGAGCTGGGTCTTATCGGCGCCTCCATCGCCGCCCTCGTCGTCATCGCGGTTCCCACCCTCAAGGCCATTTGGTACACCTACGACGTGCCCGAGGCCGAACGCGCCAACGCCTACGAGGTCACCGCCCGCGGTCTCCAGTGGTGGTTCCAATTTGAATACCCCCACGAGCAAATCGAAGGCACCGGCCAGCTCGTGACCGGCAACGAACTCGTCATCCCCGCCGGCCGGCCCGTGCGCATCAACCTCCGCACCTCCGACGTCATCCACTCTTTCTGGGTGCCCAAGCTCGGCGGCAAAGTCGATATGATGCCCAACCGCGGCAACCACCTCTGGCTGCAAGCCGACGAACCCGGCTACTTCTGGGGCCAGTGCGCCGAATTCTGCGGCGAATCCCATGCCGTCATGCGCTTCCGCGTCATCGCGCTCGGGGCCGAAGATTTCGCCGCCTGGCTCGAGAATCAAAAGAAGCCCGCCCGCAACGTCACCGCCCCCGTCGATGCAAAACCCGTTTTGGCCAGCTACGACATGACGCCAAAAAAACGCAACGCCCCCGGTTACACCGCCGATTTCGATGCCAACCCCATGGCCGCCTGGACCGCCATGCAGTTCCCCGAAAAAGACGAGGACCCCCTGCTCGTAAACCAAGGCCGCAAACTCTTCGCCGAGAAAAACTGCGTCACCTGCCACGCCGTCCGCGGCCACGGTGCGTCCGGCGTCAACGCCCCCGACCTCACCCACTTCGGCTCCCGCACCACCCTCGCCGCCGGCCTGCTCGAAAACAACAAACCCAACCTCCACCGCTGGATCGTGGACCCCAACAACGTAAAGCCCGGCAACAAAATGTACATGGGCGTCAACGGCATGTCCGGTTACATGACCGCCGACGATAAGGGCCGCATGACCAAGGAGCACATCAAGGTCAACGACACCGAGGCCCGCGCCATCGTGGAATACCTCCACAGTCTCAAGTAAGTCCACTCCGAGAATCCACTTTAAGAATACCTAACTAATTCCACCCATGGAAGCCGCCTTACAGACCGCCTACACCGCCACCGACCCCGCCGCCAAAGCATCGGGCCGTCCGTGGTTCTTCACCCGCCCCAAGGCCAAGACCGGCCTCGTCTCCTGGCTCACCACCGTGGACCACAAAAAAATCGGTCTGCTCTACGCCATCACCGCCCTCTTCTTCTTCTTGGTGGGTGGCGTCGAAGCCCTCCTGATCCGAGTGCAACTCGCGGTGCCGAACAACACCTTCATCAGCCACCAGCTCTACAACGAGCTCTTCACCATGCACGCGACGACGATGATCTTCCTCGCCGTCATGCCGCTCTCCGCCGCGTTTTTTAATTACATGATGCCGCTCCAGATCGGAGCGCGCGACGTCGCCTTCCCCCGCCTCAACGGTTTCGCCTTCTGGGTCTTCATGGCCGGTGCCATCGTCCTGAATGTCGGTTGGTTCACCCGCTCCGGCGCCCCCGACTCCGGCTGGTTCGGCTACGCCCCCCTCACCTCCGTGGCTTATTCCAACCAGTTTGCCGGCGACTCCTCCACCGACCTCTGGGTCATGGGCCTGCAAATCCTCGGTGTCTCCTCGGTCATCGGCTCCCTGAACTTCATCGTCACCATCATCAACATGCGCGCCCCGGGCCTCACCATGATGCGCCTGCCGGTCTTCACCTGGATGACGCTCTTCACCGCATTTCTCATCATCCTCTCCTTCCCTGCCATCACCATCGCCCTGGTCGAGCTCATGATGGATCGCTCCTTCGGCACCGGCTTCTTTGAGGTCGCCAAAGGCGGTCTGCCCATCCTCTGGCAACATCTCTTCTGGATCTTCGGCCACCCCGAGGTGTACATCCTGATCCTGCCCGCCATGGGCGTCGTTTCGGAAATCCTGCCCACCTTCTCCCGCAAGCCTCTATTCGGTTACCCCATCGTGGTATTCTCCGGCGCAGTCATCGGCTTCCTCGGCTTCGGCGTCTGGTCCCACCATATGTTCACCACCGGCATGGGCACCATGGCCACCGCCGCGTTCTCCCTCGCCACCATGGCCATCGCGGTGCCCACCGGCGTCAAAATCTTCAACTGGGTCGGCACCCTCTGGGGTGGCCAGATCATCACCCGCACCCCGATGATGTTCGCCCTCGGTTTCATCTGGATGTTCATGATGGGTGGCTTCTCCGGCGTCATGCACTCCGCCGCCCCCGCCGACGCCCAGCAACAGGACAGCTATTTCGTCGTAGCCCACTTCCACTACGTCCTCATCGGCGGCTCGATCTTCGCCTTGCTCGCCGGCATCCACTACTGGTTCCCGCTCGTATTCGGCCGCATGGTCTCGGAGCTCTGGGGCAAACTCTCCTTCTGGGTCATATTTGTCGGCTTCAACGTGACCTTCTTCCCCATGCACTTCCTCGGCCTGAACGGCATGCCGCGCCGCACCGCCGTTTACGACGGCAACATGGGTTGGAACAGCGCCAACCTCATCGCCTCGATCGGCGCCTTCATCCTCGCCATCGGCATCGGCATTTACTTCGCCGTCATGGTTTACACCTACTTCAAGGGCAAGAAAGCCACCGGCGACGTCTGGGATGCCCGCACGCTCGAATGGGCCGTGCCCACCACCCCGCCCCCCGAGCATAACTTCCACGTCACCCCCACCGTGCACGCCCGCGACGCCTTCTGGTATGAGAAAACTCACGCCAAGGAAATCGCCGAGGAAAAGGCCAAGCAAGCCCAGGAAACCGAAGCTCATGGCGGCATCCACATGCCCAGCCAGTCTTGGTTCCCCTTGGTCACCGCGACCGGCCTGCTGATCGGCGGATTGTTCTTCACCCACCATAACTTCCAAGGCGCGATCGCCGGCGGTTGCATCATGCTGCTCGGCATCCTGGGCTGGGCCTTCGAAGGCCCCGGCGGCTACCACTTGCACATTCACAAAGACGGTTCCGTAACCGGTGGCGAAGGCCAGGATCACGCCAACCACTAAGCTCCGCACCAATCTCCGGTTTTTCTCTTTCCACCCTTTTCCCATTTATCCGCATGAGCGCTCACGCCGGCACCGTTGATCATCATCACGATCACACCACCACCACAGGCATTCCCAACAAAAAGCTCTTCATGTGGGCCTTTCTCGCCTCGGACTGCATGTTCTTCGGGGCGCTGATTTCCACCCACGTCATCTACCGTCTGCACCCCACGCCCGATGGCGCGGACCCGCTCAAGCTCTTCTCCATCGAGCTCACCTCCTTCTCGACGTTCATCCTGCTGATGTCCTCCCTGCTCATGGCGCTGGCCGTGGGCGCGAGCCAAAAGGGCAAGGTCGAGGCGACCCGCCAGATGCTGCTCGGCACCATTTTCTTCGGCCTGATCTTCCTCGGCTGCCAGGTTTACGAATTCACCCATTTCGTGCACCTCGGTCTCACCCTCAAGAGCGACATGTTTGGTGCCACCTTTTACACCCTGACCGGAACCCACGGCGTGCACGTCGCCATCGGTGTCCTCTGGCTGGTCCTGATGTATATCCGCACCTTCAAGCCCGCCGACGCCAACAAGTCTTGGTTTATACGCGCCGTAATCCAATTCGCCGCCTTCGCCGTGGCGACCGTATCCATCATGATAGTCATGCTGGCCGTCACCCACGCTGGCGCGGAACATGGCTACGATTTGGCCGCCCTGGGCGCCGGCGTCACCCACTCGCTGCCTGCCACCATCGCGTTCGTCGCTTCTTCCGTGGTGCTCATCGCCTTGTCCCGCTCCACCTGGGCGGTGGATTTCGGCGAGGCCAACGCCATCGACGTCGAATCCATGGGCCTCTACTGGCACTTCGTGGATATCGTTTGGATCGTGATCTTCACCGTGGTTTACCTCTTCGAATACCTCTGATCGGCCCCAGGGCTTTCAAAACCTTAAACTCACCTAACGATGTCCGCTCCCTCCGCCACCACTCAGGATCACACCCACAAGGATGATGGTAAGTTCCACTTGTTTGTGCAGATCGCCATGATCCTCGCCGTCATCACCGGCGTGGAAATCGTGCTCATCTATCTGCCTCTGGCCAAATGGTTGATCGTCACCTCCCTCGTGGTGCTTTCCTTGGTCAAGTTCCTCATGGTGATTTTCTGGTTCATGCACCTGAAGTTCGACAAGGTGTTCTGCACCATATTGTTCTTTATCGGATTGGTGCTCGCCGGCGGCACCGTGGCCGCCCTCCTGGCGATCTTCTCGCCCCACGACAGCGTGCCCCTCACCGCCCAGACCATCTACGCCGAACGCGCCGCCGCCGCCGCTGCGGCGAAGTAATCCCGCCTTAGCCTACACCGAGGCGGCCGCGCGACAAAACCGCGCACCCGCCTCCCGCAATCGTTCCACCGCCAGCACGCCGAAACTGAGCCGCACCGTGTGCTTGGGTGCCTCGTCTCCGTAGCAAAGTTCTCCCGGCACGTAGAGCACTCCTTCCCGCAGGCAGGCCCGGAAAAAGGCGGATTCCCCACCGGTATCCAAACCGCGCGGTCCCTCCAGCCAGAGATACAGTCCGCCCTCCGGCACCAACCAGCGCCAGCCACGGGAGAGCAATCCCCCCGCCTCCAGCGCGGCGTGCAAAGCATCGCGCTTTTCCCGATAAGCGCTGCGCAAAACAGCTAGTTGCGCATCGAATGCGCCGTCGATCAGCGCACGTTCCAGCAAGGCCTGCGCGAAGTTCCCCGTCCCAAAGTCATGATGCCCTTTCACGTGGAGCATCGCCGCCCGCCAGGCATCGTGGTCGCACGCGCCGTAGCCGACCTTCAGCCCGGTCGCGAAGGGCTTGGTCAGCGTCGAGGTATACAGTCGCGGAAACCCGTCCCAGGCCGGATCGCCCAGGATGCCGGGTTGCGCCTCCGCCGCCCCCGCTTCGTAACCAAGCTCCCGATACGCCGCATCCTCGATCACCGGCACCACGCAATCCTCGGCGCGCAGGGTCTCGGCCAGCCCCCGCTTCTCCTCCGCGTCCAGCGTGCGGCCGCTGGGATTGGCAAACCAGCTCACAAAATACACCGCCTTCACCCGTTCGCGTTTCCCCTCCGCCCGCAAACCGGCCAGCAGCACCCGCAGAGCAGCGAAATCCAGACGGCCATCCGCATCCACTGGCAACGATTTCGCCTCCACCCCCAAGCCGCCCAAAAGCTCCAAAAACACAAAATAACTCGGCCGGTCCACCAGCACGATATCCCCCGGCTCACAGAGGGTCTGCACCGCCAGATAGAGGGCTTGTTGCGAGCCATTAGTCACAAACAACCGGTCCGCCCAGCGCCGCATCTCCTCGGGATCGGCCCCCAATGCAAACCTGCCATCCTGGGCCAGCATTCGCGCAGCCAGGACGGTGCGCAGCCTCGGTCGGCCCGCGTTGGTGCCATACTGTAAAAACTCCCGGTCCGCCGCATTTTCCGCCATGCCACGCAAAGCCTCACCCACTGCGGTGAGCGGGAGCGTCGCATTGTCGGTAAAGCCCGCCGCCAAGGACAACAATCCCGGAGTCTCCAAGGCCATCTGCATCAACACCGTGATAGCGGGCGGCCGAGCCCGCTGCCCCAAGCTCGATAACAGTGAAGCTTTATCCGGAGTAATCGTCGTCATTCCGCTAACTTAGCAACGAATGTATGAATTTTACCATCCAGCTCTTGCATCCATTGTATATTTAAAAATGCCTATATATTATACACTTGGCATCTATGCCATACTTTTCCCTTGCAGTATGGCAAGCATGCCATACTGCTAAGTTCATGAAAATGACCATGCACATCGACGAGGCTGTCTTGGCCGACGTTATGGAGCTGACCGGCGCCCCCTCTAAAACCGAGGCCGTACAGGTCGCATTACGCGATTTGGCCCGCCGTCATCGTCAGCGCCGCCTGTTACGCGAGGGCCTGGGGCTCAGCCCGGCGCAGTGGGATGCCGAGTCCCGACCGTCTCCTTCGGATCTCATCGACCCACCCGACATCGATCACACTGCCGTACAAAAAGCCTTGGCCGATTATCGCACTGCCATCCGTGCCGAGGTTCCGCTTGGGCTCGTCGCCGAGGGCGGATCCAAGCAGCCCGACACCGCCCCCAAACCCTGAAGTCGCCGCATGCCTATCCCGGGAAACCCCATTTTGGTCGATAGCAGTTTTTACATCACGCTGCTGCGCGCCAAATCGGATCCCCTTTCCTGGCTTGAGTCGTGCGCAGGCGTTTATGACTACGATTTCGCAACCTGCGGCATCATCTGGATGGAGGTCTTGCGCGGGCGCAGCGATCCCTTCGTGCGCGACCGCTTTAACCGGTTTTTCCAAAACTCGGTTTTTTTAAACCAAAGTCCGGCCACCTGGGAACGCGCCGCACAACTCGCCTGGGAGCTTGATCGCAAGGGGGAGGTGCTGCCGACGACCGATCTGGCGATTGCCGCGTGCGCGCTCGAATACGACGTGCCGGTGCTCACCTTTGATCGTCATTTTTCCAAAATCCCCGGCGTCATCGCGCTGGCAACACTGCCGACCGGGCTGTGAACAACAAACTTCACGCCAAGTCCCGCCACTATTTTAAACTCGCGGCTTGTGCCCTGTATACAAATGGGCAAGTCATTGTCCGTCCGCTCATCCTGAAACTTCCGCGATGCCCGCCAAGACCGCCGCCCCCCGCCCAGTTCCTGCGGTAACACCGTCCCCTTCAGCTTTATCCGGGCCCGCCCCCGCTTCCGATACACCCTTGCTTGGCCTGCCTTGGTGGCGGCGTTTCGATGTGCGGCTCGCCGCCATTTTCGGCGGTATTTCGCTCCTGATCATCTCCGTATCCGCTTTTTTCACCTACCAACTGATCATCGATGCGCGCATGGATTCCTTCCGCGACCGGCTCGAATCCCTCGCCCTGTCGCTCGCGCAAACCGTCGAGGTCGATGCCATTCCCAAACTCGCTTCCTTGCCGGATCAGGGCGCTGCCTGGCGGGAGCGCTGGCAGGAAAAACTACTCACCATCGTGCGCAGTGAACCGGACATAGACTCCATCTACATTCTCCTCGCCACCGACCAACCCGCCCAACTCAGCTTCCTGATCGACGCCTCCAAAGTTTCCCGCGTGGCCACAGTCGGAGAACGGTATGATGCCAGCGAATACCCCTTCATGCTGCGCGCGTTCACCTCGGTGCAAGTCGAGGACCGGGTCTTTGCCGACGATTTCGGCGCCACCCAGTCCGGGTACGCACCCCTGCGCACATCCACCGGCGAGGTGGCAGGCATCATCGGGGTGGACGTCCTCGCCGTGCGCCTGGACGAAACCCGCCGCCAGGTCCTCCGCCTTTGCTTTCTGCTCTTCGGCCTCAGCGCCTTGTCCGTCCTGGGCGTGGCCGCGCTCGTAAGAGGTCTGGTAAACCGGCCCATTTCCCGGGTGCTGGTCGCCGCCGACGACATCAGTGCCGGTCGCTACGAAACCCGCACCGCCATCCTCAGCCGCGATGAATTCGGCCTGCTCGGCAACCGCATCGATACCATGGCCGGTCAACTCGCCGAACGTGAACGCATCCGCGCCACCCTCGGGCTTTACGTCAGCAGCGACCTCGCCCGCACCCTGCTGGCCACCGGCAAACTCCCCGAACTCGGCGGCACCGAATGCCTCGCCACCGTGGTCTTCTGCGACCTCGCCCAATACACTCGCATAAGCGAGTGCTTCACGCCCTCGGAAATTGTTTCCCTGATCAACGAATACCTCGGTGCCATGACCGAGGTGATCGAAGCCCACGGGGGGTGCGTGCTCGACTTCAACGGCGATGGCATCATGGCGGTATTTGGCGCCCCCATTCCGCACCCCGATCACGCCGAACGCGCCCTGCGCAGCGCCCTGCGCATGCAACAACGCATGAACCAACTTAACGGTGAATGGGAGGCCCGCGAACTCGCCCTGCGCTGGCAAAAAACCGGTATCGAGGAAATCGTCCTGCGCATCGGCCTCCACACCGGACCCCTTGTCGCCGGCAACATCGGCAACCACTCACGCATGCGCTACTGCGTCATGGGCGATACCGTAAACGTCGCCGCCCGCCTCGAGGAAATGAACAAGGAACTGGGCACCCGCATCGCCCTCAGCGAGGACGTGCGCCAACGCTGCCCCAACGAACTCGTGCGCGACTTGGTGGATTGCGACTTCCGCACCGTTCGCGGCCGCCAGAATTTGCTGCGCGTTCACGCGGGCTGATTCCCATCCCGTCCTAAAGCCCAAAATGTTGCACACTAAAATAAAGCTCATTCGTGACCTGCATGCTAGGTAATATACCTCAGGATTCGCCTTTTTTTTAATTTTGTTGCACACTTTTCTTGTAAGCTGGCGAGCTTTGTGCCTGGGTAGCTTCCGACCCCATGCGCGCCCCGAGTCAGCACCAGCTTGCCCGCCAGCTAAAGTTATCGCGCGCCACCGTGTCCCGAGCCTTGGCCAACCACCCCGCGCTCAGTGCGGAGACCCGGGCCCGCGTGCAAGACCTCGCCCGCCAGCTCGGGTATCGCGGCACGCCTGCCCGCAGCGTTCGGCGCACCGCCGACGCCCCCCCGCTTAAGCTCGGCGTTCTCATAGGCGATCCCCTCGTGGCCGCCGACCGGCACGCCCTGCCCCAGATCATCGAGGGCATCCGCGCCCGGGCCCGCCTCGACCGCGCCGAGGTCGACCTCCTGCCCTTCTCCACCGGCGAGACCACCCCTCTGGCCGGCCGCCGCCGCCTCTTCGGCCATCTCCGCGCCGAGGCCTGGCGCGGCGCCCTCCTGCTCTACCCTTTCCCCGAGGCCACCGTCTCCATGCTGGCCGACAAACTCTCCGTCGTCTCCGTCCTGCATGAATGCGCCGACGCACGTATCGACACCGTGGACACCGATCACGGCGCCGTGCGTTTGCTCGTTGACCGCCTCGTCGCACTCGGCCACCGGCGCATCGGCTACGCCACCTGGATTTACGCCGCCGGCGGCCTCTGGTCCTCGCGCCGTTTCGCGGCCTGCGCCGAGGCGCTCTTCGCCCACGGCCTCCCGCTCAACCCCGGCTGGGTTTGCAACATCGGCCCCGCCTCGGTCCCCTGCCCCGACCCCGCCGCGCTGGCCGACGCCGTCGCCAAAATATCGCGACGCGACGGCGTCACCGCCTGGGTCTGCGCCGCCGACCACCAGGCCTACCAGTTGATCGCCGATCTCACCGCGCGCGGCCTGCGCGTGCCGCGCGACCTCTCGATCACCGGCTTCGACGGTCAGCCCGTCCCCGTCGGCCTGCCTGAACTCACCACCGTGGCCGTGCCCAACGCCGACATCGGCGCCTCCGCCGCCGCCCGCCTCGTCAACCGCCTGCTCCAGCCCAATTCGCAACGCAGGACCACCCTCGTCGCCCCCCAGCTCATCCCCGGAGCGACCACCGCCGCCGCGCGCCCCCTTTCCCGTTCGTAACCTAAACTCAAACCAAACCCCCGATCACCATGGCCAAAGCCACCAAAACCAAGTCCGCCGAGCATTTCGCCGGCTTCTCCCAAATCGCCTTTGAAGGCCCCCAGAGCGACAACGCCCTCGCCTTCAAGCACTACAACGCCAACGAAAAAGTCGGCGGCAAAACCATGGCCGAGCACCTCCGCTTCGGCATCGCCTACTGGCACTCCTTCCGCGGCACCGGCGCCGACCCCTTCGGCCCCGGCACCATCGTCCGCCAATGGGAATCCTCCTCCAAGGACCCGGTCTCCGTCGCCAAGGTCCGCATGGACGCCGCCTTCGAATTTTACCAAAAAATCGGCGCGCCCTTCTGGTGCTTCCATGATCGCGACATCGCCCCCGAAGGCGCCACCCTCGCCGAGTCCAACAAGAACCTCGACGCCATCATCGCCCACGCCAAGGGCCTCCAAAAAGCCACCGGCGTGAAGCTCCTCTGGGGCACCGCCAACCTCTTCAGCAACCCCCGCTTCATGTGCGGCGCGTCCACCAACCCCGACGCCCACGTCTTCGCCTACGCCGCTGCGCAAGTGAAGAAAGCCATGGACGTCACCCAGGAACTCGGCGGCGAAAACTACGTCTTCTGGGGCGGCCGCGAAGGCTACGAAACCCTGCTCAACACCAACCTCAAACGCGAACAGGACCACCT
>JAIXRU010000154.1 GCA_027485045.1 Opitutaceae bacterium | reverse complement strand
GCGGCGGGGCGGCCGCCTTCTTCGTGGCGTTTGGCGGCGTCGATTTTGCCGACGAAGCTGGCGACGCGGGGGGCGAGCTCGCCGCGTCGTTGGTTTACGGCGACGTCGTTGGGGGTGAGCTGCACGGCGTTTTCCAGGGATTCCCAAGCGGCGAAGGCGTTGTTTTGGGCGACGAGTTCCTGGGCTTGGGCGAGGAAGATTTCCACGCGGGAGAGTTTCTCGATGACAGATTTGAGCACGGGGCTGCGGTTGGCGTCGGAGAGGAGGGCGATGGCGAGTTCGCTGCGCTGGTCGTAGATGTGGCGGAGGTCGCCGCGTTTGATGGCTTCGTCGAAGAGCTGGGCGGCCTGGGAGCCGAGGTCCACCTGGTTGGCCATGTTTTCCGTGTAGGTTTTGATCGAGGGGTTGAGGGGCCAGAGGGTGGCGGCGCGTTGCACGCCTTCCTGGGCGCGGATGAAGTCGCCGGCGGCGGCGGCTTGCTGGGCGGCGTAGAGGGCGAGGGTGCTCATGCGCTGGGCGGCGCGGAGGGCGGAGGTGACCTCGCTGGTGCGGAAGTCTTTCGCGCCGAGGCCGATCTCGGCCACCAGTTTATCGACCGCGTCGTAGTCTTTCAGGTCGGCGAGTTTGCGGGCGGTCTGGATCTGCTGGCTGAGGCGGAGCAGGGTTTGTTTTTTCTCGCGTTCAAACTGGGAGACGGCGGGCAGGTATTCGCCGAGGAAGAAGGTTTCCTGAAGGCGTTCGAGGGCGCCGACGAGCTGGCCTTCGTCGTAGTTGGCGCGCACGGCCTGCATGGCGGACTCGGTGTCGTTGATCGCTTCGCGGGAGAGGAATTCGAGGGTTTCGACGGTGAGGGCGAGGTCGCTGGATGGGAGGAAGGATTGCAGTTCTTTTTTGCCGACTTCGAGTTGCTGGGCGCTGCCTTTGAAAATGTAGCGGTAGAAGCTGGCGGCGATGAGGCAGTGCTGGAAGCGGCGCTGGAGAAAGAGGTTTACCAGAGCGGTCTGGAACTGGAGTTTGGCCTGCACGCCGGAGAGCATGGAGCTGGCCTCGGCGGCCTTGATTTTGGCCTCGGTTTCGGAGAGGTCGCGGGCGCGGAAAAACTGGGCCACCGGGCCTTGGGTGGGGCCGCCGCCGATGACCCCGGGTTGGACGGCGCGGGTGTTTTGTGGATTGGTGCCGCCACCGCCGGTGCTTACGGTGGGGTTGGTCGCAGCGGAGTTGCCGCCGGAGGCGGGCGGGGTTCCTCCGGTCGTGCTGGCGGGGGTCTGGTTTTGGTTGAGGGCGTTGGTGGCGAGGGTGGTGGCGTTGGTGACGCCTTCGCGGGCCATGGTATCGCCGGCGTAGGTGACGGCGGATTGCTGCTGGCGGCGGATGCGGTCGAGCTCGCCTTGGGTGACGGAGATGGCGGTGCGTTCGTCGCGAATGCGCCAGGCGTTGAAGACCTGGTTGGCGACGGCGAGGCTGGCTCCGCCGTCGGCTTCGTATTCGGCGGCCCGGTACAGGAGTTGCCAGGCCTTCTTGGTGTTGTCGGCGGCGGCTTCGCCACCGCGGGTGGAGAGGAGGTTAAAGACCTCGTTTACG
This sequence comes from Opitutaceae bacterium, assembly GCA_027485045.1. Taxonomy (GTDB): domain Bacteria; phylum Verrucomicrobiota; class Verrucomicrobiia; order Opitutales; family Opitutaceae; genus IMCC26134_A. Next base: position 7,730 of record JAIXRU010000154.1, on the reverse strand, counting down.
ATGGCGCGGTAAACGTCGTTGTCGATGGACTCGGGCTGGGCGAGGTAGCGTTCGAAGCGGGCGCGGAAGGCGCGCATCTGGCCGATGTTGTAGGTGTGGCCCTTGTAGCTGAGAGTGCCGTCCTCGGGGTTGATGGCGTCGGAGTCGGTGTTGAAGGCCTTGTCGATGATCTGGAGCAGGGTGTTGCTTTCGAGGTTGGCGGTGCCGAGGGCGTTGAAGGCGGATTCGGCGGCGGATTTAGGAGCGGTGGCAGTAGTCGGTGCGGCCGGGAGGGCGGGGTTTTTGGGGGCGGCGGGGGTTTGAGCGAGAAGCTCGGAAGCGAGGAGCAAGGAGGTCGCACAAAGCAGGGGGCGAAGTGAGCGCATGGGGCGGGGAGGAGCGGGGAGCGTGGGGCGGAGCGGGCTTAGAGTTTTCGCAGGGCGGTGACGTAGAGCAGGCCGCCGTTGCGCACGGTGAGTTCCAGTTGGTAGCGCTGGGCGACCATGAGGTTGGCCTTGAGCGAGTCTGCAATGAAGACCGAGAGACGTGACCCGGAGTCGGGGCCGAGGGGGCGGACGGCGAGCAGGCGGCCGGTACCTTCTTTCCAGAGGAGTTGGGCGTCGATCTCGGCCTGGAGCGTGTAGTGGTTTCCCTGGAGGTTTTCCGGGGTGTTGAGGTAGGCGGTGACGGGGAAGGGCTCGTTGGTCTGGCGGGCGCACCCGGCGGCGAGGAGCGCTAGGGCGGCGAGGCAGATTTGAAAGCTTAGGAAAGGGAAGCGGGGTAGGCGCATGGGGTAGGAACAGGTTCGCGGGTTTGGGGGGCGGGGCAACGGTTAAGCGGGCGGTTTTTCAGGGCCAACGCTGGCCTCGGCAGCCGTGAAAAACGAGGGCGGTGCCGAGGGTGGCGTGGGCGGCGAGCACGGCGAGGGCGGCGGAGGTGCCGGCCAGCCAGCCGGGATCGAGCAGCAGCACGGCGTCGTAGAAGCGTGAGTCTTGCAGGTCGCGCATCGCGGTGAGGTAGCCGGACCAGCCCCAGTAGGTGGCGATGAAAGGGCGCACGGTCCAGACGAGGGCCTCGGGCAGGGCGAGGACCACACCGGAAAGGGGGAGTTGAAAGCCGACCAGGTAAATCGAAAGGAGCGAGGCGCGTTCGGGGGAGGTGAGCAGGGCGGAGATGCCGAGGCAGACCACGCTCATCGATGCGCCGGCGGCGGAGAGGATGGCGAGTTGGGGGAGCCAGGCGCCGGGGAAGGCGCAGAGGGTTTTGACGAAGATCGTCATCCAGGCGCCTTGGAGTGCGCCGAGCAGGGCGACCCAGGTAAGTTTGGAGATGGCGTAGGCCGAGGGGCGGAGGCCGGCCATGCGTTCTTTTTCGTAGAGCGCGCGTTCGGAGGCGATTTCGCGGGCGCCGTTGTTGCTACCCATGAGGCAGAGCAGGATGACCTGAAAGAGAATGAGGCCGGAGACGAGGGTGGCGGTGTCGGCGGCGTCTTTGCGGAAGGCGGCGCGGGCCTGGAGGGATTCGAGAATGCCTCCGGTGGGCTGGAGATCGAGACCGCGCAGTTGGGGCAAGCCGCCGAGGGCAAAGATGACCACGAGGCAGGGGAAGCCGAAGGTGATGGCGGCGGTGAGTGCGAGGGTGCCGCGATCCCGGGTGAAGAGCCGCCAGCGGCGGGCGAGGAGGGTGATGATTTGCGCGAGCATTCCCGGCAGCGGAAGGGGAGCGGTCGCGGTGTTTACGGAGGTGGGGATAACGGGAGCGACGGGCGGTCGGAGGGCCAGCCATTGGGCGGCGGAGCGTTCGGCGAGGCGGTCGTAAAGAGTCAGGGCGTCGGCGATGCCGAAGTGGGTGAGCAGGGCGGGGTGCGAGCCCTGGAAGACGACCGAGCCCTCGTAAACCACGGTGACGACGTCGAACTGGTCGAGTTTGGCGAGGTTGTGGATAACGCAGAGGACGGTGCGGGATTGCTCGGCGACGAGGCGGCGGAGGACGGCGAGGATCTGGTCTTCGCTGCGGGGGTCGAGGCCGCTGGTGACTTCGTCGCAGAGCAGGCAGGCGGGCTCGGTGGCGAGTTCGAGGGCGAGGCCGAGGCGGCGGAGCTGGCCGCCGGAGAGTTTTTCGATGGGGGTGGCGGCGCGTTCGGCCAGGCCGACCAGGGCGAGCAGGGCGGGCAGACGGGCGGTGCGGCTCGCTTCGTCGGGGGTTTTTCGATACAAGCGGAGCGAGGCCTCGAGCGCCTCGGCCACGGTGAGTTTGCCGTGGGCGATGCTGAACTGGGGGGCGAAGGCCACTTCGCGGAGCAGGGCCTGGCGATCAAGGACGACGGCACCGCGCAGGAGGAGTTGGCCGCGGGTGGGCAGGATGCCGAGCATGCCCTTGAGCAGGGTGGTCTTGCCGCAGCCGGACGGGCCGATGAGGGCGTGGAGGCGGGCGGGGGCAAAGTCGGCGTCGGCGGAGCGCACGAGCGGGGCGGCGCCGGGGCGGGGGAGGACGTCGAGCGAGCGGCAGGCGAGCATCGGCGAGGAGCAGAACGGACGAGGTGCAAGGAGGCGAGACATTGCCTCGCGGGACAGCGCCTAGTGGAAGGGGCGCACTTCGATCGAGGCGCGGCAAGCGGCGGCGGCTTTGCGGCCCCAGGCGAGCGCCGCGTCCAGGTCGGTGGTTTCAAGCACCCAGAATCCATCAACGAATTCGGAGGCCTTTGGGTGTGAGCCTGCGTTGACGATCAATTCGCCGTCGGCCTGGCGGCGCAGGGACAGGGCGGTGGCGGGTGATTGGAGGCCGCCGACGAAGACACGGACGCCGGCGGACTTCATCTCGTCGTTGAGCGCGTCGATATCTCGGCGCACGGCGGGGTCGGCGGCGGAGGCCGGATCCCAGCCGGCGGGGCGAAGGACTGCGACGAGGTACCTCATGGTGATGATGGGAGGGACGGAACCACGGGCGTAGGGCCCTGCCCGTCTACCTTGGCAAAAAAGCCATTAAACTTCGGGCACCTTGACGGGATCGGGTTGGGCAGGCGTGAGCACAACGGGCGCGGCGGGGGCGCGGCGGGCGGCGACGGCCCAGCCGTATAGCGCTTCGTAGTGGCGGGCGCTTTGGCCCCAGGAAAAATCCTTGTCCATGCCGCGTTTGCGCAGGGCCAGGATGTCGTCGGGGCGGTCGTAATAAGTGGCGACGGTCCAGCCGATGGTGTTGTAGAGGGCGGGGGCGGTGGCGTCTTGGAAACGGAAGCCGGTGCCGGTGTCTTTGCCTTGCACGTATTGCTCGACGGTATCGATCAGGCCGCCGGTCGAACGCACCAAGGGCGGGGTGCCGTAGCGCATGGCATACATCTGGGTGAGGCCGCAGGGCTCGGCGCGGCTGGGCATGACGAAGAAGTCAGAGCCGGCCTGGATGAGGTGGGCGAGGGCGTTGTCGTAACCGACGTGCAGGCCGACGCGGCCGGGGAAGGCCTGGGTGGCCCAGCGGAAGGTTTGTTCCAGACCGGGGTCGCCGGCGCCGAGGAACGCAAACTGGACGTGCATGCGGGGCACGATGTGGGGGAGGGCTTCGGCGAGCAGGTCGAGGCCTTTTTGGTTGGCGAAACGGGAGACGATGCCGAAGAGGGCGATGTGCGGGTCTTCGGCGAGGCCGAGGCGGCGTTGCAGGGCTTGTTTGGCGGCGGCTTTACCGGGGCCGACGGAGCGTTGGTCGTAGGGGCGGGGCAGGTGTTTATCCATCGCCGGGTTCCACGCGGTGTCGTCGATGCCGTTGAGGATGCCGACGAGGTCGGCGGCGCGGAAGCGGAGGACGTGATCGAGGCCGAAGCCGCCGGCGGGGGTTTTGATCTCGTCGGCGTAGGTGGGGCTGACGGTGGTGAGTTTGGTGGCGTGGTAGAGGCCGGCCTTGAGCAGGTTGACCGCGCCGACGCTTTCGGTGCTGTCCGAGCGGAATTCGCTGGGCGGGATGTGGGCGTAGTCGAGCACGCGTTTGTCGGCGTAGCCTTGATGCTCGAGATTGTGAATGGTGAACACCGAGGCGGTCTGGCCCAGCGGGGTGTGGCGCAGGGTGGTGTTGAGCAGCAGGGGCAGGAGTCCGGTGGTCCAATCGTGGCCGTGGGCGACGTCGGGAATCCAGTCGAGTTGCAGGCAGAGGTTTAGCGCGCCGCGGCAGAGGAAGGCGAAGCGGAGGTCGTTGTCGGGGTGGTTGCCCCAGGGGCTGGCATAAACCTCGGGGCGGCCGAAGAGGGCTTCGTGTTCCAGGGCGTAAACGGGAACTTTGGAGCCGGGGAGCACGGTCTCCCAGGTGCGGGCCCAGTGGGCGCTGGTGCCGACATCGACACCGAGGGCGTCGGGGCGGGCGTGCCAGGAGGAGTCTAGCCTGAGACAGCCGTAGGCAGGCATGACGATGCGCACATCGTGACCGAGGGCGGAGAGCGCGCGGGGGAGCGAGCCTACCATGTCGGCCAGGCCGCCGACTTTGACAAACGGCTCAACTTCGGGGGAAACGAAAAGAATTTTTAAAGGGGGCACGGTGGTAAAAAAGTCGTTTAGGTGGCTCTGCGCCGAGTGAAAAAGAAGGTTTACGTAATATTTCTGGAATTACAGCGGTTGATTTAGGCGCGTGGCTTTTTCTTAGAACGGGGCGGTGACTTCATGGTGGTGGCCGGGCTCGAGGGTGATGGGACCGAGGGCGGTGCACTCGACCTGGTCGTTTTTATAAAGGCGAACGGTGGCGGGGAAGAGGAGTTCGGCGCTTTCCCAGCGCCATTTGCCGATTGAGACGAATTGCAGGGGGGTGCCTTTGTCGCGGCGCAGGCCCGGGGCGTCGCCGCGAATATAGAGTTTATTGCCGATGCCGATGTAGGCAGAGGCCACCAGGCGGGTGAAACCGTCATGGGTGAGGGCGGGTTCGGGAGGGGCTTCGGTGCTGGCCGAGCTGGCTTCGGGTTCGGATTCTGGTGCGGGCTCGGGGTTGGGCTCGGTTGCCGGCAGGGGGGCTGGCTTGGGGTTGGCGGCGGGGGCGGGGGTGGGGGTGGCGGGAGCGACGGGAGGGACGGTTGGTTCGGGCGTGGGTGCGGCTTGGGGGATGGCTGGGGTAGCGGGAGGGAGTGCGGGAGCGGCAACCGGAGTTTGGGTAACAGGGGGAGCTGGAGTGGGCGGCGTCGTCGGGGACGGTGTTTCGGCGGCGGGATGACTGGGGGCGGCGGCGGTCTGGTTAACGAGGGTGGCGGCGAAGGCGGCGAGTTGGGCGCGGGTGGTTTCGAGGGCGGTGTTGAGCTCGCTGGTTTGGGCGGCGCGCAGGGTGGCGAGTTCGCGGCGGAGGAGGGTGTTTTCCTCGGCAGTTTGACTGGCGAGGGCGGAGCTGGATTCGGCGGCGGCGGCTTTTAAGCTGGAGATGGCGGAGGCGGTTTCGCGGCGGAGGGTGTCCGTGGCTTGCTGGCTGAAGGCCTCGGCGAGTTTGGGTAAGTGGGCGATGGCTCCGTCGAGCGCGGTGGCGTGTTTGGCGACGAGGGTTTCGAGGCGAGCGAGGTCGGCGCTGGCGCGGGCGAGGCCGGTGAGAGCGAAAGCGAGTTTTTCGGTTTCGGCACTGCGCAGGGTGTCGAGCTCGTGGCGGAGGGCGGCGTTTTCCTCGTTGGCGGTGGCGGAGACCTGATGTTGCAGCAAACTTATCTGAGCCTGGATGGCGGCGGGGAGTTGTTCCGCGAGTTTGAGTTGGCGGGCCGCATTATCCGCGATGGCCGGAAGACTCGCGACGGCTATGCTGACTTGCTCGGCTGAAGCGCCGAGGGTGCGGGCGAGGGCTTCGATTTGGTTGGCGCGGTCCTGGACGGCGTCTTCCTGTTGGCGGGCGTGATTTACTACGAAAGGGTATAGTGCGGTGATCGCTCCCAGGCCCACGAGTAAGGAAATCGCCGCCAGGGGAGCCAGGCCTAGCGGCGCGCTGGCCTGCCAGCCGATCAGGCCGGCCACAGCCAAAAGCACGAGGTCGGCGAGGATGAAAGGAACGGTCGCTAGCCGAGGAGATTGGCGGAGGTGTTCGTTCATGGAGAGGCGGTGAGGAGCGGTGGAGCGCCGAAAAGATGCTCGGTATGCTAGCCGGTAAGCTTGGGAACAAGGGTGAAACGCTCTGTCGGGCCGAGTTTATGTTTAACCCGGAATCCGCGATTGGAGACGGCAATCTGACATAACCTGCTAGGCATATAATCGTTCGATCACCCGCTCAATGCACTTCCAGTGCACCTCGGGCTTCACTTACGATCATCTGCTCCAGCATCTTACGCCATCTTATCGCCTCCAATCGCGGAATCCGGGTTTAAGGGTGCAGGCGGGTGAGGTAGAGCGGGTATGTGCCGGTTGCGCGCGGAGTGGATTTGCCATTTGCCAAGCCCCCGCCGCGCTCTAGCGTTGGCCGTTCCATGTTGTCGTTTTTCTTCAAACGTTTTGCCGGCCGTCACTACCGCAAGTTCCTCGAGCGCGCCCAACCTCTCGTGGATCGCATCAATCACTATGATGCGGAGTATAAGCGTCTTACTGATGATCAACTCAGGGCGAAAACGGTGGAATTCAAGGCGCGCGTCGCCGCTGCGCCCGACAAGCATGCGGCGCTGGAGGCCTTGTTACCCGAGGCCTTCGCGGCCGTGAAGAATGGTGCGCGTCGTCTGGTGGGCACCAAAGGCATCGTGTGCGGCCAGGAGCTGGAGTGGAACATGGTCCACTTCGATGTGCAGCTCATTGGTGGCATCGCCCTGCACCAAGGCCGTATCGCGGAGATGGCCACGGGCGAGGGCAAGACCCTCGTCGCGACCACGGCGATGTATCTCAACGCGCTGGCAGGCCGCAACGCCCAGCTCGTAACAGTTAACGACTACCTCGCCCGCCGCGACTCCGAGTGGATGGGTTATCTCTACCGTTTCCTGGGGCTGAGTGTGGGCTGCATCCAGCAGCAGATGCCGCCGGATGTGCGGCGCGAGATGTATGCGTGCGACATCACTTACGGAACGGCTTCCGAGTTTGGTTTCGATTACTTGCGCGACAATGGCATGGCCACCCGCAAGGACGATCAGGTGCAACGTGACCACTGGTTCTGTATCGTGGACGAGATCGACTCCATCTTGGTGGACGAGGCGCGTACACCCTTGATCATTTCCGGTCCGGCGCCGATCGAGCGCGAGCAGCCCTACACCCGGCTGCAACCCCAGGTCGCCCGGCTGGTGCAGGAGCAGACGCGCTTGTGCAATCGCTTCGTCTCCGAGGCTCAGGCGATTCTCAAGAAGCCCACGCTTACCTCCGAAGACCGCGCCGAGGCGGGCCGCCGCATGTTGCAGGTGAAGATCGGCAATCCGCAAAACAAACAGTTGCTGGGCCTCATGGAGACTCCGGAGTGGCGCAAGTTGCTCGATAAAACCGAGGTCGAGTACAACTCCGATTTCCAGAAGACCGAGCTCTTCCGACTTAAAGAAGAACTTTTTTACTCCATCGACGAGCGCCAGCATCAGGCCGACCTCGCCGAGAACGGGCGCGTGCTGCTCCGGCCCGACAATCCCGAGGCCTTTACCCTGCCCGATCTGGCCACGACTTTCAGCGATTTGGAACGCGCGCCCGGTCTCACGCCGGAAGAAAAAGAGACCCAGCGCGCCGCCGCCCAGGAAAACTTCTCCCAAGTCTCGGAGGAGATCCACGCCATCTCGCAGCTGTTGCGCGCGTATTCGCTTTATGAGCGCGACGTGCAATACGTGGTCGCCGAGGGCAAGGTCATGATCGTCGATG
>JAIXRU010000065.1 GCA_027485045.1 Opitutaceae bacterium | reverse complement strand
CCATCGCTGCCCAGGACGACCCCGGCGTGCAGGCGGACGCGATGGCCGACGAGGGTTTCGGTGGCGAGGTGCACGCCCGACATGAACCAGCCATCGGAGCCGATGCGCGCGGCGCGTCCGATGAAGACTTGGGCTTGGAGCACGGTTCGAGGCCCGATTACGGCCTCGTCCTCAATAACGCAAAGGGGACCGATAGTCGCTGTAGGGTCGATGATGGCAGAGGGGGAGATTACCGCGCTGGGGTGAATGCCCGCAGCCGGGCGAGGCCAGAGGGCGGATTCGAGACGAGCGCAGAGGGTGGCTAGAGCGGCGGAGGGGTTGTCGACCAACAGGAATAGTTGGCCGGGGGCGGGCTCGCCCTCGAAGTCTGCGGGCAAGAGGACAACGGAAGCACGGGTGACTGCGACTTCAGGTTTGTACTTGGGATTTCCGAGGAAGGAAAGGTCGCCGGTCTGGGCGTCTTTCAGGGCCGCTATAGTGCGCAGGGTTACGGTGGTTTCACCACGGGTGGACCGAGGGGATAGCAGGGCGATAAGTTCAGCGGCACTGAGGGCGAGCGTCATGGTAAGGTTACAAACGTGGGGCGATGGTGTGTCGGGGTCGAAAATAAAAAGGCCCGATGCGCGAATGCACATCGGGCCTTTTAGGCAGGAGTGGGTTAAACGGCTTATTTGGCGCCGGGGAAGGTCACCTTGGCACCGTCGTCTTTGGCGGCGGGCTTGGGCGCTGTGGAGGTGGTGGCGGGGACTGCGAGGCTGCCGGCGGGGCGACCCTTGTTGATTTCCTTCTGCACTTCCTCGGTGATGTCGAAGGAGGTGTCGGAGTAGATGACTGGGCTGAGGCCGATGTGGGTGAAGCCGGATTTGTCGATCGCGAGGTTGGCGCCCTTCTTTTTGGCGGTATCGGAGACGGTGATGGAAATCTTGTCGAACAGCACCTTGCGGAAATTCTGGATGCGCTGCTGGAGCGAGCGTTGGGTGTTGGCCCGGAAGGACTGCACCTCTTGTTGCTTGCGCTGGATATCCTCGATCTTGATGCGCATATCGGCCTGGAGTTTTTCCTTGGCGTCGTTGGTCAGAGCGGGATTTTTGCCCTTTTCTTCCATTTCCTTGAGCGCGTTGACGAGGTCCTGACCCTCTTTGTTAAGCTTTTCCATCTCCTCGTTGGCGCGGGCTTCATCGGCCTTGAGTTTGGCGTTTTGCTCTATGGTTTCGAAGTGTTCGTCGAGAAGCTTAGCCATGTCGACGATGACGATTTTGGGCGCGGGTTGCGCAATTACGGGTGCAGACATTCCGGCGAAGGCGGCCAGAGCGAGCAGGGAGGTGAGGAGTTTATTCATGCGAGGAAGGAAAGGCGTTGGTTAATGGTAAGGACTAGCAGGGACACGCGGTTTAGAAGCGGGTGCCAAAGGAAAAATTGAATTGCATGCCGTTGTCGTTCTGGGCGTCCGAGGTGATCGGAAAGCCGAAGTCGAGGCTAAGGGGCGCGCCGCCGACCATGAGGCGTATGCCGAAGCCGAAGTTGTCGTTATAGTCGGCGTAGCCGAAGTCCCAGGCGTCAGTGTTGACGAAGCCGACGTCGTAGAAGACGGCGAGGCGCAGGGGCTCAACCACCTGGAAGGTGTATTCAACGCTACCCATGGCGTAGCTGCCACCACCGGTGGGGCTGCCGGAGGGGGGGAGGACAAAAGGCCCAGAAGTCGTCGGAATTGTTAGGCCGACTTTATCCTTCGGACCTACGGAGCGGTACTCGAAACCGCGCAAGCTGCTGGGGCCGCCTAGGAAGAGGCGGTCGAAGTAGGGTACGCGGTTGCTGTCGCCGTAGCTATCGATGGTGCCGGCGCGTCCGATGAAAGACACCACCTGATTCAGGGTCTCGAAGGTGTTGTAGTATTGGGCTCCGCGGAATTCGATACGGTAGTAATCCGTGTCTCCAGCGAAGGGACCGCCAGCGAGCTCCGTGCTGAGTTCGGCGCGGTTACCACGGGTGGTGTTGTAAAGGCGGTCGCGGGTATCGCGGAGGAGTTTGAAGGTGACCTTGGAGACGGAGCGTGCGCCCTCTTCGCCAAACAAGAACGGCGCGGAGAAGAAGTCCACGTCTTGAATGTCCACCAGTTCGTAGGTGTAACCGAGTCGACCTTCGACCAGTTCGAAGAGACGTTTGCGCAGGTACACTTCGCCGCCGGTGCGGGTCTCCGAATAGAGGTTGTTGTAGTAGTCGGAGGAGGATCGGTAGAGGGAGAAGCCGAGGGCGAGTTCGCGTTCGAGGAACCAGGGTTCTTCGAAGCTCAGCACGATCTCGCTGGAGCGGGAGCCGAGCTGGACGCGGAAACGGAATTTTTGGCCGTCGCCTTGGAAAAAGCTCTTACGGTTGAAGAGGTCGAAGTTCGACTGGCTGACTTCGGCGAAAACGACGGCGCGTTCCAGCGAGCTGAAGCCGGCACCGAACGTAAGGTTGCCGGTGCGGCCTTCCTTGACCGAGATTTTGAGGTTACGGCGTCCGGGCAGGTTGGTGCTTTCCGGGCTGAGGTTAACGCTGTTGTCCTCGAAGAAGCGGGTGTTTTCCAAGCGCAGCTTGGAGGTGTTCATGCGGATGGTGTTAAAGACCTCGCCGGGCCCGAGGGCGAGTTCGCGCAGGATGACGATGCTCTTGGTCTTGGTGTTGCCTTCGATTCTGACGGATTCGACGAAGTACTTATCACCCTCGTTGTATTGGTATTCCAAGTCGATGGCGCCGGTTTCGAGGTTGGGTTTGCGCACGATGCGCACGCGGGCGTCTACGTAACCGTCTTTGCCGACGTAGTCCTCCAAGGTTTTTTGGTCTTTTTCGATGGCGGTGGGGGAGAAGTAATCGCCGGTCTTGAGCTTAAGGAAGGGCAGCAGTTTTTCTGCGGGGTAGAGTTTGTTGCCGCTGATAGTGATGTTGCCGAGTTTGTAGCGGTTGCCTTCGACTACGGTGAAAATAAGCACCAGACGGTCTGGCTTCGGATAGGTGAATTTGACTTTGGCTGGGTCGATTTCGACGTCGAGGAAGCCCATGTCGCGATAGAGATCACGAAGTTTGTCGATGTCGGTGGCGTAGCGGTCGTCGCGGAAGCGGCCGGTATCGGTAAGCCAGGAGAACCAAGTCCATCTTTTGGTTTCGATCGTCTTGCGTAGTTTTCGTTCGGAGACGGCGGTGTTGCCTTCGAATTCGACGCTTTTAATACGGACTTTGGCGCCTTCTTTGACTTCAAAGTTCACCACGCCGAGGCCGGTGGTCTTGTTGCGTTCGATACGGTAGTCGATTTGGGCCTGATTATAGCCGGACTTTTGGTAGTATTCGCGGATTTTTTCCGCGTCTTCCTTCACCTGGCGTTCGTCGAGGGCGAAGCTGGCCTTGCTCTTGGCTTCTTTGGCAAGGCGTTTGGCCTTCACCTTTACGTTGCCGGAAAAATTGATTTTGCTGATACGGAATTTGGAGGTGATCTCCACCACGAGGTCGACCTTGCCGTTCACGAGCTGTCCGCGCTTGAATTCGATGAATTCGAATAGGCCGGTGCGGTATAGGGAGCGGATATCGCGGTCGATGAGAGCATCTTCGAGCACGGAGTTCTCCTGCAACTGCATGTTGGCGCGAACGACTTGCTCGGCGACGGTGGCCGGTCCGGTGAAGCGGACCGAGATCGTTCCTACGCGGGTGGCGTCGGAGGGGGCGGCAAACTTGGTCGGCACCGTGCCGCCGGCCACCGGCTGGGCGAGCAGCGAGGTCGCGCCGGGGACCAGGCCAAGGGCGACGAATAGAACGAGCCGGGCGCAGAGGCGCGCGGCGGAATTACTGAGTATAGTTTTCAAAACGGGTGATT
>JAIXRU010000039.1 GCA_027485045.1 Opitutaceae bacterium | reverse complement strand
TTTACTGCTCGTGTGATAGTTTCTTGAAAAACGATTTCTGAGATATCTTTGGTGGCGGGCATGGGGAATCGGTGCGCGATAGGTTGGTGGTGATAAAAGGCGTGAACGGCTAAGCGTAGGGGCTTAGGCAGTGGCAGTATCCATTACGGAGGAGTTTTCCTGACCGCTGCCGTTGCCCTGATTACTCAGGGTGGCTTCGGGCATGTTTTCAGCGACGGTCTCTGCTGCGGTTTGCCATTCAAAGGAGGAGGATCCGCAGAAAAAGGTGCGTTCTTGAAGAACCGTTCCGGTCGGTCCGGACCAGCGCGTCTGCAAGCTGTAGCGATCATTGCCCAAGGCGCAGCAACGCAGGCCAAGGGCCAGGCCAAGGTTTGGGTGCCACCAGGTGGCTACGCCCGTTTGATAATCAGCTCGTCGGTTCCAGCCGGTGGATTCCTCGGGCCTTAACATGGCCAAGGTAGTCTCGACCTGGTTTAAGAAAGAAAGCAGGCGCATATTGAGTATATTTTAATGGGTAACAGTTTGTTTATCGGTCCTTCCCGTTGTGGATTTAGCCCTAAATGAAAAATTCATGAAATTTTCCCGCTTTCAGATTTGGCGAACCTGCGTTTAACTCGCTTTGTGGGTGAGATTCTCTGCCCACCCCCTGTACCCCTCTATGTCTCTTGAAAAAATTCTAGTGATCGACGACGAGCCTTTGGTGCGCCGTTCATTGGAGGATATTTTCAAATCCCGGCGCTTGCAGACCGCGAGTGCCGCCACGTTGGCTGCCGCCGAGACTATGCTGGGCAAGGAGAGCTTCGATCTGGTGATGCTGGATGTGCGTTTGCCGGATGGGGATGGCCAGCGCTTCCTGGAGCAGGTCATGGCTTTACCCACCCATCCCTTGGTGGTTATGATGACCGGACACGGCACGATCGAGAGTGCGGTCGGTTGTATGCGTGCCGGGGCCTTTGACTACGTGATCAAGCCGTTTCAGCCCGCGCAGATCGATATGATCCTGCGCAAGGCCGACAACTACAGCCAGTTGATCAAGGTGAACCGTTATTTTAGCGAGCGCAGTGGCGGCGACGGAGAACCCATGCTCGGGCGCAGCCCGGCTATGTTGCGGGTGCGCCAGTTGGTGGAGCGTGTGGCTCCGACCGATGCCACGGTGTTGATCACCGGTGAGAATGGCTCGGGCAAGGAGATGGTCGCGCACGAGATTTATCGTAATTCGCCGCGGCGTGCGGAGCCCTACATCAAGGTTAACTGCGCCGCACTTTCCGAGCAGTTGATTGAGAGCGAACTTTTCGGGCACGAGAAAGGGGCTTTTACGGGTGCGATCGAACGTCGAGAAGGGCGTTTTGAATTGGCCAATCGAGGGACCCTCCTGCTCGACGAAGTGAGTGAGCTGCCGCTGAATCTCCAGGCGAAGTTGCTGAGAGTTTTGCAAGAGCGGGAGTTTGAGCGCGTGGGCGGAACCAAGACGATCAAGGTAAACGTGCGTATCCTCGCCACCTCGAATCGCGATTTGCAGCATTTCATGGAGCGCGGGCTTTTCCGCTCCGACCTCTACTACCGCTTGAATGTTTTCCCCATCGCGGTGCCGCCGCTGCGGGAGCGTCCGGATGATATTAATGTTTTTTCCGAAAACTTCCTGCGGCGTTTCGCGCGCAAGCACGGGTTGCGTCTGCCGGGCTTTAGCGATCACGCCTTGGCCTCGCTCCAATCGTATCCGTGGCCGGGTAACGTGCGTGAGCTGCAAAACACCATCGAACGTGCGGTCATCCTCTCGGAGGATCATCGTCCGGTGACGACGGCGGCGTTGAATTTGCCGACTTTGGCACGCGTCGATTTGGGGCGTCCGGTGGCGCATGCCGGACTGGTTTCGGAGGTGGTTTCGGGCTCCCCGTATGTGGCCGTGAATCCTGCGGTTGCCACGCCGCCTCCCTTTATTGCCCCACCAGCACCGGTGGCAGCAGTGGTGCCTCCAGCCTATGTGCCGCCGGTCGCACCCGTGGAGCTAACTGCACCGGCACCTGCGGCGGAGGAGTTGCCCCTGGCGGTTAACGGGGAAGGTTTCACCCGCGCTCCGGCGGAGATTTTACCGCTGAGCGAGATCGAGAAAAAAGCGATTCTCGACACCTTGATATCTACTCAAGGGAACCGCACCAAAGCGGCGGATTTGCTGGGGATCTCGATTCGCACTCTGCGCAACAAACTGGCCGAGTACCGGATCGAAGAGGGTTTGCCTTCAAAGTAGGCGCTATACGCCGAACAGCAGTCGGCTAGCTGAACGGCCGCCCTTTTCTTCAGGCGGCGGAGCGGATGTAGGCCTGGCGCACGTTGCCCACCCGGCGCGAGGTCTCGCGCAGGGTGGCGTACTCGGCTTCGTCGCGAGTGCGGGCGGCGGCGATGCGTTCGGAGAGCACCGCATAGCGTTGGCGTAAAAGCTGGGCGCGGGCGGCGAGCGCGGCGTCGGTGTGCCGGGCCGGGTCCTCCGGCAGGTTTTGCAGCAAGCTAAGTTCGCGCTCTAAAATCTTTGCCAGAGACGCCCAATCGTCATGCCCGGCGGCTCCCTCCTCCTCGTGCGCGAAGGCTTCTACGCAGGCTAAAACGCGCAGGGTGGCGGGAGTGGGGCCGTCGGGGTGCATGACCGGTGGGGCTCAGGCGACGCGGGCCTCGGTGGAGTGCAGCATCTCGGCCCAGGATTCGCGCAGGACGCGGACCAGACCCTCGACTTCGATCACGGCGGAGACGTCTTTGCGCATGTTGGCGTAGAAGAGTCGGCGCAGGTGATATTCGTAGAGGCGGTCGAGATTGGCGGCGACTTCGCCGCCGACCTCATGATTCAGGTTGGCGCGCAGCTCGGCGATGATGGCTTGGGCGCGAAGCAGCGCGGTATTGATCATTTCGATGCGCCTGGGGTTCTCCTCGGGCAGCTCGAAGGCGGCGTGCGCCTGGTTCATGAAGCGGAGGGCTCCGTCATACATCAACAGGACCAACTGACCGGGGCTGGCGGTCAGGATAGATTGCGACTGATAGGCGCGGGCGTAGGGATGGGCAGGAGGCATGGTTTAGTCCTGTTCTTCACTGAGGTCATGCGACGCGGCGATCAGGCTGGCGACCTGTTCGATGATTTGCCGTGGCGGATAATTCATATCCACCGCGAGGTGACTGGCGCGCTCCACTACGTCGGGACGCAGGGTCTCGGTGCGGTCGAGGGCGGCTTTGAGGTCGTTGGCATTCGAGGTGGAAAGCGTGTCCTCCTTCGGGGCGGATGCCGCCGTGGAGGACGTTTTTGCGCGTCTCGGGTCTATTGCGTGGGTCTGGGGAGACCCGACATTGTTTGTGTTTGTGATCATGGCTATGCTGTGGGTTGCACGGTCAGCCCTGAATCAGGAGGGAGGGAACGCCGTTGATTACTGTCACTTGGTGTTATCGGCACGAACCGGATTTTTTTTAGGGGTAAGCTTACTCTTATCTTCCAAAACTGGATTTATTCTCGGGGGCATGGCGGCGGTGATGGTCTGAAAAGCGTAATCCGCGAAGCGGGTTGGGCTTTGCAGAATGCCGTAGGCGGCGTCTCCGGGGATGGCGGAGTTTTCACGGGCGAAGCGACGCGCGCCGCGCGAGGTTTCAGCGGCGGCGCCGTCCACGATTTCGTCGGCCATCCATATGATGTCGCCGCTCTTCAAGTCCACGAGGCGGGCGCGGTAGGAAAGGGTTAGGGGCGGGTAGGGTGAGCAGTGGGTGAGGTCTAGAAACAGGACCGCCTGGGCGCCGGTTTCCCGTGCGATGCGTCCGAGCATACCGAAGGGCAGCGGGTCGGAGCTGGAGAAACTGGCGCGGGTAAACCAGTTGGTCATCGTCGAGCGCGAGAGGGATACGAACTCGGCCCGTTGCGCGTGGTCGAGCGCCCTGCGCCAACTGGAATCGTAGCCGTTGATGAATTCGGAGGTGAGTCGGTTGGTGGCGTCGTACGCGGGCAGCACCGCGACGCGACGCACGGATTCCGGCCAGACTTCGGGGCCGCGCACGTTGCGCGGTTTGTAAACCGGCCCGAAGTCCGGGCTGCGGGGATCCACCGAGGAGCAGGCGCCTAGCAGTAAAACCAAACCCAGAGCCAGGCAGTGAAGGAGGAAGGGGACGGGGCGCGAGGGGCGGGCGATCATTTCTTGGAGGAGCTGGAGCCGAAGGAGTTGGTGAGCTGAGTCTGCATCTGCTGGATTAAGGATTGGGCTTTTTCCATGGCAATAAAGCCCGCTTCCATTTGCGAGCGGCGTTGCACAAGGCGGCGGTCGATCTCGGCGATTTGATTGGTCAGCGCGGTGTTGTTACTGGTGAGTTTTTTGGTCTGGCCGCCGAGTAATCCCGCCCCGCCGAAGCTGCCTACGTAGCTGTCGAAGAGTTTGTCCAAGTTGGCGGAGATGCCGGTGGTGCTTTGGCGGAAGAGTGCGGAGACCTCGGTCGGGCGGTTGGCTAGCGCGGCGTCCAGCTTGGCGGAGTCTTTAACCGTGAGCGTGGCGGTGGTGCCGGTGAAATCGATGCCGAGATGATCCAGCCGCGAGAGGGTGGAGCTGAGCCCGGGCACGGTGGTAAAGATGCTGCGCCGCAGTTGGCTGCCCCAGTTTTGCACTTCGCGATTATCGCTCAGGGTGGAGGAGGTGACCTTGTTATTGGTGCTGGTGACTTTGGTCTGGTCGTCGATGTAAGTCTGGAGGGCGTTGAACTTGGTAATGAAGGTGTCGACTTTGCTGCGCATGCCCGACGTGTTGGCAGCGACGGTCACGGTCTCGGTGCCACCGATGGCGGCGGGGCTGACGGAGAGCCCGGCGATGCCGTGTGATGCTTCAGTGAGGGTGTTGCTCATGCTGGTGAGCGTGCTGCCGCCGTTGACGGTGAACTGGGCATTCAGGCCCCGGGTAAGAGTGGAGCCCGCAGCGGTGGTGAGGCCAAAGGCGGCGAGAAAGCCGCCGGCGGTTTCACTCATGCCGAAGCCGAGATCGCCGGTCGAGGTGTTGGTCAGGGTAACGCGGTCTCCTGCTATATCGAAAGAGGCGCTCACTCCGGCGGCAGAGGCGTTGATGCGGGAGATCACGCTGTTTAACGTGTCGGTGTTTACATTAAAATTAATCGTGGTGCCGTTAAGTGAAAAGCTGCTGTTGCCGCTACCGTCCACGTTGGTGATTTCGTAGGCGGTGCGCAGTCGGGAATTGGCCAGGGTGGCACCCGGGGAAATGGCGCCAAGGGCGGCACCGCTGTTCACGGTGCTGGTGCCGCTGTTGCTGAGCCGGGCGGCGGTGAGGAAGTTCGAGGTGTCGGTGGTGGAGCCGAGCACGACGGTGCTGGTGCCGGTCAGTCGAATCCGATCCGTGCCTGAAATATACTGCGCGGTGACCGTGTTATTGGTGGCGTCTGCTATTTTGGTGAAGACGTCTTGAAGGGAGTCGGTCAGGCTTACCGTGACGCGTGCGCCATTGACGGTGAAATCACCGGCGGTCACGGCCAGGCCGGTGCCCATGGAGCCGAGGGTGACGCCGCTGACATCAGCGGAAGTGGCGATGGGGGAGCCGCGATCGGCAGCGCCGGTGAGTTTGGCGGCGGTGGCGCGTTGGGTGACGTTAAAAGCGTAGGTGCCGAGAGTGGCGCTGGAGGTGACGGCGGCGGACCAGCCGGTGCCGGAGACGGTGGCGGAGCGGGCGTCGAAAACCCCGTCCTCGTTCAGCGCATCGGCGGCGGTGCGCAGTTCCGTGATTCGTGATTCCACCCCGGCGAGCGCGGTCGCCTTTTTGTTGTTGGTGT
>JAIXRU010000052.1 GCA_027485045.1 Opitutaceae bacterium | reverse complement strand
GCCCTGGCGGAGGTCGTCGAGTTTGATGGAGCGGTCCGGGCCGGGGAAACTGAGCACGAGCAAATCCTCCCGGGTGATGCGCACCTCGACCGGTTCGCGAATCTCGTAGGAGCGGTGATAGACGGCGTTGACCACGGCCTCCTCGATGGCGGCGCGGGGGAAGTTCCAGAAGCGCTGGGCCTCGGGGCGGTCGGGGTGCTTGATGACGGTTTCCTTGAGGTAGTTGCGGGTGATGTAGGCGATGGCATCGCGGGTGATGCGGCCGAGCGGGCCTTGGAAGATGCGCTCCTCGAAGCGGTCGCCACCGGGACCCTCGGGAAACCAGACGACGTCGATCTGGGTGACGGGGAAGAAGCGTTCCGGGTGTTCGTGAAAAAAGAGCAGGCCGACATTCTGGGGAAGCGGGGCTTCGGCGGGGCCGGCTACGACGCGCAACTGGCGGCCGAGGGCCTCAGGGGTGAGGGAGGCCACCTCGTCGGCCAAGGTGCTGCCGGCCTCGCGCAAAAACTCCTCGATGAGGCGCGGGGACAAGTCGGCGACGCGCGCGGACTGGTTGACGCGATCATCGAAAGGAACCTGGGCGGTGAGGCTGATGAGTTCACGTTCCTCGTCGCCGAGGGCCTCGACGGAGCTGCCGTAGCGCCGGATGTAGTGGTGGTAGTCCTTGGTCTTGGCGGTGACGGCGCGCGGGACTTTATAGGGGCGGGTGAGGCCGCCGGGAACCCAGAGAATGAGGAGATTCCTTTCGGCGTAGCGCTCGATGCGGAGAACCGGAAAATAAGGGGGCTGGATGAGATTACAGAAGCCGAGGAGTTCGCGCTGGATTTTATCGAGCTGGGATTCGGGTAGGCCGACGGGGGGGAAGATCGGGCGGCCGTCAGTGTCGCAATCCTGGCCGATGATGATGTAGCCCCCGCCGAGATTCTGGAAGTCGTTGGCGAAGGCGCAGACGGTGCGGAGAATGGCGTCGGGATTCCAGCCAGCCTTATATTCGATGCGTTCACCCTCGACCTGGCGTTGGTGCAGGAGGTTTTCGAGGTTGATGGGAAGGGCGGCGGACATTGGCGGGCGGGTGGTTAGTAGGCGACGTGGTTGTTTTTGTCGTCGGTCGCAGTTGTTTCCAAAATGGAAACAACTCCCGACTCCACCAGCTCTCCGCCCTCGAAGATGTTTTTGAGGTGGGAAGGAGGCTGGTTAGGATCGAGCGCGGGCATGGCGGAGTGAGAAGGAGAGGAATGCTAAAGGGCTGTAAGTTTAAGATGAAGGAGGGATAGTCAGATCATCGTCGAGAGGTGGAGGCAGGCCGATTTCGGAGAGTTTGATCGCGGCCCAGGTGCCTCGGCGGGCAAGTGAGATATGCGGGTCTATGACGGCGATTTCGTCGGTGCCGGCGACACGCACCACGTTTTCGTCATGGAGGTCGTGGGCAAGGATACCGCTCAGGGGGTGGAGGTAGGCAAAATAACCGTCGTCACGAATGCCGTTGTGGAAGAGTTGCACCGGAGCGAAGCCCATAGCGGCGAGGAGGGAATCGGTCTCGGGCTTGGAAACCGTAGGGCGTGAAGTGTCCACGGAGACGTGGGGTTGTGAAACGACGGGAGCGAGTGCCTTGCTCTTGGCGTTGATCGTAAAGCCTTCGAGGCGGTAGGCGGTTTCCGGGAAAAGCGATTCATGCATACGCATGCGGACAAAGTAGTCGCCCAGAGTAGCGTAGTTTACCCCGTGGTAGAGACGCTTAAACCACCGCCCTAAAACCTGGTCGTGATAGACGTGATGCTCGGCACCGCCACGACGGCCTTGGGATTCCCAAGCGGTGACGAAGGCGCGGTCATCAAAAAGCGGTCCATGAGACTCTACCCACCGACGCAGGTGGGTGCAGCCGGCGCGGTCGAGCGCGGCGAGGCGGCTCAGCTCGCGGAGATGATCCGGGAGCTGTGGGATTTCAGATAGTCGTAGCCCTTGAGCGCCTGCGCGGTAGATGCTTTCGGCCGACTTAAAATCGAAGCAGCAGTCGCCTTCTTCACCGGGAGCTTGGGGCTCGGCACGGTGATGGCATAGAGATGTTTCGACAGGGTGGATGGCATAACGATTTTGGGATCTAAGCCCGAGGGCTTGTTGGGTCAAGGTGGCAGCAGACGGCACAGACGCATCGGCGAGTGCTTGAAGGTAGCATTGGCCGGCGTGGCGAAGCGGGGAATTATCACCCTGCATGGTGCTGGGGACGAGCGAGGTCATCCGGAGGGTGACGCGGTCAGCGCCAAGTGCGCGAAATCGGTAACAAGGGTGGCCTGATCCCAGTCGAGGCAGCGACTACCTCCACGGATGGTGCCTGCCTGACGAATCGTGGCACCGGTGATCTGTTCCGCGTTAGCGAATTGAACTTGTGCTGGATGAAATCGCCAAAGCGCCAAGGGGTGCAGTCGTCGGTCGAGTTGAAGAATCCAAAGCTCGTTCCATGTGCCGGAGGTTTGGGATGTTTTGGCGGAGGTTGCGTTGTTGGGCTGGTGAATCGGTGAGAGTTTTCCTTGGCCAAACGCGGATACCGTTTTCACCTGCACATACAGGGGGGGCAATTCCGGGCCGGCTATCTGGAGATCCCAAAACTTCTGACTGTGGCCGGCTAAAGTGATGGTGGCTGAAGGATAGGTATAACGCGCATAGTGGAGCGCCCAATACTCTCCGATGAGACCGGTTTTTTGATCTCCTTTTCCAGGTAGAAGTCGATCGGCTACGGGTTGTTCATTCTCTGCCTGCTGAAGTTTTTCCAAACGCGAGAAATACTCCAGCTGGCTGTCACAAT
>JAIXRU010000311.1 GCA_027485045.1 Opitutaceae bacterium | reverse complement strand
CGGCCCTTGACCTCCATGCCGAGTTCTTCGTCGAGGGGGTAGGCGGAGCCGACGCGGACCTTGATCTCCTCGGCAGTGCGCTCGCCGATGAGCAGGTTGTAAGCGCGCTTCATGTAATTTACGATGGCGCTGTCGAGTTCATCGCCGGCGACGCGGATCGATTTGCTGAATACAATACCGGAGAGGGAGATGATGGCGATCTCGGTGGTGCCGCCGCCGATGTCCACAATCATGTTGGCGGCGGGTTCGTCGATGGGGAGGCCTACTCCGATGGCGGCGGCCATGGGTTCGGGAATGGTGATGACATCGCGCGCGCCGGCGTGGGTGGCGGAGTCTTTGACCGCCCGTTTTTCAACCTCGGTGATGCCGGAGGGAATGGCGATGACGACGCGGGGGTTAACGCGCAGGGCGTTGTTGTGAACCTTGCGGATGAAGTAGCGCAGCATCGCCTCGGTGACGTCGAAGTCGGCGATGACGCCGTCTTTCATGGGACGTATGGCGGTGATGTTTCCGGGGGTGCGGCCTAGCATCTTTTTGGCTTCGTCGCCGACGGCGCGGACCTTGCGGGTGACGGTATCGAGGGCGACCACGGAAGGCTCGCGCAGTACGATGCCTTTGTCCTTCACGTAAACGAGGGTGTTGGCGGTGCCCAAGTCTATGCCGATGTCGTTGGAGAAGTAACCGAGGAAAGAGGACATGGTTGCGTAGTGGAGAAAGCGCGTGGGCGATGACGGGAGGCCGCCGCTCAGCGTGAACTTACTGCAAGTGCCGCTCCGTGAGGTGTCAAAAGGTAAAAGCCACAGTCTGTGGCCTATGGCGTCGGCTCGGCGGTGCAAAGTATGCTTCGGGAGTAGAGCGATGGAGTGGGGGTGGTGGGGGGATCGGTTTCCATTAGCAATTCACGGAATGGACGGCGGGTGGTTTTGCATTTATTGCGCTCATACACACATCGATTAAAGCACGGCCTCAGGTTTCGGCACATTGCATGCTGACGTTTGCGGCATGTCTTCCACACGTCGCGATTTTATTCAGTCCAGTGCTCTGCTTGCTGGCGGGCTTATTCTTCCCCTTGCCGCTCGGGCGCAAACCAGCCCCCCGGCTGCTGCGCCAGCCGCCGCTCCGGCCGCGCCCGCAGCACCGGTCGTAACTTCGTTTACGCTCCTGCGGCGCAACGTTGGATTCTTCAGTGGCCGCGGCGGCACCATAGGCTGGTTAGTAAACAAAGACGCTATCGCGGCCGTCGATGCTCAGTTCCCGGATACGGCCGAACGCTTCCTGTCCGGTCTGCCCGGCCGCGCCGAGCGCAAAGTCGATCTCTTGATCAACACGCATCACCACGGAGACCACACCGCCGGCAATTTTACCTTCAAGCCGGTGACCACGACCATCGTCGCGCACGAGAACGTGCCCGAGCTGCAACGCGGCCGCGCTGAACAGGCCAAAACTCTCGATCAACAAGTCTACGCCGACACCCTATTCGCCGACTCCTGGAAGCGCGACGCCGGGGACGAAATCATCAGCGCACGGTATTATGGCCCTGCCCATACGAAGGGCGATATCGTCGTCACCTTCGAGAAAGCCAACGTCGTGCACCTGGGTGATCTTATGTTTAACCGGGTTTACCCCGTGATTGACCGGCCCGGCGGGGCGCGAATCCAGTCTTGGATCCCGCTGTTGGAGAAAGTTCACGCCGAATACTCAGCGGATGCTCTCTTCATCTTCGGCCACGGCGGCGCCCGCTATGGCGCGGTCGGAACCCGGTCTGATCTGCTCGTGCTGCGCGATTATCTGACCGGCCTGCTCGACCATACCCGAAAACAAATCGCCGCCGGCCGGCCCAAAACCGAGATCGTTGCCTTGGAAAACTTGCCTGGTTTTCCCGATTTCCAACAAGCCTTGCCCAATCGACTCGGTGCCAATCTAGGCGTCGCCTTCGACGAACTTACCAACGCCTGATAGCCCTTTTTTAACAACCTCACTTGCGCGAAACACCCACCAAACGATCCCTTAAAACCGCCTTCGCCACGATCTCTTCCGCGCCTATGCGTTGTGCCGCATCGCGGTCGATTTCCGCGTCACCCAGGTGGTTGATGGCACGGTTGGCGTGCATGGCATGATTCCCAAGAAACTTTTTGTGAAGGACGCCGACCCTTACTGGTATCGCTCGTTCTAAACGTTCGCAGCCCTGACTGGCGGCGCACCAGGGCTTTGCGCTGGCGAGGCTCTACTCGTTTAAGGACCTTCCCCTGACCTTCTCGCGCGGTAGGCGACCAGACTGTAAACGCTGGTTTCGTCGCCTTGGAAAAACCAAGTGCGCCGCAGCACTTGGCCTTCGTTGCCCGCGAATTGCTGTGGCGTGGTGATCAACCACGCCTGCGGATTGCGCGCCACCGCTTGCTCGGCCGAGAGGCCTTGCAGTGTTTCGGTTTCCACTAAAATCACCGTGCGCGGCCCCTCGAGACGATAAAAAGGGGCAAGCTCGCGGTTGAACGGCAGGGCTACCTGTAACGGACGACCTGCCGTATCCAACTCCTCCAGCCAGACTCGCCAGGCCCGAAACACATGGGAGTAAATCGACCTATCCGGCCTGACCACCATCGGCCAACCGGCATTATGCGTCTGCGTTAAAGTATGGGCTCCCACCAGGGTCGCCGAGAGGAGTGCCGCGCTCCAAGCTGCCCTACGCGAGCTTCGGCTCAAGCCCTCCAGCCACCAGGCGGCCACCAGACCCAGCCAAGGAGCAATCAAGATGAAATATCGAAAACCGTAGGGATGCCATTGCTGCATGGCGTGGAAAAACACCAAGAACACTCCTACGCCCGCCAGTGACCACCGTATCTCCGCCGCTCCTTGGCGCAGCCTGCCAAAGCTAAATGCTGCTATACCGCCGGCGAGCACGAGCACCGTCAGGACCAAGCCGAAAGTGGTCCCATCGGCATCGGGCGTTCGCCTTGTTAACAAGAAAAGCAGAATCGAGCGCCGGTCTCCTTGCTCAAAGGTAAACGGGTCGGATACCGGCAGTTGCTTTGTCAGCCAGGTGCTGGCTGCCAAGGTCAAACGATCCACTCCTGGCGGCTGCGAGTGAGGCTCAAGCACCTGGATAAAGGAGCTGGCGAGGTTCAGCGTTACCTTTAGGTCCCACTGCCCCTCACCGCCCTGGTGGTGCATTTTGACGAATTCCGCCGGCCCGAAAGGACCGCCATAATGCCGCCAGTTTTGCACCCAGACCGGTGCCGCAAAGGCCAGCGTAGCCGCCCCGACGGCCAGCAGCGTGCGCGCCCACGCCGAGATCGGTAAACGTTGGCGCCAGCCATACCACAACGCCCACAGCGCAAGAGTGGGCAGCAGATAAAAAACGGTGCCCTTGGCGCCCAGGGCCAGTCCACCTGCGACCCCCGCCATCACGGAACCGCGCCCCCGGTTAGCCTCCGTGCGCCAAAGAAAAAACGCCGACGCGACCAATCCCGAGGTAAACAGATCCGTGTGGGTGGAGCTAAATTGCGGAGCTACGTTCGCGTAACCCGCCACCAGCAAAGCGGCCCCCAGTGCAGCGGATCGACTCAAACCCAACTGCCGCGCGAGACCCACGGTGGCGGTTAACAGCAGCACCCCACCGCCCCATTGCACCAGAGCCGCCCCCCGGTAACCGCTGTTCGTTCCGCCCAGCAACCAAGCCATCACCACTTCGGGAACCACGGGCATATAGTTCTGCCGCGCGTCATTAGTGGCCATGAAACCAAGCCGACCCTCCTGTAACCAATGTCCGATCCGCGACAACCGATAGGTCAACGAATCATAGATGCCAGGCTCCCCGACCGTCGCGAGGAACGCGGTCGCCAACAAAAAAATCAGAACCGTGAGCAGCGCGTAGCGGGCCAAAGGGTCACCGCGCAAGGGAGCCAGGCTTCTTGCCCACAAAGCCCGGCTTTCGCGGAAGTCCGCGCCTATTCTGCTGCCTCGCCAGCCGACCATACCGAAGAAAATCGCCAAATGGGCAGAGCGGAAACCTAGGGGTGAGAATTCGCCCATCGCACCCAGCAAAACTCCTGATCCAGCAACCAGGGTGAACACGTACACGCCCCATTTTATGAAGAGTTCCACCGCCCCGTATTCTGTCCTGCGTGAAACCTGGAGTAACAGCCACGCGGCAATGAAAACCGCCGCTGCATCGATAATGAGCCAAGTTAGCTGCATACAATAAATTCTTTAGAGACCTCCTGCTTAAGGGAGGAGCAAGACCATAAGGTCCGCGCCTTCTTTCGCTTGGCCTTGGGCGCAGGCTTGGGGCTGCTCCCCGGTGCTCAATTCACGCGTTGCAGTCGGACACGCATAAA
This sequence comes from Opitutaceae bacterium, assembly GCA_027485045.1. GTDB lineage: Bacteria > Verrucomicrobiota > Verrucomicrobiia > Opitutales > Opitutaceae > IMCC26134_A. Next base: position 8,659 of record JAIXRU010000311.1, on the reverse strand, counting down.
CCGCCGCGTCGCACCCTGCCCGCCAAGCTCCCGCACGCAGATACGCTCGCCCCCGCCTCCAAGCGGTGTGCGCGAAACTTCCATAGTCTGGAGTCCGGCCCCGTTGACTATGCCCACGCCGTAAGCGTGGCCTTGAGTCCAAGTGATTAAATCCTGCGAAACCTCCACGGTATAGAGCAGATCCTCGCGCCCCGCCGGGCGGTCGAAAACAAGCTCCAGCGCACCCTCTTCGCCAGGCGTCGTTGAGAGCGAGCTGACCACCACCCCGCCGAGGCCGTCGGCCAGCGCGGGGTCTCGATCAAAGCCGTATTCGAGCAGATTGGCCAGGCCGTCGCCATCGTTGTCAGCGTTCGGTTCCGCCGCCTGGCCGGTTAGCGCGGCGGCTTCGGCCCAGAGCTCAAAGCCCCGCGCCCAACTCACCGCGTCGAGCCAGGCGGAGTCGGTGCCAACCGCCAGATAGGGATCTTTTTCAAAACTCCAGCGCACGATATGTGCTCCCGCCGGAAGGTTAAGGGTTTGCCCGGCCCAGGCGGTTTCGCCCGAAATCGCGGCTATCGAGGATCCGTCCAGTCGCGCATGGTAAAAGTCGTATTCGTGTTCCGAGGACACTTTCCACTGCCATTTCAGGCGGCCGGGCCCGGTTACCGTAGTCTGGATCCAGCTTGTCTGGTAATCGTCCAGAATTTCGCCGCTGCGGGCGGCCGAGCCACCGCTGGGAGCATCCGCCTCGGCGACCGTTCGCCAAGGGCGCTCACCACCGCTGGTAAACGGGAGCGACGGGGCGTCCAACACCTCGGCGTAGCTCGTGGCTGCGATGGCGATGACCACTGCGCGGCTGCTTGAGCCGGACTCATTCGTGGCTGATACCGTCGCGGTGAATACACCGGCTTCTGCGGGCGTGCCGGTGACGCGACCATCCGCCGTAAGGGCCAAGCCTGGCGGCAGATTCATTACCGAGTAGGTGATACCCGTTCCCGAAGCCTCGATGGCATAAGATAAAAGCTCTCCCACGCGACCTTCGGCCCGCGCTGGTCCGCCGACCCACGGGGCGATCCCCGCCGGATCGCTCACCGTGCCTGTGACTCGGAACTGACCGATGCTGCCGTAGGCCGAATAACCGCCCGAGGTCGGACTGCCTTCCCCGGTCGAACGCACGCGCAAGACATATACGCCCCCCGCCACCGTGGTAGTTAACTGCGGGAAACGGGTGCCGCTGGTTTCGGCCGTGGCCAGAACTTCGCCGGATGTCGTAGCCAAGGTCAGTGAACCATCGAAGTTACTCGTGTCGGGGTCGCCGGGGTCGTCCGCCGCGAGCGCCAGACTGACCGGGCCTGCCCCTGCCGCTACGAGCAGCCACGATTCGGCGCCGCCGCTTGTGATTACACCGCGATGGTCCACGGTCACGCCGTCGGCCGCGACTGCCAGCCTGCCCGCCTCAGCCAGCGTGGCGGCGCGCCGTTCGGAGGCGAAGCCGGTATGGTTGGCCACACTGGCGATCTCGGCCACGTCGTCTTGGGGGTTGTTGGCAAGGTTTGCGCCGTTGCGATAGTCGCCGTCATTCCACTGGATGATTTTCTGGCCATAGGGGTTACCCATGATCGGCCCCCAAGTCGCATCGCCGCTTCCGTGGCCCGCGTAATACTCGTCGGTTTTTATGCCAAAGGCGTCTTCCAAGCCATCGTGGTATAGGCCCAGGGTGTGCCCCGCTTCATGGCTGACCGCCAGGGAGACTTCTTCGGGGAGAGTGTTGTTGTCGGAAAAGGCCCAACAGGGGATGTCATCGGAAAGGGTTTCGACTCCCGCCTCGCGCCAGGAGAAGATTTTCGCCACGCCGCCGACCGCGCCATACCACGCACTCGATGTCGTGATGATACAGCGCATACGCTGCATGGGACGGGCGGCGGCGTAACGTGCCGGATCCGTCGTCACGTTGATGCGGAAGGGGCGGAAATCCTCCGCCACGCGACGCCAAACCTGGGTGATTTGCTCGGCGCTTAGTCCGCTGTCGGCCGCCTCGATGGGTTGCGCGCTCCAAGCGGGATCGACGACGGTGGCTCCGTCGAAATCCAGAAATAAAACCGGTTCCGCTTCCGGGCGGCTGTCGAGAACGGGCACGACCACCGGCAAGGTTTGCGACGCGGGACCGGCAGCGGCGGTGCGAACCGAGTTTGGCTGCGCTCCCGTTCGGGGGGCGGTCGGCAGGCTGGCGCACAAGACGTAGCCGCGCGGGATGGCGGCCAGGACTCCGCCGCCGTCGTCGTCGGTGGTGAGCCGGTAGACGTTTTCATCGCCTGCGGGGTAGATCATGGCCGACAAGCCCGCCGGTCCGTGGGCGAGGGCAAAGTGACCGCCGCCCGCCAAGGTGCCGCCAGCCAGCCGACGTCCGCCGGCTTGATTGCGCAGGAGGGTGATCGTGCCCTCCAATACTCGTCCGTCAAAGAGCGGCAGGGTGACGGCCACGCCTTTTTCCAAAATCAGATTGGGTGTAGCCGAGACCGCACGCACCCGGCTGGCGTGTTGCAGACGCTTGGAAAACGCGGACTCGGGTGTGTTCGCATTCCGCGCTCCGCCGACGGCGAGGGCCGGCACGCGTTCTTGCCAGACGGAAACCGGGGCCGGATGGACGGGTTGAGACAGGGCAGATGGCGACAGGGCGGAGGCCGACGTGACGGCGCTTCCGCTTTTTTTGCGGGTGGCCATGCTCAGCGTGAGGCCGAGGCTAAGGGCCAAAAAAATGAGAGTACCGAGGAGACGTGCGTACGGACGCCTAATCATTAACGGGCATTAAAGCTTAGTGGTTCCAATTCGCGAGTCTGGAGGCGAAATGGGGAGGTGAAAGAACGTCCAAGGATGTTAACGGCCAAACAGCGACCTGTTGGCTTCGAAAGGTGTGTTATGTGGCTGCGGTTTTTCGCCGGATCTTGGCTCCTTTAAAGCGGCGCGGTAGGTGTGACGATCAGGCCAGGCGTAGGCCAACGAGGCGGGCGAGTTGGGTGGAGACGGCGCGGAGTTGCTCGGCCTGGGATTGGAGCTCTTCGGTCGCGCGGGCGCTTTCCTGTGCGTGGGCGGCGGTGTCCTGGGTGACTTGGTCGAGCTGGCTGGAGCTGGCGTTGATCACGTCGATACCACGGGTTTGTTCGAGGGAGGCTTGGGTGATTTCGGCGATGAGGGCATCGACCCGGGTGGTCTGGGTGGTGATGGTGGCAAGGGCTTCGGCCACGCGTTGGCTGATTTGGGCGCCCCGGGTGCTTTTTTGGACGGAGTCTTCGATGCGTTCAGTGGTCTCCTTGGCGGAGCGGGCGGAGCGTTGGGCGAGTGAGCGCACCTCGTCGGCGACGACGGCAAAGCCGGCTCCGGCCTCGCCGGCGCGGGCGGCTTCGACGGCGGCGTTGAGGGCGAGGATGTTGGTTTGGAAGGCGATTTCGTCGATGCTGCCGATGATGGTGGCGATGCCGGCGGAGGATTTTTGAATGGCCTGCATAGCTTCACGCATGGCGGCGATTTCGACCGCGCCGGCCTCGGCGCTGGCGCGGGCCTGGCTGGCGAGGGACTTGGCGGCGAGGGCACTCTCGCCGTTGCGTTTGGTCATGCTGGCGATTTCGGTGAGCGAGGCGCTGTTTTCCTCCAGCGTGGCGGCTTGCTGACTGGCGCTTTCGGCGAGGGTCTGGCCGGACTGGGCGATTTGAGCGACGTTTTCGGAGAGAATTTTCGCGCCTTGGTCGAGTTCGCGGGCGATGGTTTGCAGAGTGCGGGAGGTGGAGGCTTGGAAACGGGCACCGAGGAGGAGAAAGACCACGAGGACAGTGGAGACGCCGCCTCCTACCGACCAGAGCACGCGGGTGAGGAGGGCTTCGTTCTCGTCGCTCTTGGCCTGGGTAGCGACTTCTTGCGCGTCGGTGTCTTTTTCCAGTGCGTCAAGAGTGGCAGTAAAGGCGGGCGAGTAGTTGTTGACGAAGCGGTCGATGGCACCGGCGTTGTTGCCGAGGAGAAGGTCGTCGAGCACTGTCTTGGCGGCGGCGTCGAGCGCGGTGAGCGGAGCGGTGAGGGCGGGGCGGACGGCTAGGGCGGCTTTTTTTCGCTTGGCCTGATCTTCGTAGCTGGCGAGGGCTTTTTCGAGTTCGTCGGGGTCGCGCAGGCGGAGCAGGGCTTGCAGGCTGCCTTGGGCAAAGATGAGGTTATGTGTGGCTTGCTGGGCGGCGTGCGCTACGGCTTGGGTCTCGACCCTAAGGCGGGTCTCCTCGGTGCGAATCCAGTGGGCGAGGTAGATCGCTCCGCTTAAGAGGAACAGGGCGAGGGTGGCCGAGCCGGCCAGCAGGAGGAGCAGGCGGGCCCGGATGGTGGAGCTAAAGCGCATGGAGCCGGCTTAGGAGGAGAGCTTGGTGAGACTGAGGCCGATCACGAGCGAGCCGATGGGTTTGCCGCCGTCGAGCACGGGAACGGCGACTTGAAGTTGTTGCTGGCCAGTGGATTCATCCACTTCGACGGGGCCTTGCCAGGTTTCGTTGGCGAGGGGTTTTTCGTGTTTGGGGCTGCCTTTGTGGCTGAAGTTGGTGGTCTTGGTCAGGAAGGCGACTTTCAGTCCGGCGGCGTCGGAGAGGAAGGCTTCGGAGGCGAACTTGCTTTTCTTGGCCCGGAGCACTTCGGCGGCGGGGTTGCGGCTGTAGGATCGTACGAAGGGGTCGAGCACGGGGAGGGATTTCCACTTTTCCTTGGTCATGGCGGTGTAATCGGCGGGTGTGCTGGCGTTTTGCTCGCGCACGGCCTGGACGATGGCGGGGTCGGCGGCGAGGGTGACGATTTGGGAGATTTGGGCGTCCACTTTGGTCTGGATGGCGGGGTCGAGGGCCTGGGCGATCAGGCCGAAGGGGAGGGCGAAGAAGCCGACTAAGAGGAGGAGGCGGTAACGACTAGGTATCATGGGAAGGGTGTGCAGTTTTTTGAGTTCTGTGGTTAAACGGGCTCGTGTGTCATCGGCACGAAAGGAAGCGAACTTAAGCGCGTCGGGGCAGGTGCGAAAAACGTAACATAGGGTATCGTCGGGGTTGAATCTGGCGCGGGGGGCGTTGGGTTGGGGGCATGGCCAAGCCTTTGATCAATCTGCGGGTTCACTATCTGTTGCCCTGCTGTCTGCTGCTTTTGAATCTGGTTAACGCGTTTGTGGGTTACCAGGCGGAGCGGATCGGGGATCCGTGGTTGCGCACCGCGGTGGTGATGGGGCTGGTGCTGGGGGGCTCGTCGATGGTGGCGTTTGTGGTGTCGCCCGGTTTGGAGGCGTTTGTGCGGTGGTTGCAGCGATTCAGCCGGGCGAAGGCGGGAGGGGCGGGTGAGGCGTGGTTTTTGATCGGGCTCGGCCTGGTGATTTTCTGGCTGTATTTTCGTCTGGTGAATTACGGGATCGAATCTTTGGTGCCGGCGCATTGGCGGCTGGGCTAAGGTGGGGAACGTGTTTAGGGTGGGCGGAATATGTTGCCTGGCGTTAACTTTATTCAGGATCTGGCGATCATCTTGGCGGCGGCGGCGGCGCTGGGCTGGCTGTGCCAGCGGGCGGGCTTGTCGGCGGTGGTGGGCTATCTGGTGGCGGGCATGGTGGTGGGGCCTTACACGCCGCCCTTTTCGTTGGTGACGGATGATGCGAGCATCGCGACGGCGGCGCAGGTGGGGCTGGTATTCCTTATGTTTTCAATCGGGCTGCGGCTGAGTCTGCGGCGTTTGCAGCGGCTGGGGGCGGGCTTGTTGCTGGCGGTGGGGCTGGGGGCGGTGATGACCTACTACGCTACACGCGGGCTGGGGGTGGCGGTGGGGCTGGACGGGACGGAGACGCTGTTTTTGGCCGCGATGTTGATGGTGTCGTCCTCGGCGATCATCGGGAAGGTGTTGCACGAGACGGGGGCGGGGCATGAGCGGTCCTCGCAACTGGCGATGGGGGTGACGGTGTTGGAAGACGTGGTGGCGGTGGTGATGTTGACGGTGTTGAACTCGTTGGTGGTGCTGGGTTCGGGCGCGGTGGAGGGCGCGGCGGCGGCGGGTAGCGGGTTGGGGGCGACGCTGGGCGGTTTCGGGGCGTTTGTGGTGTTTGCGGGGGTGATGGGTTTGCTGATCGTGCCGTGGCTGCTGCGGGTGCTGAGTGTAAACGCGGACGAGGAGTTGCAGACGCTGGCGACGGCGGCCTTGTTGTTCGGGCTGGCGATCGTGGCGTATCGGGCGGGCGAGGCGCTGGGGTTGGGGGCGTTTTTGCTCGGGTGCATTGTGGCGGAGACGCCGCACCGGCATCAGGTGGAGCGGATTTTCGAGGGCATGCGCGATGTGTTCAGCGCGGTGTTTTTCGTAGCGATAGGTCTGCAAATCAATGTGCAGGCGCTGGGCGAGGCGTGGTGGCTGATCCTGGGCTTGACGGTGTTTACCCTGGTGGTGCGGGTGGGGGCGATTTCGACCGGGTTGACCCTGATCGGGACGCCGCATCGGGATGCGTTGCGCACGGGGCTGGTGACGACGCCGATCGGGGAGTTTTCGTTTATCATCGCGCAGTTGGGCGTGGCGGCGGCGGTGGTGCCGCCGGTGTATTATCCGCTGGCGGTGGGGCTGTCGTTAATGACCTCGCTGACCGCGCCGTTTCTAACGCGGCGGGCCGAGCCGATCTCGGAGGCGATCCTGCGGCGGCGGCCGCAGTGGCTGGTGGCGGTGTTGACCTCGTATCAGGAGGGTTTGGAGCGGCTGCGGGAGCGGCAGGCGGGCAGCTTGTTGTGGAAGCTGAGCCGCAAGCGCGTGATCCAAATCGGGGTGGAGCTGCTCTTCGTGGCGGGCTTGCTGGTGTTTGCCGAGCCGATGGAGACGGCGCTGACGGGCTGGCTGGGGGCGAACTGGCTGATCCCGGGCGGGCCGCGGCTGCTGTTTTGGCTGGGCTTGGTGGGGGTGGCGCTGGTGCCCCTGTTCGCGGTGTGGCGGAATGTGGGGGCGCTGGCCCTGATCGTGGCGGAGTTTTCCACCCAGGGTCAGGCGACGAGCCGGAAGGAACGGCTGCGCGGGTTGATCGCCAACGGTATCCGCTTGGTGGCGACGGTGGCGCTGGTGGTGTGGGTGGCCTCGTTCGCGCCGACGGGTTCGGCGCGGTGGACCTTGCTGGGCAGCGTGCTGGTGGTGGTGGCGGTGCTGGGTTTGCTCCGGCGGCGGCTGATTTACTGGCACAGCGAGCTGGAGGTGGGTTTGCAGGATATGCTGGGCGAAGGCACGGGGCAGAGGATGAGCGCGACGTCGGTGCCGTGGGCCGGAACCAAGCACGAAGAATGGGCGATGGGGGTGACGGATTGCGTGTTGCCGGATCTGGCGGCCTGTTCGGGGCGGACACTGGCCCAGCTCGAACTGCGTTCGCGGTTTGGCTGCACGGTGGTGGGGATCGAGCGGCAGGGGTGCATGATCACGCTGCCGGGGCCGGGGGAGGCCTTGTTCCCCCGCGACAAGGTCTTGTTGCTGGGCGCGCCGGGACAGTGGGCGGCGGCAAAGGCGGCGCTGGGCGCGGTCGCGGCGGAGGAGTCGTCGGACTTTGATGTGGTGGGTTTGGATACGGTGACGGTGCCGGAGGGCAGCCGGTCCGCGGGCGTGACGCTGGGGGCGCTGGCACCCTCGGCGGTGCATGGGGTGCAGATCGCGGGAGTGAGGCGGGGCGCGCGGCGGATTCTGAATCCGGGCGGCGACGAGTTTTTGCGGGCGGGCGACGAATTGCTGACCCTCGGCACGCCGGTGAAACTGAGGGCGTTTAAGGCGTGGGTGCGGGAGGTGTAGAGCGGGGTCGCCTCACCCCGCCGTAGCGTGATCAGGTTTGCGAACGGCGGGTGCGGCGACCTCGCCCTACATAAGCACCCGATCTGGGCTGCGTTTTAATCAAAATGCTCTGCCTTACGGCGCAGGCGGGGCGAACTGACGCTGGATGCTGGCGGCGATATCCTGGAGCTTGATCGGCTTGGTGATGTAGTCGTCCATGCCGGCGGCGAGGCAGGCTTCGCGGTCGCCTTGGAGGGCGTTGGCGGTGAGCGCGATGATGCGTGGCTGGCGTTCGACGGGCAGAGTCTGGCGGATCTCGCGGGAGGCGGCGAAGCCGTCCATTTCGGGCATTTGCAGGTCCATGAAAACGAGATCGTAGGCGCGGTCGTGGACGGAGCGCACGGCTTCGAGACCGTTGGCGACGGCATCGGCGCGATAGCCGAGGCGGTCGAGGAAGCGGAGGGCGACTTTTTGGTTAACGAGATTATCTTCCACGAGCAGGATGGAAAGCGGGATGGATTTGGCCAGTTGTTCAATTTCCAGAGTGTCTCGGGAGGCGGAACGTGGTGCGTCCAAACCGAGGTGACGGCGCAGGGCGGACAGGACCTGGGCAGTGCGGGCGGGGCGGGTTAGCTGGGCGTGGACGGGGCCGAGTCTGTCCGCGTCGATCGCGGGTTGTCCCGGCGGGTGGAGCCAGAGCACGGGGAGGTTGAGCGGGCGAAGGCGGGCGGTGAGCGCTTGATTGGCGTCGGGGAGGAAATAGGAGGCGTCGGCGACGATGAGGGTGGGGACAAAAGTGGCGGGGCTGGAGAGCAAGGCTTCGAGGGCGGCGGGGGCGTGAGGGGCGATGACGGGGCCGAACTGGGCGGAGATTTGCTCGACCAGGCGGCGGCGGTTGAGGGGG
>JAIXRU010000170.1 GCA_027485045.1 Opitutaceae bacterium | reverse complement strand
CGGGGCGTCTTACTCTAGACTAGGGCAACGCCCTAGGCATCAATAGGTAACGATAAAAAGCCCTGAAGGGGCGGTCTAAGTCAGATACACCGATAAGCCCCCTTAACTAAGTGCCATTCGCCTCAGACCCTTTTTTCTCATTTTGTCGAAGTTGAAGAGATTGAAGAAGTGCATGCCGCCGAGCACGAGCAGCACGACACCGAGCTTCGTGCTGAGGAATTCGATCATCGCCTGCGGATCGTCCGGCTTGTCCCCGTAACGCAGCGCAAAAGCAATAAAGCCCAGGTTTATCAGATAAAATCCCACCACGAGCAGATGGTTGACCGAATCCGCCATCTCCTCATTGCCGCGAAAGGCCTGCACGAGAAAGACCCTCCCATTTTTATGTAAGGTCCGCGCGACCCAGATGGTCATGGCTAGCGCGACCGGAAGATAAATCAGATAAGCGATTACGGTATGGTTCATGTTTTTTTTCTTTTGTTTTAGTTATTTCTGTTAACTAAGAAAATTAGTAGTAAAAAAAGGGGATTACCCGACCAAACGAAAGACTTTGTCTCCGAGCTGGCAAAGGCGTTTGGCCGCTGCTGGAGACATTGATTGGGCCCGTTCCGCCCAGCCCGAGGTCAGCTCTATAAGCTCGATGAGTTCATTTAAACGCTCCACGGTGTGCGCTGGCTCGGCCTGATCTTTAGAAGCCTCGCTCGCGCACTCGCGCAGCGTCTGTAAGGTAGGATCAATCTCACGCTTCTTACGCTCCCTTAATATTATGAGAAACATTTCCCAGACATCTTTGAGCGTTTCGAAGTGCTCCCTACGGTCGCCAAACACATGCACTACCCGGACGATACCCCAGCCTTGGAGTTCCTTAAGGCTGTTGCTAACGTTCGAGCGGGCTACGCCGAGGGTTTCGCAGATATCCTCCGCTGGCAGAGGTTTGGTCGACAGCATCAACAAGGCGTGGATTTGTGCTACCGACCGATTGATCCCCCAACGCCAGCCCATCTCCCCCCAGTGAAGAACAAATTTTTCCATGGTCGGCGTAAGGATCATGGATATTTCTGTGATTACAGAAATTTAAAACGCAAGCTTTTATTTTCCCTTAGGACCGAACCAATATGTCCACCGTCGGCATCACCTTCGCTGCTCACTCCACTCTGCAAAAGATTCCAAGCGAAACGTGATTGGAATCATTCGTCATTGGCCTTTCGTCCCGGCCACCTTTTCCCTTTAAGCCTAGCGCACAGCTTTGCGCCGATACGCCCGCCCCCCCATGCTCGCCACCATTCACCTCAAACAGCTCCGCTTCCACGGTCGTCACGGCGTGCTCCCCGAGGAAGCCGTCCTCGGCCAACCCTGGATCATCGATCTCGATCTCGTGGTGGACATCGCCCAGGCCGCCGCCAGCGACGACCTCACCCACACGGTCAACTACGCCGAAGTTTACCACCTGTGCCGCGACATTGTCACCGGCGAACGCTTCGCCCTGATCGAGGCCCTCGCCCACCGCATTCTCACCGCCGTGCTCGCCGCCCACCCCCGCGTGCTCAGCGCCACCCTCACCATCCACAAGCCTCACGTGCCCATCCCCGGCGACCACGCCGGCATCGCCCTCACCACCACCCTCGCGCGCTAAAAGTCCCGCCCGTGCCTTTCGTTCCCGCCATCGTTTACGTCGCCCTCGGCACCAACCTCGGCGACCGCCACGCCCACCTCGACGCAGCCTTCGCCGCACTCGCAGCCCTGCCCGGCACCCGCCTCCTCGCCCGCTCCAGCCGCTACGAAACCGCCCCTCTCGGCCCCGCCGGTCAACAGGACTACCTCAACGCCGCCGCCGAACTGGAGACCACCCTCGAGCCCCGCGCCCTGCTCGATGCCTGCCTCACCATCGAGCAAACCCGAGGCCGCATCCGCGCCGAACGCTGGGGCCCCCGCACCCTCGATCTCGATATCCTCCTCCACGGCAACACCACCAGCCAAGACCCTCACCTCACGCTGCCACACCCCGCGATGCTGAACCGCGCCTTTGTGCTCGCCCCCCTCTGCGACCTCGCCCCCGAGCTCCAAATAGTCGGCCGAACCCTCGCCCAACACCTCGCCTTGCTCGACCAGTCCGGCGTCCGCCGCCTGCCGGCTGCCTGAGCGCCCGCGTCACTTTTTTCTCTCTGCACCGTCAGATGCGCCCGGCTCCTCTCACCCTCGCTCTCCCGCCCGGCACCTGCCCGCCGCCCGCCGAGCTTTTTCCCGTTTTCGCGGAGCGCAACGGTGCCGTTTTCCTAGACTCCGCGCTCCCATCTTCCGGCGCTCGTTATAGCATCCTCGCGTGCGAACCCACCCTCGTGCTCCGCGCCGCCGCCCACGAATCCGCAGAAGCCTTCATGGCCCGCCTACGTCAGGAACTTGAGGCCCGCGCATGCGCCGCCGTTCCCGGCCTGCCTTTTGTCGGCGGAGCCATCGGCTACTTCGGCTACGAAGCCGGTGCCGCCCTCCACCGCGTAGCCTCCCGCGCACCGGGCGAATTCGCCCTACCCGCCGATGCCTTTGGGCTCTACGACTCCGCCCTCGTCCACGATCACGCCAGCGGCCAAACCACGCTCATCGCTCCAAACACCGACGCGCTCGATTACCTCCACTCTTTAATCTCGGCTCCACTCACTCAACTCCCCGCTCCCGGCTATCAAGTCGGCCCACTCGAGCCCGATCTCACCCCCGCCGCCTACGCCGCCGCCCTCCAGCGCATCCGCGCCTACATCGCCGCCGGCGACACCTATCAGGTCAACTTCACCCAACGCTTCACCGCACCCTTCTCCGGTTCTGCCGCCGCCCTCTACCTGCGCCTCCGCGCCCTCAACCCCGCCCCCCACGCCGCCTACCTCGATTTCGGCGACCAACAAATCGTATCCAGCACTCCAGAACGCCTGCTCCGCGTCTCCGGCCGCGCTCTAGAAACCCGCCCCATCAAAGGCACCATCGCCCGCCTCCATGACCCCGCCGCCGACGCCGCCCAACGCGCCCGCCTCCTCGCCAGCGCCAAAGACCACGCCGAACTCCTCATGATCGTGGACCTCGCCCGCAACGACCTCGGCCGCGTCGCAACACCGGGCAGCGTGCACGTCGCCGCCCGTCACGACCTCGAAAGCTACGCCACCGTGCATCACCTCGTCGCCACCGTGCGCGCTCAACTCGCCCCCGGCCTCGACCGTTTCGACGCCCTTCGCGCCCTGCATCCCGGCGGCAGCATAACCGGCGCGCCCAAAGTCCGCGCCATGCAGATCATCGCCGAACTGGAGACCGCCCGCCGCCACGCCTACACCGGCGCCCTCGGTTACCTCGGCTACGACGGCGACGCCGACCTCGCCATCGCCATCCGCACGATAACCTGCGCCGCAGGCCGAGCCTCCTACCACGTCGGCGGCGGCATCACTTGGGACAGCGACCCCGATTCCGAATACGAAGAAACCCTCCACAAAGGCCGCGCCCTCCACCAAGCCCTGACCCCGCCGCCCACCGTCGTCCGTCATTAGTCATCCCTCATTACCCTCGCGCCACGCTCACTGCCGCCTGCTAACTTGATAGCCTACAAGCTTACCAGCTTTACAAGCTCCGTCCTCCGTCCTCCTAGCTCCCCGCTCCCAAACCATGTCCATCGCCCCCCAAGTCCTCCTCGACGGAGAACTCCTGCCCGCCGCCCAGGCCAAAGTCTCCGCCCTGTGCGACGGCTTCCTCTTCGGCCACGGAGCCTTCGAAACCATCCGCGCCCGCAACGGCCTGCCCCTGCTCTTTGCCGCCCACCACGCCCGCCTCGCCTCCACTTGCGCCGCCCTGGACCTCGCTCCACCTCCGCCCGCCCCCGAGCTGGCCGACCGCATCACCCGCCTGCTCGCTTCCGTGCGCCTGCCCAACGCCGCCGTCAAAATCGTGCGTTACCGCGAGCTCAACCGCACCGCCGAACTCATCACCGCCCGCACCCTGCCCTACACAGCCCCCGATTACCTGCGAGGCTTCCGCGTGCAGACCTACCGCCAGGGCGAACGCGACGGCCGCCTCACCGGTCATAAAACCCTCAACTACCTAGAAAACCTTCTCGCCCGCCGCTCCGCGCAAGCCGCCGGCTACGACGAAGCCCTTTTCGTCACCCCGGCCGGCCACGTGCTCGAGGGCGCCGTAAGCAGCGTCTTCCTCGTCAAAGACGGCCACGCCCACACCCCGCCCCTCTCCGCCGGCATACTCCCCGGCGTCGCCCGCGCCCGCGTGCTCGCCCTCGTCGGCCCCGAACGCGCCCACGAGACGCCCATTACCCTCGCGGACCTGCTCGCCGCCGACGAAGTCTTCCTCACCAACGCCCTCATGGGCGTCATGCCGGTCTGCACCATCGACCAGCATAAAATCCGCCCGCACTCCCCGGAGACCAGTGCTGTCCGCCACCTCTTCGCCACCGCCGAAGAATAACTTCCATGCCCATCTCGCCTCCACTCGCTCGCTTCCAAGCCCTCTTGGCCGACGCCATAGTCCACGGCACACTCGCCAAGCTCACCCTTGGCAAACCCCGCCCCGCCGCCGACCCCACCCTGCGCAACCTCTTCGCCCGCCTCGTCACCCTGAAAGCCGGACCCCACCTCACGCTCGTTTACCGCCACGCCACCCGCGACATCACCAAAAACATTCCCGCCGCCGAAGCCCCCTCCGCCCTCGCCGCCCTCCTGGCCGACACCTTTCTCGACGCCCACCTCTTCACCCGCCTCGCCACCGCTCAGCTTGAGCAAAACCCCGACCCCGCCAAACCCGCCCGCCTTCGCGTCAAAGCCGCCGACTCCGCCCCCTCCGCTCCCGCACCCACCCACGACCGCGCCAAGACCCGCCTCCTCCCCACCGACGCCCCCTGGCTCCGCGCCCTCGGCATCACCAATGAACGCGGCCTACCCCGCGAGGGGATGGCTCACAAATACCGCCAGATCGAGAAATTCGCCGAACTACTCCAAGCCCTCCTGACCGAAAGCGGCCTCACCAACGAGCTCCCCCCTCCAAGCTCCCCGCTCCAGATCGCCGACATGGGTTCCGGCAAAGGCTACCTCACTTTCGCCCTCGCCTCCCTCCTCGGCCCCCGTGCCCAAATCACCGGCATCGAACGTCGCGCCGACCTCGTCGCCCTCGGCAACCGCATCGCCCGCGAATGCGGCCTCTCCCCCCACCTCACCTTCGTCGAAGGGGACATCCCCGTCCCGCCCCATTCGTCATCGGGCATTACTCATTCCACCCCATCGAGCCAGAAACTCGACGTACTGATCGCCCTCCACGCGTGCGACACCGCCACCGACGACGCTCTCGCCGCCGGCCACGCCGCCGGTGCCCGGCTCCTCGTCGTCTCGCCCTGTTGTCAAAAAGAACTCCGCCCCCAACTCGTCGCGCCCCCCGTACTGGCCGACGCCCTACGCCACGGCATTTTCCAAGAGCGTCAGGCGGAATTCATCACCGATGCCCTGCGCGCCCAAATCCTCGAAGCTGCCGGCTACCGCACCAAGGTCTTTGAGTTTATCTCCAGCGAGCACACCGCCAAAAATCTCATGATCGCCGCCTACCGACCCGCCGGCGCGCCCACCGAATTACTGCCCGGACCGGCCCAACGCGCCCGGTCCCTGGCGGCGTTTTACGGTATTCGCGAGCACCGCCTGGCCCGCCATCTCGGACTGAACTTGCAGTAACTTGGATCGAAGGCCGGGCAGCTCAACGACGCCCGTCGCCGCGCGTCTGCCAATGGGCGCCGGGACGCCCTTTTTGCACGAACGGATTGGGCGCCCGGTCCTTGTCGCGTTGCTGGCCGCCGCTGCCTTTTCCACCGGTCGTGCCGGGAATGGGCGCGCGTTCATCGCGAGACGGGCGGGCGTCGACTTGCTGGTGATCGGCGCGGCGGGGCGGCAACGAAACCGGTCCGCTCGCCTGAGTGGCAGGGCCGCTGCGGGCCGCGAAACCGCCGCCGGGAGCACGCCCACCACCACCCGAGCTGCGCCCACCGCCGCGCGGAGCACGTGGATCGCGGAAGTGCGATTCACGATCACCTTGACCGGCACCCGCGGCGGGGGCGATTGCCTTGGCCTTGTAGTCGAAGCCTTCAAGCTGGAGTTGGGGGATGGTCGCCTTGATAAAACGCTCGATGGCCCGCACTTCGCCGGTTTGATCGGGCGACATCAGGGTGAAGGCGTCGCCCTCGGCCGCCGCCCGGCCGGTCCGGCCGATACGGTGCACATAGTCGTCAGGCGTGCCGGGGATATCGTAGTTGATCACATGAGTCACTCCCGCCACATCGAGTCCGCGGGCGGCGATGTCGGTGGCGACCATCACCTCGTAGCGGCCTTCCTTGAACCCGGTGAGCGCGTCCTTGCGTTGACCTTGACTGCGATTGCCATGGAGCACGGCGACGCAATGGCCCTCGGATTTGAGCTTCTTGGCGATCTTGTCCGCGCCGTGTTTGGTGCGGGTAAAAACGATTACGCTGTGGAAGTCTGTTTTCTCCAGCAGCGCCAGCAACAGTGGAAACTTCAGGTGCATCGGCACCGGATAGATGGCGTGGGTGACGCTCTCGTTGACCGAACGCTGGCGGCCGATGCTGATGCGCTCGGGATTCTTGAGCGCGAAACGTGCGATGGCCTCGATCTCGGGCGGCACCGTGGCGGAGAAAAACAGCGTCTGCCGCTTAACGGGGCACATCGCGACGATCTTTTTGACGTCATTGATAAAGCCCATGTCGAGCATGCGATCCACCTCGTCGAGCACCAGCACTTCGAGATGATCCAGACGCAATGCACGCTCCTGCAAAAAATCCATGAGGCGACCCACGGTGGCGACCACGATATCAGCGCCGGCGCGCACATCGGAACGTTGTTTGCCATAGCCAACGCCACCATGCAGCAAAGCGCGGCGAGTATCGGTGAACTGGCCGAATTCCGCGAAGGCTTCATCCACTTGGGCGGCCAGTTCGCGGGTAGGCTCCAAGACGAGAACGCGGGGACCGGCAGCCTTATGGGGACCGAGTCGGTTTAGAATGGGCAGGGCAAACGCGGCAGTTTTACCGGTGCCGGTTTGGGCGGAAGCGATTAAGTCGCGGCCGGCCAGAACGACCGGAATGGCCTGCTCCTGAATGGGCGAAGGCGCGGTATAGCCTTTGGCGACCACGGCTCGGACTATGCTGGTGTGAAGACCTAATGTTTCGAACGACATAAGAGATTGCCGAAGCGCCACCCGGCAAAGGCGAGGGCAAAAAATGGTGCGGTCGGAGGGAATCGAACCCTCGAGACCACTTTGGAAGAGTGGAGTTTTACCACTAAACTACGACCGCACAGTGCAATTAACTTCATGGGCGACACCCTCACCGTCAAGCCCTCCCTCGCAGATGAATACGTGAAGTTCACGTCAAACCGCATAAGAAGCGTTAAAACGGGTTGCCGCTCGGCAAACGGTACGCCAAGCCTATGTGCATGGCCTTTATCTCGACGCGCAGCGCCCCCGCTGGGAGTTCTGCAACACGCTCATCGACAGGGAGTGGTGCGTTTACCCCCAAACCTGCCACCAAAGTGAACTTAGCCGCCTCGCAGGCGCTTGCCAAACAGAAGGCCAACGAGAAAAAGGCCAAAACCTACAAGCTGCCACTGGGCGAACTGGCTATTTTCACCCAGCAATTAGCGTCGTTGCTGACCGCAGGCTTACCCTTGGTGCAGTGCCTCGAAGCCCTTCAAGACCAGACCGAAGACCCGGTTTTCCGCATAGTGATACGCGATGTGCGAATCGAGATTTCCCAAGGCAGTTCCTTCTCCAACGCGGTCAAGCTCTACCCCAAGTCATTCAACACCTTGTTTATCTCGATGGTCGAGGCGGGCGAGGCCTCCGGCGCGCTGGCAGAAATCCTGAGCAAAGTGGCGCTCTATTTTGAATCGAGCGTCAAGCTGACGAAAAAAGTGAAATCAGCCATGACCTATCCGATTGCGGTTATCGGTCTGGCGGTGGCCTTGGTAAATGTGCTGCTGATTTTCGTAATCCCGGTGTTCGCAGCCATGTTCAACGACTTCGGTGCGAAGTTACCCGCTCCCACCCAGTTTCTCATCGATTTGAGCGATTTCCTGAAAGCCAACTTTTTCTATTTGGCGGGGGGAGCTTACGCCGCGTTTTGGGTGCTCCAGAAGTTTGTCGCCACTCCACGGGGACGCCGGGTAAAAGATGAAACCCTAGTCAGAGCGCCCATTTTTGGCAGCTTGATTCACAAAATCGCCCTCTCCCGCTTCTGTCGCACCTACGCCACCTTGATCCGTTCGGGCGTGCCCATCTTGCGCACCCTGGAAATTGTCGCTTCCGCATCCAACAAGGTCCAAGTCGAAGACGCCTGCGCTGAAATAGCCAAACACGTAAGTCAAGGCGGCCAAGTTTCGGAAGTGCTCGCGGCCAATGCCTTTTTCCCCCCCATGATGAAACACATGGTAAAAGCAGGCGAATCCACGGGTAACGTAGACGGCATGATGAACAAAGTGGCGGATTTTTATGACACAGAATCCGAGGCCACCGTCGCTTCCCTCACTTCGCTTATCGAACCCCTGTTGATTGTTTTTCTTGGCGTAGTGGTGGGTGGTATCGTTATGGCTATGTTCCTCCCCATCTTCCAACTCGGTGCGGTCGCCGGTGGCCTGAAATAAACCGACAACACGAGCTTGCCCCAACTTTCTGCTTTCGTTCATTTCCTGACGCTTCTACGTAACCCCGCCCATGCCGTCCGTTCTCATCGTCGACGATCTGCTGTCCATCCATGAAATGCTGGAGGCCGTCATTCAGCCTACCGGCTACACCACCGCTTTCGCCACCGACGGCGAAAAAGCCCTCACCCGCTACAAGGCGGAGAAATACGACCTGGTGCTGGCGGATATCGACATGAAGCCTATGGACGGCATCACCTTACTCAAGCAACTGAAACTGTACGATCCCAGCGCGGTGGTCATCATCATGACGGCCTACGCCTCCACCGACAGCGCAGTGCAGGCCTTGAAGTTTGGCGCCTTTGACTACCTCCAGAAACCCTTCCGGGTGGACGATCTGATCGCGACGTTGAAACGAGCGCTCGAATACCGCCGCTTTAACACTGAAAAATCCGAAATCACGCCGGTCAGCGTAAGCAAAGGTATCTCCGCCACCACGCTCAGTCTCGATACCACCTTGGTCGGTGTTAGCAGCGCTCATAAAAAACTGGTCTCGCAGATTCGCAAACTGAGCTCAGTGCGCACGCCCGTACTTTTACAGGGCGAGACTGGCACGGGAAAAACCACGATTGCCGAGCTCCTGCACGGCGGCGGGGACATTCCCTTTGTTCGCATTGATTGCGCCCAAGGCTCGGAAACAAATCTGCATGCTGGCCTCGTCGGGGACAATGGAACTGGTGGCGCGTGGATTTCCCAAGCCAAAGGCGGCACACTCCTCCTGCAACATATCGAGAAACTCAACGCCACGATGCAGCACCAGCTCGTGAGCGTTTTGCGCACCAACGCACATGCGTTTCGCATGATCTGCACCAGTAACAAGGATCTGGAGCGATTAACCGAGGAAGGGAACTTCGACGACGAACTCTTTTACCGCGTCGCGTCCCTCCCGCTGCATATTCCGCCTCTGCGGGAGCGCACCGAGGACATCCCGGATCTGGTCAAGCACTTCACCGGTCTGGCCGAGAACCCCAACTTCAAATCCACCCTGGTTGAGTTTACCCCGGAAGCCTTGGCGGTTTTAAAGGCGTATTCCTGGCCAAACAACATCACCGAAATCGCCCAGGTAGTTAGCAAGATAGCCACCGCGACCGAAACCCGTATGGTGGGCGTGGATCAACTACCTCTCCGCCTCAAAGAACTCGGAGGGTGGCCCAAACTCAGCGAATACCTCGCCACCCAGGAAAAGCACTACATTGAGCAGGTGCTCAAAGCCACGCATGGCGACAAAGCGCTCGCCGCTAAAACGCTCGGCGTGGATCTGTCCCGTCTGGGTTAAGGATGCCTGAGAAGAGCCTTTGGGCTTGGGTAACCCCGCCACCCCCAGTGGTGAAAGTGGCCTCAAGGTGCCGTTTATGTTTTGGCGCGCCTTTCCGCTTGCCCGACTTTAAGTCGGAACCAACCTTCCGCCACCTCTACGTCCATGCCCAAGCGCACCGATCTCCAGTCCATCCTTATCATCGGCGCCGGTCCCATCGTGATCGGCCAGGCCTGCGAGTTTGATTACTCCGGCACCCAAGCCTGCAAGGCCCTGCGAGAGGAGGGCTATCGCATCATTCTGGTGAACTCAAATCCGGCCACGATCATGACCGATCCGGAATTCGCCGACGCCACCTACATCGAACCGCTCACCGTCGAATTCGTTGAGAAAATCATCGCGGCGGAACGCCCCTCCGCCCTCCTCCCCACCCTCGGCGGGCAGACCGCGCTCAACCTGTCGATGCAACTTCACGAAAAGGGCATCCTGGCGAAATACGGAGTCGAGATGATCGGCGCCAAACCCGAGGCGATCAACAAAGGCGAGGATCGTGAGCTCTTCAAGCAGTGCATGATCAAGATCGGTCTCGACGTCGCACGTTCCCGCACCGTCAAGACCTTGGACGAGGCCCGCGCAGCCGCCGAGGCCAT
>JAIXRU010000220.1 GCA_027485045.1 Opitutaceae bacterium | reverse complement strand
TGGTCACTACTCTGGCGGGCAGTCCGCAAGCGGCGGGTTATGCCGATGGTGCGGAGGGCGCGACGCGGTTGCGAAATCCCTTGGGTTTGGCCGTTACGGGGGACGGGGGCACGATTTATGTCGCCGACGGCGATAACCAAACGGTGCGAAAGCTCAGCACCTTGCCGGCCCCCAGCTTTACCGGAGCCTCCACCGTCAACGGAACGTATGGGCAGGCGTTTGCCTACAGTGTACAAGCCGCCCCCGCGATCACCGCTTATGGCCTCACCGGCAGCCTGCCAGCGGGTTTGAGTTTCGACTCCGCACGCGGCCAGATCACCGGTGTGCCGACTGTTTCCGGCGTTTATAATATAACCTTAAGCGCGACCAACTCCGCCGGGACCACCGCGTTTAGCCTGACTATCACGCTGGCCAAACAGACGGTCACGATCACGTTAGGGGGCTTAAATCCACGTTGGGATGGCACCAATCGCGTGCCCACGGCGGTCACTTCAAATGGTACCTATACAGTGGCCTTTACCTATAACGGAAGCCCGACTCCACCCACCAAGGTTGGCACCTACACCGTGGTCGCCACCGTGGATGAAACCAACTTTACCGGCACGGCGACGGGCACGCTCACGGTTTTGCCACCGGAGGTTTATACAGTGGGAGCCCTGCCCGGCGGTGCCGACGTGATTGCTGAAGGCCTCGCTGTAGACGGCGCGGGCAATGTTTACAGCGCAGACACCGCGGCCAACCTCATCCGCAAGTTAACTCCCGAAGGTGTGCTTACGGATATCGTGATGGTCGACGACCCCACGGGCGTGGTGGTTACTTCAGATGGAACCCTTTACATAAGCACCACCACGGTTTTGGACGAGATAAGCACGGGTTATATAAAGCGCTTTAATCCAGCGGTAGGCGTAGTCGAGCCTTTCGCCAGCGGCTTTACCGCCACTGGCGCCCTCGTGCTGAGTCGTGATGGCACGAAACTCTTCTTTTCGGATAGTGACGCGAACGGAGCTTACGTACGGCAAATCGCCCTAGCCGATGCCACCGTGACCACGCTGGCCACCTGGCTGGAAGGCTTCCCCACCGGTATCGCTGAGGCCCCGGATGGAACTCTGTACGTAACCGACTTAGCAAAAAATCATATTAACAAGTTAAGCTTGGGAGTCGGGGGAGTGTTGGTGGAGCTTTTTGCCGG
The DNA here is from genome assembly GCA_027485045.1 of Opitutaceae bacterium. Lineage (GTDB taxonomy): Bacteria > Verrucomicrobiota > Verrucomicrobiia > Opitutales > Opitutaceae > IMCC26134_A. The sequence goes on along the minus strand of JAIXRU010000220.1, from coordinate 13,566 downwards.
ATCGGCCACTGACCTGGAAGGCAGCTTGGATGGCACCGGAGCGAACGCACTTTTTGATACCCCCTATGGTTTAATCTATACAACGGACGCAGCTCTCCTCGTCAGCGATTATGGCAACAGCACACTGCGCCGCGTCAGCGTCCCGACGGCTACAGTGAGCACGGTTGCCGGTTCGGCCAGCAGTCCGGGCAACCTACGGGTGGATGGAGTTGGCTCGGCGGCCCGACTGGCCAACCCCCGCGCTCTCGTCCTTCTGCCCGGCGGCTCGGTGGTCTTTTCTGATACCCAGTATACCTATGACATCGACGGTAATATAATCGCTAAAAACAGCTCCCTGCGCCTTGCCACCCCTCCTCCTCGTGTGCCGGTAATCACCAGCGCCACCTCGGCCCAAGCCGCCCAAAGCGTGCCCTTCACCTATACGATAGGTGCCACCGGCGTTCCGACTAACTATGCGGCCACCGGGTTGCCAGCGGGCTTGTCGATTAACAGCGGCACCGGCGTTATAAGCGGTATTCCCGCCGAATCCGGTGTGTTTAATATTAATTTAAGCGCAGGAAACGCGGTCGGTGATTGCCAGGGCACGCTGATTTTAACCCTAGCCCCGCCCTCCTACAGCGCTTGGCAGGCAATTAATTTTACTGCCACCGAACTGGCTGAGACCACCCTGGCTGCGGTTGGCTCCGACGCGGACGGCGACGGCTTCGCTAATATCATCGAATACGCGCTGGGCAGCAACCCCCGGACCGTCTCGTCGGTGCCGTTTGTACAAACCATCATGCAGGGAGGCTACCTGCAATTAACCTATAACCGCTTGCGGGCCCACTCATCATCCAACCTCACGATCACGCCTGAAGTTTCCACCGACCTGCAAACCTGGCGGACCGGGGCGAGTTACCTTCAGGAGATAAGTGCGCTGCCTTTGGACACGTTACGGGAGCAAGTGGTGGTCAGGAGCTTGAGTCCGTTATCGACGTCCGGCCGAAGTTTTCTGCGGTTAAAAATTCAGTTAAATTCTCCCTGAGCGTGAACGTCGCCCCCTGGCCCTGACCCTGCTTGTAGCCCCGGCCTAGGGTTGTTCTTGATAAAATAGATCAGCGCTGAAGCTCTATACCAACGGCACCAATTTGGCAGGTCGGTCGCTTGCTTGAGCTAATTGCGCCTACATGCAGACAGCCTCCAATGAATAGTCAGAATCTTATGGGACGTTGGTATTAGAGGGGATCTGTTTTTGTTTTTTCGTATTCGCTGGGAAGCATGAAGGTCCAGCCTTCTGATTTCAGGAAGTCTAGGATGGCGGCGTAGTCTTGGAAGCCTTGTTCACTGAAGCCGAGGGGGTGGAATTGTATGGCGGCAAAGGTGAGATCGGGGCGATCCTTCTTGGCGTAGTCTTCCTTAAACTTTTCAAAATTCGGTTTTCCGGTGCCGTCGTGCTCGCCGCGCAGGTGCATGGGGAGGAGGATCTTGCCAGTCAGTGTCTTGGTTGCGGCTGCTCCGGGAACGCAGAAGATGAGCTTGAGTTCTGTAATTTTGTTGAGGGCCTTCGCGGTGTCCTCGTCCATGGCGTTGAAGGGGCTTCCGAAGGCCGTCAAATCCTTACCAAGCGCGTTTTTGTACGCAGCCTGTGCCTTTTGCAGGTGTTCGATTTGATGGTCATAGCCGGAACTTCTGAATTCCGATTTTTCCTTACCATCCTCGGTCCAGCGCTTGTGATCCCATCCGTGGTTCCAGAATTCGACCATGCCAGTCGCATCCCATTTCCTCAGCCACTGGACGTAGTCGGGGCCTTGCTTCTGAAACGATTCAGTGATGATGCCGGCGGAGACCTTGATACCCTTGTCATTCGCAATCTTGAAGCAGCGGTCCCATTTAGCATTTTCCGCTGTGATGTCGTCAGTCTTGACGATGGCGATGCGTTGGGTCGCGGCGGGAGCAGGGATGGCAAGCACGAGCGAGAGGATAAGGGTAGTACTCAGTTTCATAGGCTTGGAGCGAAGAATGAGGAAGCGCTGATGTATATTGGTTGATAGGGTAAGCTTTTCAATTTCCGAAAAAATTATAAGCACGTAAGCTTCCGACCTGAGTCCCCCCCCTTGAGTAGTCTGTTTTTTACTTCATGTCTCAGCTTTTCATTCGGGTCTAAGCGCGGAGGTAGTTGCGGAATTTCCCGGAGGTGGCTTGGTGGCCGGGGAAGACGCGGGGGAGGTCTTTTTCGGCTACGCCCATGTGGCGCACGCAGGCTTCGGCGAAGAAATCGCGGTAGTCGGTGGTGATGGCGAGGTCGCGGCCTTCGAAGAGTTTTTCGGTGGAGAGCCCCGGCCAGTCTCCGAGCACGCGGCCGCCACGGACGTCGCCGCCCAGCGCAAAGAAGGCGGTGCCGTGGCCGTGGTCGGTGCCGCGGTTGCCGTTCTGGCGCGCGGTGCGGCCAAATTCGCTCATCGTGAGTACGAGCACGTCGGACATTTTGGCGCCTAGATCTTTGTGCAGGGCGGCGAGGCCGCCGCCGAGCTCGGTGAGGCGGGTGGCAAGGGTGCCGGTGGCACCGCCTTGGTTCGCGTGGGTATCCCAGCCGCCGATTTCAACGAAGGCGATTTCGAGGCCGACGTCGGCTTTGATGAGTTGGGCAACTTGGCGGAGGGATTTTCCGAATGCGCCTTGGGGGTAGGCCGCGCCGTTGGAGGGGGTGTAGTTTTGGGGGTTCACTTTGCGCAGAAGGTCCATGGCGGCGAAACCATCGCGACCGGCACTGTGGAGGGCGTCGCCGACGGCGTTTTCGTAGATCTGCTCAAAGCTGGTGGCGTTGGTTTTGGAACCGGCGGGGGTGGCACCCTGGCTGATGCCGTAGCGGGCGAGGTCGGCTATCGCGAGGGCATCTGCGTTGCCTTGCAGGCTGCGGGGGAGTTGTGCGGTGAGGGAGACGGCCTGGAGCGCGGAGCGATGAGCGGCGTCTTCAGGGCAACAGCCGATCATGCGGTTTAGCCAGCCGGTAGCGAGGTTGCGGTCGGTGCTGGTGCCGGATTCCATGAGGTCTTGGGCTTCGAAGTGGGAGCGCGTGGCGTTGGGGTTTCCGCAGGCGTGGAGTACGGCGAGTTCGCCGGCGCCGTAGAGTTGGTGGAGCGGGGCGAGCGCGGGGTGCAGGCCGAAGCGGCCGTCGAGGTCGAGTACCCCGGCGGAAGCGGCTTTTTGGGAGGGTGCGGAGAGGGCGATGTCGTTGCGTAGTTTGTAGTAATCTTTGTCGCCGTAAGGCACGACCATGGAGAGACCGTCAGCCGCGCCGCGTTGGAACAGACAGACAAGCACGCGCCGTCCGCCGGAGGATTTGCGGGTCTCGGCGGCCATTACAGAGGAGCGCAGGAAGTCGGGGCCGAAGAGTGCACCGGCACCGATGGCGGCAAAGGCGAGCGCGCCTTGTTTGACGAAGAAGCGACGGGAGACGGGTTGGGTTTTCATGGGCCGTGGAAGGGGTTGAATTTAGCGGCGTTGGAACTCGGGGGAGCCGAGGAGGAGGGCCAGGAGTTTGGGAACGTCTGGCACGGGCATGGCATCGCCGTTTGACGGAGCGGCTTGGTTGAGAAGGACTTGGCGGGTCGAGTCGGTGGGTTCGCGGCCAAGTATGGAGCGGGCGAGTGCGGATACGACGGTGTCGGGGCGGTCGGGGTCGGCGCCAGCGAAGAGTGGGCGCACATCGACGCGGGCGTCGGCGATTTGTGCGCCGGTGAGAGCGAGGGCGAAGTTGAGGCGGGCGACCAAGGCGCCGGCCCCGATCCAGTGCGTGGAATCCTCGGGAAAACCGGTGGGCGGGCCCCACGCGTAGAGGGGTTGGCCCATATCAATGAGGTGGAGCACCACGGTTTTACGTTTCAGGTTAGCGAGGCGGTCGCCGCCGGCGCCGAGGCTGGCGCCGGCCTCGATCGCACGCAGAGGGATGCCGCCCGGCCAGTTCTTAACCTCGACGAGTGAGGCGTCCGAGGCGCGAAGGGCCGAGGCCACGAACTCGAAGGGGGACTTGGTTTTGGCGGCGAAAGAATCCCGCAAGAAGAACTCGGGCGAGAGGAAGAGGGCTTCGTAGGTGGTGCGCAGGTTGCCTTTGGATTTAAGGTAAGCTTGGGCGACGCGTTCGACGAGGTCGGGCGGAGGAGTGTCGGCGACGAAACGTTGGCAGAGCTTGGTGGCCAGATGGCGGGCGGTGGCGGGGTGGAGGGCGAGGACGTCGAGGATACGTTCGCCTTCTTTTACGCCGCCTTGGGAGTATTTGACGCCGAGAACGGTCTTGGCATCGGCGTCGTGCCAGGCGTCGCGGAAGAGGAAGGTGCCGTCGCGGGGATTGATGGTCCAGCCGGTGAAGGCGCGGGCGACTTCCTGTACGTCTTTCTGAGTGTAGCCGCCGTTGACGCCGAGGGTGTGGAGTTCGAGGAGTTCGCGGCCGTAGTTTTCGTTGAGGCCGCGTTTTATGGGTTGAGGGGCCGCGTCCGGGTTGGTCTCTCCGATGGCTTCCTTGCGGAGGCGTGCGGCGATGGCGGTCTCGGTGGGACCGGTGGTGTAAGTGCGGGAGCTGCGCCAGTTATCGAGGTAGACGAGCATGGCTGAGCTGCGGGCGGTGGCGCCGAGAAGGTCGCGGAAGTTACCGAATACATGCGGGCGGATAACGTCTTGTTCGTAGCTGACCACGGTGGCGCGGACCTGTTGTTTGCGGGCGTCGACGTTGAAGTGGTTAAACCAGAAATCGACCAGGACTTCTTCGAGCTGATGTTCGGAGAGGACAGCGCGGGTGAGTTTGGCGTTTTGCAGTTCCCCGAGGGCTTCGGCGACCAGAAGGCGGTTTTCGTTTTGGTTCATCGGGCCGGCATCGCGTGGGGCCGGCTCGCCTTTGGCTTCGGCCTCGGCACGGGCTTTTTGAGCCGTGTTGCGGTCACGGATTTCCTTTTGATAGGCCGCGACAAGCTCGCCGGCGGATAACTTGATTTTTTTCAATTTATCGATGGCGGCGTCGGCAGCAGGACCGGGTAGAGTATCGGGGTTAAGTTGGGCTCGTATCCATGTTTCGACGCCTAGTTTGGCGACGGTTTCGATCTCGCCGGGGCGGGGGCCGTAGCCGAGGCGGTTGAGGGCGTGGGCGGCTTTTTCATGGGCGGTGAGCGGTGCGGGAGAGGCGGCGCGGGTGGTTGTTGTAAAGAGCGGGGCGAGGGGGCTGAAAACGAAGGCGAACGAGAGCGCGAGGCGAAGTGAAGAGAGCATGTTTAGAAGACGCTCACTGGATGTTTGGGTTACAGGGTTGCTTGGAGGGGGATCAGGTGGGAGGGATGGCCGGGGTGCGGTCTTCGCGCAGGGCGAGGGTGCCGTCGCCGGCGTGTTCGATCATGAAATGGCGGGTGTGGACATTGCGCAGGCTGCTGCGGTGGGCGATGGTCACGTAGGTAAGGCCGGGGAAGGCGGCGCGCAATTTGTGGTAGAAGGCGAGCTCGGCATTTTCGTCGATGGCGGCGGTGGCTTCGTCGAGGAAGAGCCAGGTGGGGCGGTGGAGAAAGACGCGGGCGAGGGCGAGGCGTTGTTGTTCGCCGCCTGAGAGGACTTGGGCCCAGTGGGCTTCTTCGTCGAGGCGTTCGGCGAGGGCGGGTAGCTCGCAAAGGGCGAGGGCGCGCCGGCAGATCGTGTCGTCGAATTGCGGGGCTTCGCGGGGGTAGGCGAGGGCGGCGCGCAGAGTGCCGATGGGAAGGTAGGGCTTCTGCGGCATGACCATGCAATCAAAGGGATCGGGCAGAAGCACGCGGCCGCGTTCGTAGGGCCAGAGGCCGACGAGAGAGCGCAGGATGGTGCTTTTGCCGCAGCCGGAAGGGCCGGTGATGAGCACGGAGTCGCCGGGGCGCACGGTGAAGCTGAAGGGGGCCATGAGCAGACGTCCGTCGGGGCGGAAAAGGGCGAGGTCGGTGACTTCGAGGCGGTCTTCGCTGCGGCCGGCGGAGTAGATCTCGGCCTGGGCTTCGCGCAGGCGGCGGGAGTGCTCGATGCCGCGCTGGAAGCCGTCGAGGCGTTCGGTGATGGCCCACCAACCGGCGATGGTTTCGTAGGCGTTGATGAAGAAGTTGAAGTTGCTTTGGACGTTTTTAAACGCGCCGGTGAGCTGGGTGAGTTGACCGAGGGTGAGCGCCCCGGCAAAGAAGCGGGGGGCGGAGAGGAGGATGGGGACGAAGTCGGAGAGCTGGTAGTAAACGGACTTAAAGGCGTTGAGGTGGAGGCGGCGCAGGAGGGTGGCGTTGAAGTTGCCGACGATGCGGGTGAAGTGGGTGCCGAGGGAGCGGCGTTCGGCGCGTTCGCCGTTCACCAGGGCGGTGCTTTCGCTGTTTTCGCGCAGGCGCACGAGGCCGAAGCGGAAGTCGGCTTCGAGTTTTTGCATCTCGTAGTTGAGCCCGATGATGGGGCGACCCACGCGGCCGACCAGCCACATGCCGAGCAGGGAGTAGGCGAGGCAGATCCAGACGAGGTGTCCGGGGAAGGACGCGATGGCGTAGGTGAAGGCGACGTAGAGATCCCACGTGACGATCACAGGTGGGGTGAGCCAGCTTAGGTGCTCGGGCAGGGCGGGAAAAGGGTAGGCGGGCGGCGGGGGCAGGGCGGCGCCGGAAGAGGAGAGTTGCCAGAGGATGATGGCGAAGGAGGCGAGGGCGACGATGGCGGCGAAGAGCTGTTTGCCGAGGTCGAGCGTGGTGAAAACGAAGGCGCGTATGTCTTCGCTGATACGCTGGTCGGGGTTGTCGCCTTGGTGGCCGTCGAGCTGGCCGAGGTAATGGGCGCGGTCGCCGAGCCAGTCGCGCAGGAAGCGGTCCGTCATCCAGCGGCGCCAGCGGATTTTTAGGGAGGAAAAGAGATAGTCTTCAGCGAGCCAGAAAAGGATGGTGCAAAAGATGAAGCCGATGAAGGCGACGCCGAGGTGGACAAAGTACGCGTAGTCGCCGCGCTGGATGGTGTCGAAGAAGTCGCGGTTCCAGTAGGAGAGGCGGACGGCGATCCAGTTTTGTGCGAGGACCAGCAGGACTACGGCGGCGAGGAGCAGGCGGGCGGGCCAGCGTTCCTCGGAGGACCAGAAGGGCCGGGCGAGGGCGAGAAAAAGCCGGGTCTTGAAAAGAAGCGAGCTGGAGCGAAGCACGGGGAAGCGCCTTTAGAGCATCCCTAGGAGGGCGGGCGGGCAAGGGTGGAGTATGGGCGGTCTGAGGGTCGAAAAATCAGGCCGGGGAGGCGAAAGGCCGGCCCGGGACGTCACGGACACCGCCAGACACCGCGAAAACAGCCTCCTGCGAACGGACGCAAAGTAACCCAATAGGTTACTTTGCAGGTTTGGGATGGGGGATGGAGGGAGGGGGAGGCGATGTCGCGGGGGAGGGGGAGGCGGCTAGACTTTCCAGCTTTGGAGGACGTGGAGGTAGTTGGCGCGTTCGTGGGCGGTGGGGTTGGGGCAGCGGGCGAGGTTGAGCGCGCCACGCATTTCGGCGACGGAGGTGTATTCGTGTTCTTCCATCCAGGTTTCCAAGCCCGAGAGCAGGGAGGTGACGGCGGCCGGGCCGTGGCGCAGCACGGTGGAGACGACTTGGGTGGCGTGGGCGCCGGCCAGGATGGTCTTGATCAGGTCCTCGGGGGTATGCACGCCGCCGCTGGCCGCCAGGCTGAGGCCGCTATGGGGGGATACAATCGAGAGCCAGCGCAGGCGGAGGAGCAGTTCGGAGGAATCGGAGAGGCGTAGTTGGGGCCGCACTTCAAGATCTTCGATGTCGAAGTCGGGTTGATAAAAGCGGTTGAAGAGGACGGTACCGCGTGCGCCGCGCAGTTCGAGTTGGCGTATGAAGTGGGCGGGGGCGGTGTGCCAGGGGGAGATTTTTACCGAGACGGGGATCGCAGTGGTCTCAACGACCTGGCTGACCACGTAGAGGAGATCGGACTCCACGTCGTCGGAATCCATGTCGGGATCGGTGGCGAGGGAGTAGAGGTTGAGTTCGAGGGCGTCGGCGCCGGCGGCTTCGAGCTGGCGGGCTTGGTCGATCCAGCCGCCGGGACGGTGGCCGTTTAGTGAGGCGATAACGGGGATATGGAGTGCGTGTTTTAAACGGGCGACTTGTCGGACGTAGAGGTCGGGGGCGAGGGCGTAGTCGTCGTAATTGGGGAAGTAGCCGGTGGCCTCGGGGTGGCTTTCGGCGATGCCGTCGAGCAGGCGGAAGCGGGCGTTTTCCTCGAGCTCGATTTGTTCCTCGAAGAGGGAGTGCATGACGAGGGCACCGGCACCGGCGTCCTGGAGTTTTTTGCAGAGGTCGAGGTCATCGCAGCACGGGGAGGCGCCGATGATGAGGGGCGTGCGGAGGTGGAGGCCGAGGTAGTCGGTGGCGAGCTTCATGGCGGGGCCGGGTCGAGGGTTAGGCGGAGGGTTGGGCAGGGTTGGACGCGGCGGGCGGGGGCGGGGCCGGTTCGGTTGAGGCTGCCGGGGTGGCGAGGTGTTGGTAAAGGGCGTAGCGGTTGCGCAGGGCGAGCTGGGCTTCGGCGGCGAAGAGCTCGGCGCGCTGCGGGGCGATGGCCTGGAGCATGCCGAAGCGAGTCTCGCCCTCGGTGAATTTGCCGAGGCTGGCTTTGGGTGGAGGAGAATCGAGGGTGAGGGCGGGCTGGCCTTTTTCGGCGCGGCGGGGGTCGTGGCGGAAAAGGGGCCAGTAGCCGGTATCCACGGCGAGTTTTTGCTGGTCGAGGCCGTGGGCGAGGTTGTAGCCGTGGGCGATACAGTGGCTGTAGGCGATGACGAGGGCGGGGCCATCGTAGGCTTCGGCTTCGCGCAGGGCGGCGAGGGTCTGGCTGTCCTTGGCGCCGAAGGCGACGCGGGCAACGTAAACGTGGCCGTAGTGCATAGCCATGAGGGCGAGGTCTTTTTTGCCGGTGGCTTTGCCGCCGGAAGCGAACTTGGCCACGGCACCCATGGGGGTGGACTTGGAGGATTGGCCGCCGGTGTTGGAGTAAACCTCGGTGTCGAGCACGAGGATTTTGATGTTGGTGCCGGAGGCGAGGACGTGGTCGAGGCCGCCGAAGCCGATGTCGTAGGCCCAACCGTCGCCGCCGAGGATCCAGACGGATTTTTTGATCAGTTCGCTGGCGAGCAGGCTGAGTTGGGCGGCTTCGGGGTCGGGGGCGAGCTTGAGGAGCTCGCCTTTGAGGAGGGCTATCTTGTCGCGGCGGGCGGCGATTTCGGCTTCGTTGGAGGGGTAGGCGGCGGTGAGGGCGCAAACGAGGTCGGAGTCGAGCCGGGGGGCGAGTTTTTCGAGGAGCTTGCGCGCGGTGGCGTAGCGCTGGTCGGCGGAGTGGCGCAGGCCGAGGCCGAACTCGGCGTTGTCCTCGAAAAGGGAATTGGCCCAGGCGGGGCCGCGGCCGGCGGCGTTTTTAGTGTAGGGGGTGGTGGGGAGGTTGCCGCCGTAGATGGAGGAGCAGCCGGTGGCGTTGGCGATCATGAGGCGGTCGCCTAAGAGCTGGGTGAGGAGCTTGATGTAGGGGGTTTCTCCGCAGCCGGCGCACGCGCCGGAGAACTCAAAGAGGGGCTGGGCGAACTGGCTGCCTTTGATGGTGGTAAAGTCGACCCTGGCGCGGTCGGGCAAGGGGAGTTGCTCGAAGAAGTTCCACTGGGCTCGCTGGGTGTCGAGGACGGGCGCGACGGGCACGAGGTCGAGGGCCTTGTGGCGGGGGTTGGTCTTGTCTTTGGCGGGGCAGACCTGGACGCAGAGGGAGCAGCCGGTGCAGTCGTCGGGGGCGACTTGCAGCAGGTAGCGGCGGCCCGGGTTTTCGTTGGAGCGGAAGGGGACGGTGGTGAGCGAGGCGGGCGCGCCGACGAGGTCGGACGGGGCGACGTGGGTGGCGCGGATGGCGGCGTGGGGGCAGACGAAGACGCACTTGTTGCACTGGATGCAGAGGGCGGAGTCCCACTGGGGGATTTCGAGGGCGATGGAGCGTTTTTCGAGTTGGGTGGTGCCGGTGGGCCAGCCGCCGTCCACGGGCAGGGCGGAGACGGGCAGGAGATCGCCTTCGCCGGCGAGGAGGCGGGCGGTGACGTCGCGGTGGAACTTATCGGTGAAGGCGGCGAAGCGGTCGGGGGCGGGGGCGGAATCGGCGGAGTCGAGGGCGACGGGGAGGGCGACCTCGATGAGGCCGGCGAGGGCGGCGTCCACGGCGGCGTGGTTCATCTGGACGACCCGCTCGCCTTTGCGGGCGTAGGTTTTGGTGATGGCTTTTTTGATATGGGCGATGGCTTCGGCCTGGGGGAGCACGCCGGAGAGGGCGAAGAAACAGGTTTGGAGGACGGTGTTGGTGCGGCGGCCCATGCCGGCGGCGGAGGCGACACCATTGGCGTCGATGACGTAGAGGCGGATTTTTTTGGCGAGGATGGTCTGTTTCCAGTCGCGGGGGAGCTTTTCCCAAGTGGCGGGGCCGTCGTAGGGGGAGTCGAGCAGTACGGTGGCGCCGGGGGCGGCGTAGCCGAGGATTTCGGTGCGGCCGACGAAACTGAACTGGCTGCAGGCGACGAACTGGGCGGTGCGGACCAGCCAGGGGGCGTGGATGGGCTGGGGGCCGAAGCGTAGGTGGGAAACGGTGACGGAGCCGGATTTCTTGGAGTCGTAAACGAAGTAGCCCTGGGCGAAGAAGTCGGTCTGTTCGCCGATGATTTTAATGGAGTTCTTGTTTGCGCCCACGGTGCCGTCGGCTCCGAGGCCGACGAAGACGCAGCGGCGGACGCCGGGGCCTTCGATTTCGAGGTCGTTGTCCCAGCGGAGGGAGGTGTGGGTGACATCGTCGTGGATGCCGATGGTGAAGCCGTGGCGGGGGCGGGCGGTGTTAAGGTGCTGAAAGACGGCCAGGGCCATGGCGGGGGTGAATTCTTTGGAGCCGAGGCCGAAGCGCCCGCCGAAGACGCGAGAGGGCGGCACGGAGGTGGGGTGTTCGGCGCGGGCGAGGGCGGCGATGATGGTCTGGTAGAGCGGTTCGCCGACTGCGCCGGGTTCCTTGGTGCGGTCGAGCACGCCGAGGGTACGCACGGTGGGCGGAAGGGCGGCGAGGAAGGCGGCAACGGGGAAAGGCTGGAAGAGGCGGATGGCGATGACGCCCACGCGCTGGCCTTCGGCGTTGAGGTGGTCGGCGGCGGCTTGGAGGGCCTCGATGCCGCTGCCCATGGCGATGATGGCGCGCTCGGCCTGGGGGTGGCCGTAGTATTCGACCAGGGAGTACTTACGGCCGGTTAGGGCGGCGAAACTGGCCATGGCGCCGGAGACGACGGCGGGAAAGGCGTCCACGAAGGTGTTTACGGTTTCGCGGCCTTGGAAGTAGACGTCGGGGTTTTGGGCGGTACCGTGGATTTTGGGGTGGTCGGGGGTAAGGGCGCGGGCGCGGAAGGCGGCGAGTGCGGCGGGGTCAATCATGGCGCGCAGCACCTCGTCGGAGAGGGGGACGATTTTGGAGATTTCGTGCGAGGTGCGGAAACCGTCGAAGAAATGGATGACGGGGAGGCGGCCTTTCAAGGTGGCGGCGTGCGCGATGAGGGCGAGGTCCTGGGCTTCCTGCGGGTGGTTGGAGCAGAGGAGGGCGCAGCCGGTGGGGCGGCAGGCCATGACATCGGAGTGGTCGCCGAAGATGGAGAGGCCCTGGGCGGCGAGGGAGCGGGCGGTGACGTGCAGGGCAAAGGGCAGGAGCTCGCCGGCTATTTTATAGAGATTGGGCACCATGAGGAGGAGCCCTTGGGAAGCGGTGAAGGTGGTGGTGAGGGTGCCGCCCAGCAGGCCGCCGTGCACGGCGCCGGCCACGCCGCCCTCGGACTGGAGCTGTACGACTTTGGGGACCTCGCCCCAGATGTTTTTGCGACCGGCGGCGGACCATTCGTCGCAGGACTCGGCCATGGGCGAGGAAGGGGTGATGGGGTAGATGGCGATGAATTCGCTCAAGCGATGCGCGACGGAGGCGACGGCTTCGTTGGCGTCACAAGTGACGAAGGCAGGCAGGGCGCGGGCGGCGGGTTTGGCGGTGGCGCTGGAAAGCGGGGCGGCGGGGGCGGCGGTGGGCATGTGCGGTGGGTTCGCAAGCGGGCGCGGTTTGCGTCGCTGCGACGGGCTTAAGAATGCCAAAAGACGCGGGATCGGGCTGCGCGGGCCTTGGCGTAGGGGGCGCGGTTTTTGCGCGGAGTGCGATAGGGGGCGGTGGGTGGACAAGGGTTTTGCTTTTTGGCCGGGTCTGGGTGGCATGGCGGGCACTACGCGATGTCCAGCCGAACTGATTCCATAGCGACCGATGCCGAGCCGGGGGTGCAGGCGGATGCGCAGGTGGTCGAGGGGGCGTGGCTTAGGATAGGTATCGGCCTGGCGGTGGCGGGACAGGCCATGGTCTTCTCGCTGGCGGTGAATTTGACCCCGGCGGAGGGGGCGGCCTACTGGCTGGTGCACGGGGGCTTGCTGGCAAGCGCGCTGGGGGTGTTGATTTTTTTGGGGCGCGATCTGGTGGGGGAGGCATGGGCGGCGCTGCGTGGGCGGCGGGTGTCGATCGACCTGTTGTTTCTCGTCACCCTGATCGGGGCCCTGGCGGGGTCGCTGACCAGCACGCTGACCGGGCGCGGCTCGATTTACTACGAAGTGGTGGCGGTGCTGGTGGTGGTGCACACGCTGGGCAAGATGGTCGGGGCGCGAAGCCGGGCGGCGGCCTTGCGGGCGGCGGAGGCGGTGGCGGAAAAGTTCGAGATTTGCGTGGTGCTGGGGCCGGAAGGTGGGCAGGAAACGCGGACGGTGGCGAGTTTGCGGGGAGGCGAGCGGGTGGTGGTCGCGCCCGGGGGGGCGATCTGTGTGGATGGGATCGTGGCGGAGGGGCGGGCCTATGTGGAAGAGGCGGCGATGACGGGGGAGTGGCGGCCGGCGTCGCGGGGGCCGGGCGAGCGGGTGTGGGCGGGCACGCACTCGCGGGACGGCCGGCTGGTGATCGTGGCCGGGGCGGGGCCGAGGCGGCTGGACGGCGTGTTGCGGGCGGTGGCGGAGGCGCGGCTGGCTCCGTCGGCCTTGCAGGCGCAGGCGGACCGCTTGATGCGGTGGTGGTTGCCGGTGGTGCTGGGGGTGAGCGCGGCGACGTTTGGCGGCTGGATGCTGGGGGGGGCGAGCTGGGACCGGGCCTTGTTTAACGCGATGGCGGTGCTGCTGGTGGCGTGTCCCTGTGCGATGGGACTGGCGACGCCGGTGGCGGTGTGGGGCGGGCTGGCGCGGCTGGCGCGGCTGGGCATCGTGGCGCGGAGCGGGGATTTCCTGGAGGCCCTGGCGCGGGTGGATTGGGTGTGTTTCGACAAGACAGGCACCTTATCCGAGGAGCGGTTGACGGTGTTGGGGTGGGAGTTTTCTGAGGCCTGGCGCGGACGGGCGGACGAGCTGCGCGCGGTGGTGGCGGCGGTGGAGCGCGGGGTCGGGCATCCGGTGGCTAGGGCGCTGGCGGAAGGGGGCCTGGAGCGTGGAGGAGGCGACGCGGAGTGGGTGGTTACGGAGCTGCGGGTAAGTGCGGGGCAAGGGATCGAGGCCGAGGTGGCGGGGGTGG
>JAIXRU010000147.1 GCA_027485045.1 Opitutaceae bacterium | reverse complement strand
GGCGGTGGCGACGGCGGGCTTCGTGGTGTGCGAGCGGAGCATGCAGATGCCCGACGATCTTTCGGTCCGGTGGTGGAAACAAGGGATCACGGCGGTCGTCGCTTCGGCGGCGGGTGGCGCGGTTTTATTTTTTATATGAGCAACGAATCATTGGGGGACATGGGCGAAGATATGCGGCTGCAGGAAGGCGGCGCGGAAGTGTCGCTGTGGTGGACGCAGGTGCCTCCGATGGAGGGCGAGCGTCCGGGCGTGATCGGGCGGTTTTCGGCGGGGACGGAAGCGGAGGCTACGGCGATGTTAGCGCGGGCCTGCGAGGAGTTGAAGGCGCGCGGTTGCACCCTGGCGGTGGGGCCGATGAACGGGAATACGTGGCGGAGTTATCGGCTGGTGACGGAGGTGGGCGACGAGCCGCCGTTTTTATTTGAGCCGGTGAATCCGTCTGAGTGGCCGGTGTGGTGGCGGGCGGCGGGGTTTTGTCCTTTGGCGGAGTATTATTCGTCGGCGACGGAAGATCTGGCGACACGGGATGAGCGCCTGGACGGTGTGGCGGCACGCATGAAGGCGGCAGGTGTGACGGTGCGGGCGTTTCGGCCTACGGAATTCGAGGCGGAGCTGGAGCGGATTTACGAGGTGTCGGTGGTGTCGTTTCCAGCGAACTACCTTTACACGCCGCTGCCTAAGGAGGCGTTTATGGCCCAATATCGGGCTATCCGAGAGAAGGTGAGGCCGGAGTTGGTATTGCTGGCGGAGAACTCGGATCGGCGGCCGGTGGGATACGTGTTCGCGGTACCGGATTACGCACAGGCGGCGCGGGGGGAAAAGGTGACGACGGTGATCGTGAAGACGCTGGCGGTGCTGCCGGGGCGTCAGCATGCGGGATTGGGTGCGTGGTTGCTGGCGGAGGTGCATGCGGCGGCGCGGGCACTAGGGTTTAGGCGGGCGATCCATGCGTTGATGCATGAGACGAACAAGTCGCGGAACCTGAGCGCGCATTACGCGAAGACGATCCGGCGGTATACGTTGTTTTCAAAAAAACTGGGTTAACCACTAATGAACATTCATGGGCACTAATTCGGAGTTATGACGATCGGGGATAAATTGACGGAGCAGGCGCGGGTGCGGCCGGAGATGGTGGCGTTGATTGATGACGCGGCGGGGCGGACGCTGACGTTTGCCCAGTTGGATGCTGAAGTGGCGAAGGCGGCGGCGTGGTGGCGGGCGCGTGGGTTAAAGCGAGGGCAGGCGGTGCTGGTGTTTGTGCCGATGTCGGCGGACTTGTATGTGGCGTTGCTGGCGATTTTTAGGATCGGGGCGGTGGCGCTGTTTTTGGATCCGTCGGCGGGGAAGGAACATTTGGAGCGGTGTTGTGCGCGGTGGGCACCGGCGGCGCTACTGGCGATTCCGAAGGCTCATCTACTGCGGTTGCGGTCGCGGTCGTTGCGGGCAATTCCGCTAAAAGTGACGACGGGCGGCTGGTTGCCGGGGACGACGCGGTGGTTGGCGGGGGCGGGCAAGGAGCGGTTACGGGGGAATGAGGCGGTGCCGGAGGACGCGGCGCTGGTGACGTTCACGAGCGGCAGCACGGGTGTGCCGAAGGGGGCGGTGCGGACGCAGGGATTTTTGCTGGCGCAGTATCGGGCGCTGGCGCCGAGCATCGCGCTCGAGCCGGGAGATGTGGATTTGGCGACGTTACCGGTGTTCACGCTGGCGAATTTGGCGGCGGGGGTGACGACGGTGATTCCGGGTGTGGATCTAAGAAAGCCGGGCGCGGTGGATGCGGCGGTGGTGTGGGCGCAGATTGAACGGAGGCGCGTGACGAGGATTACGGCGTCGCCGGCGTTTTTTGAGCGATTGATTGCGGAGGGAAAGACGAAGGGGGCGACGCTGGCGGGGTTGAAGAAATTATACACGGGCGGGGCGCCGGTGTTTCCGCGGCTCCTGGAAGCGTTGCAGGCGCTCGCGCCGAACGCGGAGGTGGTCGCGGTGTATGGATCGACGGAGGCGGAGCCGATTGCGCATGTCGGTGCGCATGAAATCGGGGCGGACGATCTGGCGGCGATGCGGTGCGGGCGCGGGTTGTTGGCGGGCGTGCCGGTGGACGAGGTGAAGTTGCGCGTGGTGCGGGATCGGTGGGGTGTGGCGCGTGGGGCGTCGAGCGCGGAGGAATTTGCGGCGGAGTGCCTGCCGGCGGGTGAGACGGGTGAGATAGTGGTCGCGGGCGATCATGTGTTGCCGGGTTATCTCGGCGGGATCGGCGACGAAGAGACAAAGTTTCGGGTGGCGGGCGAAGTGTGGCACCGCACGGGCGACGCGGGCTTGCTGGACGAACGCGGACGGCTGTGGCTGGCGGGACGATGCGCGGCGCGGATCGAGGATGCGCGGGGATCGATTTATCCGTTTGGCGTGGAGTGCGTGGCGATGACGTTTCCGGCGGTGAGGCGCTCGGCGATGGTGGCGTTGGATAGGCGACGAGTGTTGGTTGTGGAGGCTGAGAGTGACGAGCGGCTGGCGGCGGAGCTGCTCACGGCAGCGGCGTCGGCTCAGGTTGATGACGTGCGGTTCATGGCGGCTTTACCGGTGGATAAACGGCACAATGCGAAGATTGATTATCGAGAGCTGGGCCGGATGCTGAAGCGGGGTTGAGTAAACGGTCGCCGCAGCCGGAATTTTTCGGAGTGGTGAGCGGTAAACTTACGAGTGGCTCACGCGCGCAGGACGGTTCCGGCTTTCAACGCGGTGACGAGCGCTGGGATTTCGCGGGCGGGGACGACGGTGATGTTGTCGGCGAGGTTGTAGCGTTTTTCGCCGGGATAGACGACCCAGAGGTGGGCGAGGCCGAGATCGGCAAGCGCGGTGTGCATGGACTTGGTGGTGCCGGGCGCGTCCGCGTATTTCACCTCGAAGCCGTAGCGTTTGCCGGCCCACACGGACATGAAGTCGAGTTCCGCGCCGTTGTGAGTGCCCCAGTAGTAGGTGTCGCGGGTGTCGAGCAGGGTGATGAGTTGCTCGATGACGAAGCCTTCCCACGAGGCACCGAGCTTGGGGTGGCCTTGGAGGTCTTCGAACGAGCCGAGGCCATGCAGGGCGTGAAGCAGGCCGGTGTCGCGCACGTAAATCTTGGGGGCCTTGACCTGGCGTTTGCCGAGGTTTTCGAACCACGGCGGAAGCACGCGCACCATGAAAGCGCCGGCGAGGATATCGAGGTAGCGGCGGGCGGTTTTTTCGTCGGTGCCGAGCGAGCGGGAAAACTCGGCGGCGTTCCAAGTCTGCCCGTGATAGTGGGCGATCATGGTCCAGAAGCGACGGAGGGTGGCGGCGGGCACGGTGATGCCGAGTTGAGGGATGTCGCGCTCCAGAAAGGTGCGCACGAAATCGAGCCGCCATGCGAGCGAGGCGCGGTCGTTGGCCGCGAGGAAGGAACGGGGGAAACCGCCGCGCGACCACAGCGGGGTGAGCGAGTCGGGGCCGGTCTCGGCGAGATCAAAACCGGCGAGGTCGATGATGCCGATACGACCGGCCAGCGATTCGGAGAGACCGCGCACGAGTTCGGGCGAAGCGCTGCCGGTGAGAAGGAAGCGTGCGGGGACGTCGGGCCGATCGAGCAAGACGCGCAACACCGGGAAGAGTTCGGGCACGCGCTGGGCCTCGTCGATGACGACCAAGCCGCGCAGGGGGCGGAGGGTTTGCTCGGGGCTGGCCAGTTTTTGGAGGTCGGCGGGACTCTCCAGATCGAAGAAAGTGACCTCGGGGGCGTCGTCGGCGAGGGTGCGGGCGAGGGTGGTCTTGCCGCACTGGCGCGGACCCTCGATGGCCACGGCAGGGTGGACTTCGTAAGACTCGCGGATGCGGGCCAGCGCTTGGGGGCGATCAATCACGGAAAATCAATGATCCATGAAAATCGGGACTTCAACTCCATATTTTCATGGATGTGTGTTTTACTGAGATACTGTCGTTGATGTTAAATAAGTTACGTATCCTATAATCCAGTCAATTTCACGCTTGGATCGTGTAAGTCGCGTAAAGTCGTCCGTAAGCGGGTCAAGGTGCGGGAGCGGCCGCCATGCCGGGCGGGAAGGCGATGGGGAGGGACTCGACCGGGAGTTTGCCCGAGATCAGGCGGGGAAGGAGGAGGTCGCGGGTGCGGGTGTCGGCGGCGCGCCAGAGGTCGGCTTCGAGTTTCTTGAGCTGGGCTTTGGTCATTCGGAGCGCGCAGTCGTGGGGGAGGCTGGCGGGCAGGGCAAGACTTGGGGAACTATGCGCAGGACGATAGACGCAGGACTTCGTTGGGTTACGCGGAGGGCGTGACGACTTTTAACCCTGCGGCGAGGGCGAGCTGGCTTTGGCGGGTGTCGAAGGTGACGAAGCGTTTCAGGCCCAGTTCGAGGGCGCTGGCGACGTGCAGCACGTCGAGCGAGCGGGTGCCGAGGGCGGGTGTGTGCGCACGGGAGAGATCGGCGGCACGCTTCAGCACGGCGCGCCAAAGGAGATCGGCGGTGGCGTAGCGGCCTTGCTCGAAATCGTCGTCCAGTGCGGCGAGGGCGGCTTGGAAGGTGGCGGCGGGCAGAAAGCCGCGATGGGCTGCGAGGGCGAGACCGTTGATCAACTCGACGCGGCCGTGGTGGGTGACCGCCAGCGGGCCGGTGATCTTGGCCCGCCACAGCGCCATGGCCCGCGACTCCGGCTCATGCAGGTAGAGTTTCAGGAGGGCGCTCGGATCGACGTAGAGTTGTTGGGCCGAACTCATGGGTTCAGCTCAACGGTCGCCACGGTTGTCGTCGTGCAGGGACTGGGCTTGCGCAGCGGTGAGCGGGGTAGGCTGGTGGGTGGTGAGGCGGGCCCAGTAGTCCACCGGCGCGGCGGCCTTGGCAGGCGGTTCGGTGTGGAGTACGAGGCGGTACTTGGTGTGGCCGCTTTCGGAGAGGAGCACCTCGCCCTCGGTTTCGACCAGCTTGCGGATCTTGGGGAAGTGATTGCGAAGATCGCGGACGGTAGCGGTGGCGGACATTGTGATACAAAGGTGTATCACAGGTGGGCAGGGTCAAGTCTCGTTTCACGAGTTTGCCTACATCCATGAAAATCCTAAGTTGAGCTTAGGATTTTCATGGATGTGCGTTTTTAGGGGTAAATAGTATTGGAGTGGAGGGAGTTAGGATATTAAATATCCAGTACTCATTCCTGATTTATGGTGTAAGTCGCGTAAAGCCGCTCGCCAACGGATCGGCGGGTTGAGGTGTCCTCCCTGCTGGGTGGGAATGCGATGGGCGGATCCTCAACCGGGAGTTTGGCCGAAATCAGGGTAGGGCGCGTCTGAGTTTAAATTCAGTCCGGCGGGAACGTGGAGCGGGTCTCGGCCAAGGCGCGAGAGGCGGAGGTGGCCCAGCGGGCCATGCCGCTTCTCGCAACGCAGACCCAGCCGTGCTCCACGCTTTCCCCGTAGGGCCTACGGCGACGGGCGGAATTCAAACCCAGACACGCCCTAAGGCTGCGCTTACACGTAATCGCGGTAAACGGCTTCGAAGCGGCGGGCGATGAGTTCTGCGCGGGGGTCGGCGGGGAGTTCGATGGTGGCCAGGCCGGAGCGTTTGGCTTCGGCCACGACGGCGATGGCCAGCTCGAGCGAGACTTCGCGGATGCGCGTAAGCGAAGGATAAATACGGCCCAGCGCCAGATCCTCGGGTGTGACCAGCTCGGCCAGGCGGCGGGCGGCCGCGAGGAACATCGCATCGGTGATCTCGCGCGCTCCGCAGGCGAGGGCACCGTAACCCACGCCGGGGAAGATGTAGACGTTGTTTCCCTGGCCGGGGGTATAGGTGCGGCCGCCGAAGGTGACGGGAGGGAAGGGGCTGCCGCTGGCGAAGAGCACGCGGCCGTCGGTCTCTCGATAGGCTTGCTCGGCGGTGCACTCGGCCTGGCTGGTGGGGTTGGAGAGGGCGAAGATGACCGGGCGCGGGTTGAGCTCGGCCATGCGGCGGAGAATGGGGGCGGTGAAGGTGGCGGGTTGGCCGGATACGCCGATGAGCACGGTGGGGTGAAGGGCCTCGACCGCCTCGGCTAGCGTGCGCAGGGGGGCGTGGGCGTGAGCGTAGGGAAGCTTGTGGTGGGCGAGGGGACGGCCGGGGCGGTTTTGAACCACGAGGCCTTCGGAATCGACGAACCAGCAGCGGGCGCGGGCATCGGATTCGGAGAGACCGGCCGAGGTGGCGGCGGCGACGTAGAGATCGGCGATACCGGTGCCGGCTTCGCCAGCGCCGAGGAAGAGCAGGCGTTGCTCGACGAGTTTGCCCCCGGTCTCTTTCAGGCTGGCGAGCAGGCCGGCGACGGCGGCGGTGCCTTGGATGTCGTCATTGAAACTACATACGTGGGCGCGGTTCTGCTGAAGGAGGCGGAAGGCGTTGGTGTTACCGAAGTCTTCCCATTGCAGGAGGGCGCGGGGGAACACGGAGCGCACGGCGGCGACAAATTCTGCGACGAACTCGTCGTAGGCGGTGCCACGCACGCGGGGCTGGCAGAGGCCGAGGTAGTGGGGGTCGGCGCGGAGGGCGGCGTTGTCGGTGCCGACGTCGAGGGTGATGGGCAGGCCGTAGGCGGGGTGCAGGCCGGCACAGGCGGTGTAGAGGGAGAGTTTGCCGACGGGGATGCCCATGCCGAGGGCGCCGAGATCGCCGAGGCCAAGGATGCGTTCGCCGTCGGTCACGACGATGATGCGCACGTCATGGAGCGGCCAGTGGCGGAGGATTTCGGATACGCGGCCGCGTTCGCGGATGCTGATGTAGAGGCCGCGAGGGCGGCGGAAGATGGCTCCGTATTCGAGGCAGGCCTGACCGACGGTCGGGGTGTAGATGAGCGGAAGCATCTCCTCGGTGTGATCCTGCATGACGCGGTAGAAGAGCGTCTCGTTGCGGTTTTGCAGAGTGGTCAGGAAAATGTACTTCTCCAGCGGTGACTCTTTGCGGCGGAGGTTGCCGAGCACGCGTTCAACCTGCTCTTCGAGGGTAAAGACGCGGGGCGGAAGCAGGCCGCGCAGCCCGAGGGCGTCGCGTTCGCGTTCGGTGAAAGCGGTGCCTTTGTTGAGCAGCGAGTTGGTGAGCAGGGCGGTGCCCCGCGGGCAGGTGGAGCCTCCTATGGGGGAAAGGCCGGATTCGAAGGGGAGGAAAGACATAGGTCCACGCAAGTTATCGCAAAGGAGCGATTTTGGCTGCGCGGAGTTTGGCCAAGGCTGCGCGGCGGGCGCAGAGCGTGGCGGGGTGCTTACGACTAATGACGAATGCCTGGTGCCGGTGCGGGGGCAGGCCCCATCACGGAGGCGAGCTAACTGGCGAGTTCGTCCACGGCGGCGCGGTAGGCGGCGTCAGCTTCGGGAATGGAGGAGGCAGTCATGTGCAGATCATGCAGGAGACCGTCCTTGAGGCCGTAAATCCAGCCGTGCACAGTGAGTTCCTGGCCACGTTCCCAGGCGTCGTGCACGATGGTGGTCTGGCAGACGTTGGAGACTTGCTCGATGACGTTGAGTTCGCAGAGGCGGTTGTTGCGGGTATCGAAGTCGTTGAGTGAGTTAATGCAGGCCTCGTGGCGGCTTTTGACGTCCTGGATGTGGCGCAGCCAGTTGTCGGCCAGGCCCACGCGGTCGCAACGCAGGGCGGCACGAACTCCGCTACAGCCGTAGTGGCCGACGACCATCACGTGTTTCACTTTTAATACATCGACCGCGTATTGGAGGACGGAGAGGCAGTTGAGGTCGGTGTGGACGACGACGTTGGCGATGTTGCGATGGACGAAGACTTCGCCGGGCAGCAGGCCGATGATTTCGTTGGCGGGCACGCGGCTATCGGAGCAGCCAATCCAGAGATATTGGGGAGTTTGCTGGCGGGAGAGTTTTACGAAAAACTCGGGGTCGCGTTCGGTGATGGAGGCGGCCCAGCGCTGGTTTTGAGAAAAAAGATTGGCGAGGGATTCCATGGTTTTGGCGATCAAGTTGAGCGGCTTGTAAGCGAGGGCCAAGGCAAGGTTTTCATACGGGGACCCTTCTAGACTTTTTCACTTTCAATGGTGAAATCTGGCGGAGAGGGAGGGATTGATTCGCTTTGCTCAGGGTCTTACCCCGGCGCGGCTGCGCCGTCCATATCCCCGCCTCGAATGCTGCGCATTCTCTTCGACTGCGTCGAAGCGCCATTCGCCGAGCGAATGGCGGAGAGGGAGGGATTCGAACCCCCGGAACCTTTCGGTTCACCGCATTTCGAGTGCGGCGCGATCGACCACTCTGCCACCTCTCCGGCTGCGTGGGGGCGTTAACCTACGATGCGAACGTGCGAACGGAAGCCGAAAGTGTGAGTAAAGCTCGGCCAGCCCAGTCAGGCTCCCGATGCAGTTTAGGTATTGAAGTCTTCGCTGGCCTGTACGGCGCGTTGATTGGCGGGCAAGTGTTGGGGTAAGACCAGATAGTAGTTCATTAACCACCAGCTGCGCGATGACCGGTAAAACAAGACGGGGAAGCCAATCGCGCCCATTCCGGCGAGGATCGCTGTGGCAAGGCCGCACAGCCAGCAAAGCAGGTAAGCGACCAGAACCGGCACCAGATACAGGCAGATCGTCATGCCGTAGTTGAGGGACATGGCTCCGAGGAAGCTGCCTTCTTCGCGTTCCAGTTTGAGTCCGCAGGCGGTGCAGGAGGGGGCGACCTTAAAGGGGGCTCCCGGCACGAAAAGCGTGCGCGCTCCGCAGTTGGGGCAACAATTGGTCAGGCCGCGGACGGCGATCTGGATACGGGTGATTTTCATGAATAATGGATGTGGTCAGGATTGCTTCGTGGGTGCATCAAAAATCACGGGCGGCCGGAGACGCGGGTTTACGGGTGGATAATGGCGGCAATAAAAAAGCGCTCCTTTTTTGGGGAGCGCTTGCGAAGCCGGAGGGCGTATTCAGTTCAGGCTTACGAGCCGAGCTGGTAACGCACGAAACGGCGGATCTGGATGTTTTCGCCGGTCGACTGGATCTTGGCGGTGAGGATTTCCTTAATCGTCTTTTCCGGGTCCTTGACGAAGGGCTGCTCCAGCAGGGCGATGGTGGAGTAGAACTTGTCCAGCTTGCCCTCGACGATTTTTTGAATGGCGGCGGGCGGCTTGCCGGCGACTTGCGAGGAGGCTATCTCGCGCTCTTTCTCGACGTCGGCGGCAGGCACTTCCTCGCGGGAAACGCATACCGGGTTGGCGGCGGCGATGTGGAGGCAGAGGTCTTTGACGAAGCTGCGGAAGTCGTCGTTGCGGGCCACGAAATCGGTCTCGCAATTGACCTCGATCAGCACGCCGACTTTTCCACCGAGATGGATGTAGCTTTCGATACAGCCTTCTTTGGTGTCGCGATCAGCTTTCTTGGCGGCGCTGGCCGCACCCTTCTTGCGAAGGATGGTGATGGCTTCCTCGACGTTACCGTTGGTCTCGACGAGGGCTTTTTTGCAATCCAACAACCCGGCGCCGGTCTGGGCGCGCAGGTCGTTAACCATGGTGGCTGAAATGGTGACGGTGCTCATGCTGGGTGGTGGTGAATTAAGGAGGGCGAAGAAAATCAGGCCTTGGGAGCGGCGATCTTTTTGCGGATGGCGGGTTTCTTGGTTTCGACGGGCAGGGTTTCGCCATCGATGGCGGGGGCTTCCACGGCAGTGTCGATACCGGCGGCGGCGGCGACGGCGGCGGTGGCGGCCTTCAGGTCGGCCTGGCCGCGCTGGGTGCGGCGGCTGTCGCGCTGGGCGAGACCGGACTGCACGGCGGCGACGATGGTGTCGACGATGATGCGGATGGACTTCACTGCGTCGTCGTTGCCCGGAATGGGGTGGGAGAGCTGGGTGGGGTCGGAGTTGGTATCCACCAGACCTACGCAGGGGATTTCGCTGCGCTTGGCCTCGGCCACGGCGATTTCTTCGTGGTTGGCGTCCACCACAAACATGATGGTGGGGAGCTCGGGCATTTCCATGATGCCGGAGAAGTTCTTGGTCATGCGCACCATCTCGCGCTTGATGGAGGCCTCTTCTTTGGAGGAGAGTTTGGCGAGTTCGCCAGAGGCTTCTTGCTGCTGGTATTTTTTGAACTTCGCGATGGATTTTTTAACGGTGGCGAAGTTGGTCAGGGTGCCGCCGCGCCAGCGATCCACGCAGAAGGGCATGCCGGTGGTGGTTGCGGCCTCGCGAACGATTTCGCGGGCTTGCTCCTTGGTGCCGACGAAGAGCACGTTGCCGCCGGAAGCGACTTTATCCTCGATGAAGGAGTAGGCCTTGGTGAGAAGATCGTGGGTCTTGCCCAGATCGATGATGGTGATGCCCTGGCGATGATCGAAGACGTAGGGCTTGGAGCGGGGGTTCCAGCGTTTGGTTTGGTGGCCGAAGTGAACGCCGGCGTCGAGGAGGTCTTTAGCGGAGACTTGCATGGGATCTATGTATCAATCGGAAACACAGGTCGGCCTGAGGGCCGCCTTGCGATCGTAGGATATGGGTTGTTGTGGTTGGTTGTTTGTTCCCTTTTCGAAGGAAAAGAGGGTTGAGCACACCCTGCGAAAAATCCCGAGGCAAGCGTGATTTCCGGATCTTTGAAAAAGTACGTTGACAGGCCCAAACGCGGGCGCACGGTCTCGCCCCTCACCTATTGCAGGGTGGAGCAGCCCGGTAGCTCGTCAGGCTCATAACCTGAAGGTCGTTGGTTCGAATCCAACCCCTGCACCCAATTAAAACCCCTCTAGCCTTACGGTTACGAGGGGTTTTTGTTTTCCGGCGTCTCGTTTGGTATCGGCTCATACGCGCGGGTAGAGGGTTAAAATGGACTCCAAATGGACTCTAATCCTGCTCGTCTCGCAGGGGAATCCCACCCAAGGCCCGTGATTATCAGACTATAGGGAGAGATCTTTTGACCACGATAGCACGGATACTCACAGATAAATCCGAGCGATCCGTGCCTATCCGTGGTTAAGATCTGATTGGTATACCAAGGGCCCCTTACAACGACGGTCTACTCTACGCTTGCTAGCGATACAGCGCGGTTTTCGCGGGCGGACTTATAAATTCCATCGATTAAGGCGAGCGCCGCTTGACCATCGCGACCGTCACTCAGGCTTGGCCGTTTTTCCTGAATGGCTGTGCAAAACTCAGCGATTTGCGCCCGGTGGGCATCGCCCCACGCCCACTGGCCGACGCCCAAGCACTGGTCATCGGAATGTTTTACGGCTGAACGTGTTCCGCCCGTCGCGATTTGCATCGCGTGGGCGCTGAGGCCCGCGCCGTGAATGGTTTTCTCACCCTGAATCGCCAAACAGTTCAGTTCATCTCCGGCGATCACCACGCTGCCTTTTTTACCATGAATCGCCAGACTGGCGGGAAACCCAGGGTAGGCCGCAGTGCTGGCTACCACGCTCCCGATAGCACCCGAGGAAAACTCCAATGTGGCGCACACCGAATCCTCGACTTCGATGCGTTCATGCGCGGCGGTGCGCATCACCGCTTGCACCCGGCAGACCGGGCCGGCCAGCCACAGCATCAGGTCGAGCGTATGGATGCCCTGATTGATCAGGCAGCCGCCACCGTCGAGGGCGAGAGTCCCGCGCCAAGTTGCCGAGTCGTAGTATTCCTGGGTGCGATACCAGGGAATACGCGCGTCGACCAGTAACAGCGGGCCCAGGGCCCCACGTTGCAGCGCGTGATGCGCAGCTTGACTGGCTGGATCAAAACGATGTTGCGAAATCACTCCCACCTGACGCCCGCTCGTCTCTGCCTGAGCGCGCACGGCTGCGCAGCGCGCGGCGTTCAGCTCCATGGGTTTTTCAATCAGCACGTGTTTCCCGGCCCGAAGCGCTTCAATCGCCAGGCAGCCGTGTAATCCGCTCGGAGTGCAAATGGTCACCGCGTCGATCGCCGCATCGCCCAGGATTTCTGTCCACGTTCGGGTCTGGCAACCGTGCTTCTGCCCAAAGGTGCGCGCTCGCTCCGGCTCAAGGTCGCAACAGGCCGCAAGCCGGGCCGTCCCGGAGAGCGCCGCGATGGCTTTGGCGTGGGTGTCGGCGATCGTGCCACAGCCGATGAGCGCAAATCTCAGGGGGCGGGGGGCCTTCATGCTGCGGGCGCTTCGTATCTGGGACTCGGGGCAATTCAACCGGCTATCCGGCGGGCGGCTGCTTGCGCCCGGAGGCACAGTTCGGCGGCCTTGAAAATATGCCGCTGGGTCATGGATTTTTCAGTACGATTGAGGCAATCTAGGATCAGTTCGCCAAAAAACCGGAAACCGACTTGGCCGGCGACGGGGATGTGATGCTCGCCTTTTTCATCCACGAGATAGACGTGGTCGCCGGTTTTTTCACGCCCCACGTCCACGTATTTACGCAGCTCAATGTACCCGTGGGTACCCAGCAGGGTCATGCGACCGTCGCCCCAGGTGCTCAGGCCCTTGGGCGTGAGCCAGTCGACACGAATGTAATTGGTGGCCCCGTTATCACCGAGCAGGTTGGCCTCGCCGAAATCTTCCAATTCGGGGTATTCGGGGTTGGCGTAGTTCGCCACGGCCGCGTGGGTGATGGTGGCGTCGACCGCTCCGGTGAACGTCAAAAATTGCTCAACCTGGTGGCTGCCGATGTCGCAAAGGATGCCGCCGTAGCTCTCTTTCTTAAAAAACCAATCCGGCCGGGAGGGCGCGTTGAGGCGGTGCGGTCCGAGACCGATGACCTGAACCACCCGGCCGATGGCCCCTTGTTGCACGAGATCGGTCGCAAACATGGCCGACTCAACGTGAAGACGCTCGCTAAAGTAGACCGCATATTTACGGCCGGTGCGGGCGACCACAGCCTTGGCTTCATCAAGCTGGGCGAGGGTGGTGAAGGGAGTTTTATCGGTGAAGTAGTCTTTACCGGCTTCCATGACCCGGCAGCCGAGCGGTCCGCGCAGGCTGGGGATTGCAGCGGCCGCGACGAGGTGCACCGCCGGATCGGCCAGAATTTCGTCGAAGGAACGCGCGAGTTTGGCTCCAGGGTAACGGCCTGCGAGCGCCGCAGCACGCGCGGGGTCGCTGTCGTAAACCCACTTGAGTTGACCGCCCGCCTCCACCAGTCCGTTACACTGGCCGTTAATGTGGCCGTGGTCGAGGTGGGTGGCGGCAAAAATGAATTCTCCCGGCCGCACCACCGGATTCGGTTTACCCTGAGGGGCGTAGTTCATGCCGTCGGATTTTTGGCTCATGGTAGATTTGCGCGATGGTCGGATGGTTGGAGATTCGGGGGAGGTTACTGCTTCAACGAATCAGGTGGGTCTTGATGTAGTCGAAGCTTTGCCGGAGGGAGTCGAAGGGATCGGCAGGGCAAGTATCCTGCTCGACAATAGACCATTTACACCCGCCGGCCTCGGCCTCCGCGATGATCTGGGCGAAAGGCAGTTGGCCGGCACCGATCTCCGCGTAACTGACTGCGCCGTGCGCATCCACACGGTAATCCTTGAGGTGGATAAACGGCATGCGACCGCGCATGCGGCGCACCCACTCAACCGGCGAGCCGCCGCCACACTGCACCCAGTAGGTGTCGAGTTCGGCGACAAGATTGTGCGGCGAGGTCTCCGCGTAGATCCGATCAAGGATACAGGGGCCGCCTCCGGGCCGATAAAACTCCAGGGCGTGATTGTGGTAACCCAGAGTCAGGCCGGCCTCGCGTAACTTGGCCCCGGCAATATCGAGTTTGCGGATGAGCGTGTTGACCTGTTCGCCGTCACTTAGATCGATGCCGTTTGGGTAGGGGTAGGCGGTGAGTTGAGTACCTAGAGCGTGCAGGCGATCTATCACCATCTGCGTATTATCCAATATATTCTGACCGGACTCGTGCGTGGCGCACAGGGTCAATCCTTCGCCGCGTAAAATCGCGACGATTTCCGCCTCGGGGATGGGGCCGACCCCGCTGACTTGCACGGCTTGGTAGCCAATGGCCCGGACTTTTTTGGCGGTGGTTGCCAGATCGGCGGCGGTCTTGCAGTGATCGCGCAGAGTGTAGAGTTGAACGGCGAGTTGAGAGAGTTGCATGGGGAGCGGCGGATCTTTGATGGAACAGGAAAGAGTTTAGCGTCCGAACGACTGGGCGAAATCTTGGACGCCGGTGCTGACGACCTTTTTTTTGCGACCGGCCAGGGCGCTTTCCGCGATGCGTTTCTTCAATTCCTGCTCATAAGCCAGACCGTCGATGGGCAGGGACACGGCTTTGCCGGTCCAGGCGGAAAACAGCATGGCGTTGGCCAGTTCGACCGAGTGAATGCCCTCGGCGGCCGGCGCCAGAAGGGGGGTGCCGTCAAGAATTGCGTCTGCGAAATTTTTGAGCACCTCGTTGTGCTGGCCGCCGTGTCCGGAGGCGGGGATATTCACCTGCCAGGTTTCCGGCCGGCCGAAGGCTTCGGTCGTGGTGCGGGAGAACTCGCCCATCGGCACTTCGTTCCGCACATAGCTGATTTTGTCGTCCTCGAAGACTACACGACCCCGATCACCCACAATTTCGAGCCGGTTTGTGCCGGGCGCCTCTCCGGTGGAGGTGATCATTACGCCGGTGGCGCCATTCGGGAAATGCATCACGGCGGTGACGTCGTCCTCCACCTCGATGTCATGATATTTGCCAAACGCACAATGCGCCTGCACCGAGCTGGGCATGCCAAAGATCCATTGAAAGAGGTCGAGGTTGTGCGGGCACTGATTGAGCAACACGCCACCACCTTCCCCTTCCCAAGTCGCGCGCCAACCCCCCGAGGCGTAGTAAGCGTGGGTACGAAACCAGTTGGTGATAATCCAATTCACCCGACGGATCTCACCGAGCTCGCCGCTCCGAACGAGGTGGCGGATTTTTTTGTAATAATCGTCGGTTCGTTGATTAAACATCGCGGCGAAAACCTGAGTCTTGCCCCGGTCCTTATGAGCGGCGATCAAGCGCTCACAATCCGCGCGGTGCACGGAGATAGGTTTCTCCACCAGCACGTGGAGTCCGGCCTCCAAAGCCGCGATTCCGATGGTGGTGTGGGCGTAGTGCGGAGTGGCGATCAGGATCGCGTCGATAAGTCCGGATTTGATCATCGCTTCGGCTGATTCAAAGCCTTTAATATCAGAGAGAAGACTTAATTTAACGGGTTCACTATCGGCGACAGCGGCAAGGGTGATGCGGGCCGCTTTACCGGCAATAATCTGGCGGGCATGGGACAGCCCCATGTTTCCCAAACCGACAATACCTAGGCGAACAACTGCAGGGGCAGGGGTGGGGGCGATGTTTTCCATAGCGGTTAAACTAACATAAATCGGCGGCTGTTTGGAATGGACCTATCAGTCTTTTTTTGCACTTTTGATGCATGGAGCCTTTTCCATGTGCGGCATTCGTACTTGCCAACCGTATCCAGATTTTCCCTCCACTGGACGGATGGACTTGGAAAATGCGCATCGAAAATCACTATAATTTTTGGGTGCCGCTGGAGGGCAGCGGCCAGCTTCGGGTAAACGGCACCGCCTACCCCCTGTTACCGGGCACGGCGTTTCTTTTCGCTCCGGGCGACCAGGTCGATGCGGGGCACACCGCACACAAGCCGATCAGTAATCTCGCCATCCACTTTCATCCGTTGACCAATGGACAACCCGACCTGCGTTTTCCGGGTCTGAGCTTCCACGGGGTGCAGATGCGTAGTTTACCGCTCTTGCGAGAGCTGGCCGCCTACGGGTTTACGTTGGGGCACGATCCGTCGCAGCTCTCCCATGAAGAAATGCATAGCGTGGCGCGCACGCTTTTTTTGATGGCATGGCGTGATCGCCAGCGGCCGGCTTTGGATGCAATCGGCGAACACATTCAGTCGCAGATTGACCATATCTTGCGAGAGCCGCGCTCGGCGGCAGATATCGAAAGTCTGGCGCGAGACTGCGGGCTGTCGCGCGCCCAATACACGCGGCGTTTTCGTCAACTCACGCAACGTACTCCGGCGCAATTTATCATTGAGGCCCGGTTGCAGGTCGCCACGCAGCTGCTCGGGCACTCGCGGATGTCGGTGGAGTCGGTGGCCGACGCTCTGGGCTATAGCGATCTGTTTTTCTTTTCCCGGCAGTTTAAACAGCGACTGGGCGTGAGCCCTTTGGCCTATCGCAAACGGGGCGGGCCTTTGGCGGCTTAGCCGGCGGATTTCGGCGGTCTACTGCGGTCATCTCGCCTGCTGCTGTGCGGCTCACTGTTTCGACTACGTTGTTATGGTTTCTGGGCCTGAGCGATCTCGGTGGGCGGGGTGGTGACTTGGCGCAGGTCGGCCAGGACGCGAAGGCTTTCGCGCAGGTAGACGTCCATTTTGGCGTAGCGTTGGTCGCCTGCTTCTTCCTCTTCGGCCAGGCCGTCGGCCGCGTCTTCGTCGGCGGGCTTTTCCGCTTTTATGCGGGGCGGGGGCGGGGGAGCGACAAAGTATTCCTTGAAGGGATACGCGTCGGAGGCTTCGAGGGCTTTGCGCTCGGCGGTGGTTTGGTCGCGGAAGGACTTGTCCTCGGCTTTCAGGGAGCGGCGGTTTTCGAGATTGAGTGAGATGTTTTTCTCTTCCTGGCGGATTTTGAAGCGGTCGATGGATTTTTTCAGCAGAGAGAACTCCGGGAGGGCGGCGATGCGTTCCGCGCTGCGAGTCTTGAGCAGGCTCATACTGGCGGGCGGGATGGGTTTGGCATCGAAGAAACTGGTGGAGATTTCGTCCCAAACCAGGGCGTGGGGCAGGTCTTGTTCACCGATGGGCAAAAACTCGTCTATTGAGGGAATCACCACATCGGGCACCACGCCTTTGAGTTGGGTGGACGCGCCGTTGGGGAGGTAAAACTTTTGCACGGTGACTTTGGAGGCGCCGGCGGTCTGGCCGCGACGGGTGAGCTGGGGCAGGATGTTGCCCATCTCGATCACGGTTTGCACGGTGCCTTTGCCGTGGGTGGAGGTGTCGCCGATTACGACGGCGCGTCCGTAGTTTTGCAGGGCGCCGGCGACGATTTCGGAGGCGGAGGCGCTGAAGCGGGAGGTGAGCACTACCAAGGGTCCGTCGTAGGCCACGGAGGGGTCTTTGTCTTCGTCGATTTTCACTTCTCCTGCCGAGCTCTTGATTTGCACCACGGGGCCGGAGGGGATGAAGAGGCCGGTAAGGGAGACCGCTTCGTTTAGCAGGCCGCCGCCGTTGCGGCGCAGGTCGAGCACGAGGCCGTCTATGCCTTGTTCTTTGAGGCGGGTGATGAGGGTGGCGATGTCGTCGGTGGCGGAGTTTTGGTCTTTCGAGTCGCGGCTGTCGCGTCCGTAGAAGGTGGGCAGGGTGATGACGCCGTAAGGTCGGGTGCCGCCTTTGTGGTCGGGTAGCTGGAAGATCGCGCCATGGGCGCGGGCGGAGTCGAGGTTGATCAGGTCGCGAACGAGCACGACTTCTTTGCGGACGGCGGCGTCGGCGGCGTCGCCGGGTTGGATTAGGAGGCGGACTTTGGTGCCTTTTTCGCCCCGGATTTGTTGCACGATGCGGCGTAGTTTCATGCCGACTACTTCGACGAATTCGCCCTTTTCCTGGGCGACGGCGAGGATCTTGTCGTTGGGCTTAAGGCTGCGGGATAAATCGGCGGGTCCGCCGGGGATGATTTCTTTGAGCACGCAGACGTCTTCTTCGAGCCCAAGGAGGGCGCCTATGCCGAAGAGTTGCAGGCGCATGTTGATGCTGAAATCGGCGTAGGTGTCGGGGGAGAAGTAGGTGGAGTGGGGGTCGTAGAGGCCCGCGATGGAGGTGAGGAACACTTCGGCGACATCGTTGGCGTCGAAGTCGTCCAGGTTTTTGACGATGCGATCATAGCGTTTGGCTATCGTGGTGCGGGCTTCTTCGATGGTTTTCTTATTTAGCAGCTCTTGGAGCAGATCGAAACGCAGGCGGTTTTCCCAAAGGGCGTCGGCCTCTTCGGCGTTGGCCGGCCAGTCGAGTTTGCTGCGGTCAAGCGGGTAGGTGGCCTGGGTGGTGAAATCAAAGTCGCGGGCGAGGCGGGCGTTTATCCAGGAGACGCGGTCGCGGACGCGTTGCTCGTAGCGGTTGTAGATGGCGAACGCGGGGTCGAGTTTTCCCAGGGTGGCCAGGTTCCAGTAGAGGTTTTCGGTGCGGTTGCGGGCCTGGATTTCGGCTAGATCGGTGCCGAGTAAAAAGAGCTTCTGGCCATCGAGCGCTTTAAAGGTGTTGGGGATAACTTCGGAGTAGCTGGCCGGCGTGATTTTATCGCGGTTAAAATGATACTCTTCCAGCAGACGGACGAGACCACGAAGCTCAAGAGAGAGGCCGGGGCTGGGGGTTAAGGGTCGAACTACAGGAGCGGGAGTGGCCGGTGCAGCAGCAGGTGAAGAGGCAGGCGAGGAGGCCGGCGGGGCGGCGGTCACGATAAAGGGGGTGACCAAGCTTAGGAGCAGAAGTGGAAGCGACTGGAGGCAGCGAAGCAGCATGAGAATGAGTAAGCTAGGGAGGGGGAAAGTTACGTGAAGTTTACACTGAATTCGGGTGGTCGGGAGCAGCACCGGTTTCAGCGGTGGTTGAGATGGTGTCGTGCCTCGTCGAGGACCTTTTTCTCTTCGGCGGTGAGGGACGCGAAGCCTTTCAAGTTTATCTTGTCGAGGATACGATCCACTTCCGCCCGCAAGTTATCGCGATCCACCTGGCGGCCGGCCGGAGCAGGACCGGCGGGAGATCCCAAGTTAACGTGATAGGCTACGGGAGACTTGGCGGGTTTGCGGCGTAACCAAGCGGGAGGCTCTATCAAGGCGCGGCTGTTGCCCTGGTCGCGGTTCAGGACGAATTGGAAAAACAGCCAGCCCGAGGCCAAGCCGCCGAGGTGGGCCGAGTGGGCGACATCGTAGAGGCTGCGGTTGCTTGGGAGTTCGTAAAAGAGGAAGCCCAGCAGGTCGATGCCACCGAGAATCGTCACCAGCCAGATGGGCTGGATGGTGATCGGTATGACGAAAAACAGGAGCATCGTGATCGGCCGGCGCGGGTAGAGGCAGGCAAAGACGGCGAGCAGCGCCATCACCAGGCCGGAAGCGCCTATGACGTTACCCGGGCGCTGGAAGTTGACACCCAGCCAGCAAAGGGAGGCTCCGATGGCTCCGACCAGCACGAGTTGCAGGAAACGCACCGGAGATAGCGCGTTTTGTAATTCACGGCCGATGAAGAATACTCCCAGGCAGTTGATTAACAGGTGTCCGATGCCGCCGTGAAGCAGCGCGTAGGTAAACAGGGTCCATACCTTGCCCTCGCGTATGCCGGTGCTGGAGAGGCCGCCCCAAAGCAGGGGGAGATTCGATCCAAACCAAATGGTAAAAACATTTTGGATAACAAAAACGCCAATAATGACGCCCAATAACCAGACCAGCACCGAGGGGGAGCTGCGGTAGGAATCGGCGCGCATGTAGGGGCGGTCGGAAAGCATTACTCTCGGAGCATATGAAACGGGCCGGTAAACTCAAGGGTCGCGGTGCGTTGTTTTTCACTAAATCAGGGGAGACCAATCATCAGGCCGCTTGACAGGCGCAGGACGGAGTTTCTCTTATGCGACATTATGGCCAATAAATCCGACAAGTGGGAACAGAACGTAGCCGGAAAGTTTTTCGTCGATCAGCAATGCATCGACTGCGACCTTTGTCGCGAAACCGCCCCGAGTTTTTTCTCTCGTCATGACGAGGGTGGCTACTCATACGTGCACAAACAACCGACGACCGAAGAGGATATCGCGCTTTGCGTAGAGGCCCTTGAGGGTTGCCCGGTCGAAGCGATCGGTAACGACGGCGACGAATAAGCCCGCTTTGGGGCGGACTGTTTGCCCCCTCTCCTGATTACCCCGCCTTCTCTGGCGGGGTTCTTTGTTTATGCGCAAAGCTGTATGATGAGAGCGAGACGGCGGCTTTCAGGCTTCGTTAACTTGAATATTGATTTTGGTTAACAAGGTGGGCTTGTTGCGCAGTGTGAAACTCAAATCCGCTTCGTTTTTAACGGTCACTTCAGTCGCTTTGAGCGCGTTGGCTACGGCACGCGTCGAGGCTCAATCGGCGGACTCGCCCGTGCAATTGGAGACCTACACGGTCTTCTCCACCCGGGTGGCCTTGCAGGAGCCGGTGAGCACGTTTGCCGCGCCGGTTTCGGCTTTGGTTTACGAGCCGCAGGTGGATGTGCAGGCGCGCAGCTTTGCGGAGGGTCAGGCGGATGTTACGATCCGGGGCGGGACTTTTGAGAACACCGGTTTCACGGTGGGAGCGGTGCCGATTTATGATCCCCAGACCGGACACTATTCGGCGGAGCTGCCGTTTTCCTCTTACATGCTGGGTGCGCCGGAGATTCGGGTGGCCGGGGAGAATGCTGCGACGGGTTTTAATGCAACGGCTGGCGGAGTGGCCTATGCCTGGCGTCCGATTCGCACTGGCGGGGCGGTGAGTGCGGGCGTGGGCGGGGATGAGCTGGTGCGCGGGGAAGTATATACGGGGTTTCTGGCCGGACAGAAAATCGGTGGGTTCAGCATCGGGGCTGACGCCTCGATCGCCAGCGCGCAGGGCGACGGCACCCGCAAGTGGAAGGATACGAACGGAGTCGCCCGGGACAGCGGTTTTGAGTTTCAGCGCGTGAGCGGGCGCGTGCAGGTGGCCAATGCGGTGAGCCAGACGGATTTCGCCGTGGGTTATCAGGACAAGGATTTTGGCTGGCCCAATCTATACGCCGCCCGTCCGACCACGGCGTTGCGCTATGAACGCGAGGAGCTGCAGACCAAGTTGTTTGTGCTAAACAACCATACCGAGCTCGGTGCGGATGGCGATTTTATCCAGGGCGGCGCCTATTATCGCGGTCATCGCGACCATTATTCCATCCCGCAGTTGGGGGCGAATTCTTATCACCAAACCGTGGTTCGCGGGGCGGCCTTTGATGGGCGCCAGTCGATCACATCGGGCACGGCGCTGCGGTATGCCTCCGGCGTGATTTCGGATGATCTGGATTCCAATGCATTGACCTTCGGCCGCTTCATGAGCCGCACCCAGCTCTATGGTTCGCTGGCGGCGGAACAGACCGTAGCCTTGAATGAAAATCGCGATTTGGTGCTCAGCGCGGGCACGCGTTATGACGATAGTGATCGGGACAGTTCGGAGTTTTCTCCCATCGCCTCGGTCGAGCTGCGTCAGGAAAAGGCGGCGCTCCGACGCCTCTACTTGAGCTACGATGAAAGCACTCAATTACCGACCTACACGGCGCTCAATGGCGCGCCGACGGGTCTTTTTGGCGGCAATCGGAACCTGCCGCGCGCCACGGCGCAAAATCTCGAACTGGGGGCCGAAGTGACCCTGGATGCCTGGACGATTCAGTCCGCGGTTTTCTACCGGCAGGACGACAACCTGCTCGACTACATCTTTGATCCCACGGGTGCCTTGGGCACCAGTCGCACGGCTGCGGCGGTGGAGCTGGATACCTACGGAGTCGAAGCGTTTGTGCGCTACTCCCAGGCGCGTTTCGATCTGCTGGCCGGTTACACCTATCTTCAGAAGGCGGACAACTACCAGGCTCCGCGCAACGGCAGCTTCTACGCGCTCAACTACGCCGAGCATCGCCTGACCTTGGGCGGCGTGGCCCGGCTCGGAGCGGGTTTTGAGCTGCGGGTGGATAACGAGTTTCGTCGTCAGGCGTTCAATGCGCTGCGTCGCGAAGGGTCGGACAATGTCTTGAGCGCGGCGGGCCTGTTTTACCAGGTGCCTGGCGTAAAGGGACTGACCTTGAATGTGCAGGTTGAGAACGTGTGGGATACTGCGTTTCAGGAAGTGCCTTTGGTGCCCTCTTCCGGCCGGAGCTGGAGCACCGGAGCGAGCTACGTCTGGTAAAACCAACTACGCCCGAAGCCGGCAACGCAGCTAATGCGAAACGGGCGGCCTTTCGATGGGCCGCCCGTTTTTTGTCAGCGTCCGTGGCGGTCGACGACTTGTTGCCACACGGCATCGGCTTTTTCGGCGATGAGTGCGCGGGCGCGGCTGACCTCGGCGGTGCGGGCGGCAAGGTTTTGTTCCGCGATGCCGGCCAGATCATCCAGGTTATAGAGGTAGCTGTTGGGCAGTTCGGCGATGGCGGGATCGATGTCGCGCGGCAGGGCGAGGTCGAGGAACAGGATGGGTTGGGAGCGACGGCGACCGAGCGCGGCGGCGGCATCCGCAGCGTGCACGATCAGATCGGGCGCGGCGGTGGAGCCTACCACGATATCGTAGTCACCCAGATGGTGGGTAAAATGCTCGAAGGGCAGGGCGGTGGCGTCGAGCGTCTGGGCGAGCGCGAAGGCCCGTTCGGGTGTGCGGTTGGCGACGGTGAGCGAGCATGCTCCCCGGGATTGAAACGCCTTGGCGGTTTTTTCGCCGATGTCGCCTGCGCCCAGCAGCAAAACCCGGGTGGATTGCAGGTCGCCGAAGATGGTCAGGGCCAGCTCGACCGCGACGTTGGCCACGCTCACCTGGCCGGTGCTGATGGCGGTGTGGGTGCGTATGTGTTTGGCGGTTTGAAAGGCCTTTTGGAAAACCCGATTGAGCACCGGTCCTACCCGACCCGAGCTCTGCGCGGCGGCGTAGGCGTCTTTCACCTGGCCGAAGATTTCGTTTTCCCCCAGCAACTGGGATTCGAGTCCGGCGGCCACGGCGGTGAGATGGCGAATGGCCCCGGCCCCGGTCGTATGCGCTCGGATGGCGGAGAAGTCCGAGGCGGAGAGACCGGTGACTTCGCAAAAGGCGGAGGCCAAAGCCGAGAGGTCCTCCTCGCTGCCGGCCACGCCATAAAATTCCACCCGGTTGCAGGTGTTGAGCAAGGCGAACTCCGGAAGGCGGGCGCTGGCGAGACGTGCGTGCAGCGCTTCCGCGCGCGCCGGGGGCAGGGCGAGTTTTTCGCGCAGCGCCAGCGGCGCGGTGTGGTGGCTGGCCCCGAGGTGAAAGAGCAGGGGTCGGGGTGCACTCATCGGGCGGTGCCTTTAACCATGCCTGTGGCGGGCGGGGCGTGTCGGCTGGAGTTGACCGGAGCGATTGAAAGCAGGGCGGCGATAAAGAGCAGCGCGCAGGCTTGAGCCCAACGCCGGCCCGAGAGCTGTCCGCGCAGGCGCAAGATCCACGCCAGGGCGTAGGCGGCAAATACTGCCAGCGTGGTGAGCAGCTTGGGCAGGTTGACCGTGGCGGGTTCGCGCAGCCACCAGACCGAGCCGACGGCGAGGGAAAGGGCCAGCAGGATGACGCCCGCGCCCAGTAAACGCAGGCCGATCTGGTCGAGGTCCCGGATGGCGGGAAGGAAGGCGAAGGAACCGCCGATGCGTTTGATGCGCAGGCCGTAATCGCGAACCAGATACAGGCAGCCGACCAGGGCGAGCAGACCGAACACACCGTAGCTAAAGAGCGCGAGGGCGGCGTGGAATTCGATCCAGGTATTGCCGCCAAAGATGTGGGTGCGCACGACGGCGTCCCACGAAGGGACGAGCAGGGCGCCGAGCGAAAGCACGGCGGTGAGCAGCGCGGTGCCGAAGCCCAGCAGGCTGAGCCGAAAGGCCGGACCGATGACCAGATAAAGCGTGGCCGCCGACCAGGCAGTGAACTGGATGAGTTCGAATTTATTGCCCAGCGGGCAGCCGTGCACCGCCACGCCGCGCAGGTAGAGTCCGAAAGTCTGGAAGGTGTAGCCGGCGGCGAGGATGATATACATGGCGGCGCGGGAGTGCCGGCGCTCGCGCAGGAGGGCGACAAGCCCGAGCCCCGCGCCCAAAAGGTAACAGGCGGCGGCGAGCCAAAGCCAGGTGCGGTCGATCAAAGGAGGCATAACGAACCGGCAACATGGCCACGAAACTTTCTAAAAAGCACGCTCAGAGAATGCCTGGCCATGGAGCTCACCGGCGGAGGAGGACGGGTGTCGCAGCCGGGTTCAAAAGACCAAGTGTTTCACTGTGAGCCCTTGGTTGATGAGCTGTTTGAGCGAAGCGATGCCGATGCGCAGGTGGTCCTCCACGTAGGTGGAATCGACCGTGCGGTCGCTGGCGGCGGTTTTCACGCCCTCGGGACTCATGGGTTGATCGGAGACCAGCAGCAGGGCGCCGGTGGGGATTTCGTTGTGGAAGCCGACGCTGAAGATCGTGGCGGTTTCCATATCGATGGCCATGCAGCGGATTTTTTTCAGGTAGGCCTTGAATTCCTGGTCGTGCTCCCAGACGCGCCGGTTGGTGGTGTAGACCGTGCCGGTGTAATAATCCCGAGCGAAATCGCGAATGGTGGTGGAGATCGCTTTTTGCAGCGCAAAGGCGGGCAGGGCGGGGACCTCGGGCGGGAAATAGTCGTTGCTCGTGCCCTCTCCGCGAATGGCGGCGATGGGCAGGATGAAATCGCCGATTTCCGCGCGGTGTTTGATACCGCCGCACTTGCCGAGGAAGAGCACGGCTTTGGGGCGTATGGCGGACAGCAGATCCATGACGGTGGCGGCGGTGGCACTGCCCATGCCGAAATTTATCAACGTGATGCGCCCGGCGGTGGCGCTCGGCATGGGTTTGTCGCGGCCGCGGATCGGCACTTTGTTCTGCTGGGCGAAGAGTTTTACGTAGCGCTGAAAATTCGTCAGCAGGATGTAGTCGCCGAATTCGTCCAAAGGCACGCCGGTGTAGCGCGGCAGCCAGTTTTCAACGATTTGCTGGCGGGTATGCAGTGGTGAGTGGACGGGTTCGGGCATGGGAGCAAATATGCACGCTTCGGCCGTGAGGCCAAAAATAAAAACCAAAGCCCGGTCGTCGTTCGGATAGGCTCTTGGGGCGCATCCGCTGCGGATCAGCCCAGAATGCCCAGACGGGTGTCGCCGCCGACGTCGCGGGTGAGTTGCCATTCGGCCTCGGTGATTTTGCCCAGGAAGGCTTCGTCGTGGCTGACCAGGAGCAGGGCGCAGGGGCAATCGGCGAGGGCCTCTTCGAGACAGAGGATGCCGGGCAGATCCATGTGGTTGGTGGGTTCGTCCATCACGATCAGGTGCGGGCCGCGCACGATGCCGATGGCGAGCAGGAGTTTTCGCACTTCGCCGGGGCTGGGGAGCGCGCTCTCCAGCAGACGGGCCGGCCGGGAGCCCAGGCGACTGATGGTGGTCATCACCCGGCCGCGTTCGTCGTTGGGCAGGCGTTTGACTGCTTCGAGCAGGGCGCGGGAATCCTCGGCAGTTATTTCCTGCGGCACGGATACGAGTTTTTCCGCAGGCAACTGCAAGTGGGCGAGCAGGTGGCGGATGAGCGTGCTCTTACCCAGGCCGTTGGCTCCGGTGAGGGCGATGCGGCTGGTGCCGCCGAGTTCCAGGTCGGGGTAGTGGAGCTGGCGTTCGCCGCCCAAGGGCAGGAGACCGGCGGGCAGGCGAAGGAGGAAATCCCGGGGCATGTAGGAAGCGCCATCGACCCAGATGCCGGTTTCGTAGCGTTTTTTCACCGCGATCTCGGAGCGTTGCGTGGCCACCTTGCCGGCGCGTTGGTTCATTTGCGCGACCATCTTGCCGGCGTAAGCGTCTTTGCCGGACATTTTCGCGAGGTTTCTTTGGGCGCGGCCATCGTGGTCGTGGGCGGGGATTTTGATTTGTTTGGAGCCGCGAGCCGCCGCGGATTTCTGGTCGGCGATGACGCGGCGGCGTTGCGCCTCGGCTTGGAGGCGGGTTTCGGTGCGGCGGAGGGCGTCGTTGGCGCTGCGGGCGGCTTTCTCGTCGTTGTCTTGCTGGGCCATCGCCTCGGTGACGCCGCCGGGGCGCAGCACGGCGTCGGGCGGGTCGATGAGCAGGCATTGGCCGCACAGTTCATCCAACAAGGCCCGGTCGTGGCTCACGAGCAGGCCGATGCCGTGAAACTCGTGCAGGGCGAGCAGGAGCAGGCGGCGCGCCTCGGTGTCGATGTGGTTGCTGGGCTCGTCGAGCGCGAGCACGGCGGGCTCCCGCCAAAGCGCGACCGCGATCTGGGCGCGTTTGCGTTCGCCGTGGCTCAGGGTGGACCAACGCTCGGGCCAATCTTCACCGACACGCAGACGGGCTTTTAGGACGGTGGCATCCGGCGCCCAGATGAAGTCTTCGAAAAACTCCGGGGCTTCGTCGGTGCGTTGCGCGACGTAGAGCGCCAGGCCCTGGCTTTGGACATGGCCGCTCTGGGCGGTGAGTTCGCCGGTGGCGACTTTTAGCAGGGTGGTCTTGCCTGCGCCGTTGGGGCCGACGATGCCGGTCCAGCCGGAGGGAAACTGCACGGTGAGCGAAGCAAAGAGCGGTGCGGTCATCCCGGGATGGGCGAACTCGACGGATTGCAGTGCCAGGAGGGCGGAGGCCATGGCGGGCAGCGTGCGGGGGCTCCCGTGCCTCGCAATCCCAAGTGGTCGGCGAGGAGCAGGGTTTTCTGCTGTCTTCGGCGCCCGGACTGTTTGTAGCCTCGCGCAATGATTTT
Organism: Opitutaceae bacterium; assembly: GCA_027485045.1. Taxonomy (GTDB): domain Bacteria; phylum Verrucomicrobiota; class Verrucomicrobiia; order Opitutales; family Opitutaceae; genus IMCC26134_A. The sequence continues at coordinate 3,153 of JAIXRU010000147.1, read as the reverse complement.
GAAAACCAGTCGCTTGTTAACGTGTTAAAATGAAAAAAACGTTTGATTGGTTTATCTACGGTCTGGCGCTTGCGGCCGGTTTGGCGTGGGTCTTTCCCGCACCCGGGGCGCGCGGCGGGTGGATGCAGCCCGAGTTGCTGACCAAGGCGGGAGTGGCGCTGATTTTTTTTCTTAACGGCGCGGGGATTTCCTTCGCGGCGCTGCGCGAGGGAGCGATGCGGTGGAAGCTGCATGCGGTGGTGCAGGTCTGCACGTTTCTGTTTTTTCCGCTGATCGGTTTGGCGGGCCTGATGGTTTTTAAACCCTGGCTCCCGGGGGATCTTGGACTGGGTTTCTTTTATCTGTGCGCGTTGCCCTCGACGGTATCCTCCTCGGTGGCGCTGACTGCGGCGGCGCGGGGTAATGTGCCGGCGGCGGTGTTTAACGCGACGCTATCGAGTTTGCTGGGCGTGGTGCTCACGCCGCTGTGGGTGGGCGTGTTGTTAAAAACCTCGGGCGAAGCGCTGCCGTTGGGCAAGGTCTTGCTCGATCTGTTTCGCTGGCTGGTGCTGCCCTTGGTGGCCGGCCAATTATGCCGCCCCTTTCTGGCGGCTTGGATTACGAAGAACAAAGCCTTGGTCGGTAAAATCGACCGCTGCACCATCCTGCTGCTGGTCTACACCTCGTTTTGCGATTCCGTGGTCGCGGGTGTCTGGTCGGGCCAGGGCGTGAGCACCCTGGCGTGGACCTTGGCGGGTGCGCTCGGGCTGTTTATTTTGGTGATGAGTGTGGTGAATGCGGTGAGCCGTCGCCTGGGTTTTAGCGAAGAGGACCGGATCGCGGCGGTTTTTTGCGGCTCGAAAAAGACTTTGGCCTCGGGGGTGCCGATGGCCCAGTTGATCTTTGGGGCGCACCCCGGCATGGGGCTGATTTTGCTGCCGATCATGATTTACCACCCGCTGCAGCTCGTCATTTGCAGCGTGCTGGCCGGGCGCTGGGCGGCGCGGGAGACTCCCGCCAAGCCCAAGGCGGCTGAGTGAGGTAACTCCCCACCGGGTTTAACCGGCGCGGATGGCGAGTGATTTTACCAAGTGGCAGCCGGGCAGGGCGCGGATGCGGGCGAGGATGTCGGTTTGGTGGAAACGCAGTTCGTTGCCGGCCACGGGTTGATTGTAGAGGATGGTCAACTTGCCGCGCGGGTCGATTTGACCGGCGTGCGAGTAGTGGGCGATGGCGGCACCGACGAGGCCGGGCCAGTTTTCCCGTATGGCATCCTCGGGGGCGGCGCGGCCGATCTGGTGCTTGACCAGCAGATCTTCGATGAGGGGCGAGAGCGCCTGGGTGGGGCGTCGAAACTGGCGCGGAGGGACGTCGTTCGCGACCCCGCGCAGCGCGGCGATAAGCTCGCGCGCGGCGTGGTTGAAGGGGTCTTGGGCGGACGTTTTGTTCACGGCGGGCGGAGCCTTATTTCGAAGTGACCGCAGCCATGCCGTGGCTGGGCGACTTGCGTTCCGTATTTTGATACCAGGTGTAGAAAACCCAAACCAAGGTGAGGAAACTGACGAACATACCGCCCAGTTTCATGATGGCGGCGCCGAGCAATTGGTCCTGGGCGGCGGAAAAGTTATCAAAGAGGCGCGGGGCGTATTCGTAAGTCGGATAAAGCACCTCGCTGGAAAAGGCCAGGTAGGCGAAGAGCGGAGTCATGAGGATGGTGACGCCGACGATGTAGAGCATTTGCAGGGCAGGCTTGGCGCGCGGGAATTCCCGGCTCGGGCTGAGCAGCGGCCACCAGTAGAGCAGCGCGCCGAGGAAGAACATCACGTGCTCGGCGATATGAACGTACTTAACCCGCAAGGCCCAGTCATAGAGTGCAGGATGGTGCCAGACCGAGATAATGGCCGTGTAGCCAAGTGCGCAGATAGCGGGATGGGTGAAGATGCGAAACGGGAGGCGGAGGGATGCGTTACCGGTGGCATAGCTCAGCAGCCACTCGGGCAGCCCGACCAGAAAACAAATGGCCGCAGGGTAGATGATCAGTTGATGCTGGATCATGTGGGCGCTGAGCAGGAAGCGCTCGCCGGCCTGATCGAGGGGAGAGCCCACCGCGAGGTAGAAAAAAATCAGGCCTACATAAAAACAGAACGCCTTGGCACGTGGATAAGGCGTGCCTGCGGGTGCCAGGCGGGCACGAAAGGGACCCGTCGCCAAGGCGTAGAGCCAACCCAGCAGGATGAGTCCGCCGATGAGATACGGTTCGTTGTGCCAGTGGGTCCAATCGATCATGGGAAGAGACACCTAAGCGTGGATTCTGAATTTAGCTACTTCGGGCACGCAGTGGGCCGTGCGGTTCCCGGAGCCGTTTTTTTGGCGATGGGCGGGCGTCCCGCTATTTGGGTGAGACCTCGGCGGGACGCCAGGGCATGGGTGCCTACTTCTTTTTATAGACGGTGGCGGGGTCGAAGAGCGGCTGGCCGAGGAAGCCGAGTTTGAAATCAGTGCCGTCGAGGTCTTCGAGTTTGCGGTAGAAGCAGCTCTTGTAGCCGTTGTGGCAGGAGGCGTTGGCGGCGCCGGATTGCTCGACCTTGAGGAGCAACACGTCCTGGTCGCAATCGGTGTAGAGCTCCTTCACCCATTGCACGTTGCCGGACTCTTCGCCTTTGCACCAGAGCTTGTTGCGGGAACGGCTCCAGTAGGTGGCTTTTTTGGTTTTAAGGGTGTGGACGAGCGATTCGGCGTTCATGAACGCAAACATCAACACCTGGCCGGTGGCGATGTCTTGGGTGATGCAAGGGATGAGACCGTCGGCGCCGAATTTCGGCTGGAGGGTCGAGCCGAGTTCGATTTCGGCGAGAGTGGTGCGGGCGGGAAAGGACATGATTTTAAACGATACGGGCGGTGGAAAAAAGGGTTAGGGATACGCGGCGATGCCGAGGCAAGCGCGGCGGCAGGAAGGTGAAAACGGGAGCGAAGCCGACAACGGCGGGCCGGAGCGCTCCTAGCGATGTCGCTCGGCGAGTTGGCGCAGAAGCTCGTAGCTGAAGAGGCCGGTGCGATGGCGGTCGCTGAAATCGAAGCGCAGGGCGTAGTTTCCGATTTTTTCCCAGCTCAGGACCGTGACCCCGGGAAAGCGCTTGGGGCCGTCGCCGCCGTATTTGTTGCCGAGGATATCGT
>JAIXRU010000134.1 GCA_027485045.1 Opitutaceae bacterium | reverse complement strand
GGGCAGGTAGCGGACGGTGTTGTCCTTGGCGACACGCACGCCGGTGATGCCCCAGGTGGTGCCGAGCATCATGGATTGGGTGGCGAGCACGACATGGGGCGAGCGCATCATCCCGTGCAGAAAGCCGGCGGTGCCTAGGGCGGAGGGCAGGTCTTCGTCAAAGCCGGCTTGGGGGAACTTTTTTTTCCAGTCCCAGCCATTCCAGTTCCATTCGGTGACGGCGGCGCGGTAGCCGAGGGCGGAGATGTCGTCGTAGGCGGCGCGGTCAGCGACGTTTTGTCCGTCGGAGTCGAAGCGACCAAGGGTGGCGAGGGCGGCGAGCCAGATCTCGTCGGGCGAGAGGGCGGCGGCGGAAACCTTTTGGCCGGCGCGTTCCGTGTGCCAGAGGCCCATGGGTGCGTAGGCGTGGGCGGAAAGCATCTGGTAACGAGAGCGGATGTCGGGGTGGTCAACGGCGGCGCGCCAGACGGCGGCGGCGTTGTTTTCGAGACCGCCGCCGTCGAGCGGGCGGGGGGCGTCGCAGATGAGCGGGATGGCGGGCGAGACGGCGTGGGCGGCGTCGGCGTAGGCGACAAGGCATTCGCGGAGCCAGCGGGCGGCCTCGGCGTCGTCGGAAACGCCGAGGTTGGCGCGGTCTTCGGGTTTGGCGGGGGGCCAGAAGAACCAGCCTTCGTTTCCGATTTGGAAGGCGGCAATCGAGCCGGCGGGAGCGTGGTCGAGGCCGTAGCGGAGGAGGGCGGAGGCGTGGGCGGCGGCCTCGGGGAGGGGTTTCTTTTTGTAGAGGGCGTCGCGGAGGTTGGCGACGAGCAGGGTTTGCCAGCGCTGGCGGGCGGCGAGGGCGAAGTATTCGGGGAAGCCGAAGCGGTTGGTGATGGAGTCGCCTTTATGGCCGATGGTGATGGGGCGCCGGGCGCGGCCGGGAAGGTCGATCAGGTCTTGCCAGTCGATGTAGTCGCCGTCGGTGCCGACGGGGAAACGGACGAGGGGGGCGTGGAGGCAGGCGAGGGCGGTTTCGACGGCGGGCGGGAGACGGCCGTGGGGGTCGCAGACGGCCTCGGGGCCGTATTCACCGCCCCAGGACGGGCGTTCGAGGAACTGGCCGAAGAGCGCGGCGGGGAGCGGGTGCAGCCGCTGGTCGGTAATCGTGAGCAGAGGGCTTGCGTGCGCGGTGATCACCAGCAGCAGCGCCAGGCCGGAGGCTTTCATGGGGTGGCAGCGGGTTGGTCCGGGAGGTTCTTCGATGGGAAAAGCAAAAGGGAGAGAAAGAGCAGGCCGGTGCCGATGAAGAGGAGTCCGGCAAGGGCGATGAGGGCGGCGCTGCCCCACTGGGCGAAGATGCCTTCACAAAGGCGGCTAAACCAGGCGAGCCACTCGCCCTGACCGGGTCCGATCGCGGCGAGGAGCACTGCCTCGGTGGGTTGCCGAGGGTCGTAATAAACCTCGCATTCACCAAAGAGACGGAGGGCGAGGGTGGGGCCGCCGTGGCGGCCGACGTGTGAAAGGCGTGCGACCCCCTGGCCATTGGCGGTGAAAGCAAACACCGGGCGAAACTCGGTCGCGTAGGGCTCGGCAAAGAGAAAAAAGTTACGTTTTTCCGGGGTGATGGACGTTCCGAGGCGCTGGTAATCGTAGGCGATGAGGGAGTCGCCTTTGCTGGCTTTGACTCGCGCGGGGTCGCGAAAATCGAAGTCGCCATGGATGCGCACGGTGCCGGCTTGCGAGCCGGTGGGGGCGGGGTCGAGCACGAGACCGCCCTCGGTCCAGCCGAGGAGGGGAGGAAGCAAGGGGAGATTGAAGTAGCCGTGGATCGTCTCGGTTTTTTCGATGCGGACGACGCGGAGCGGATCCTCGAGACGACGGCTTTCGCGCAGGAGCAGCCAACGGACGATGTCGGCCTGGCCGCTGACGGCCTCGGCGAGCACGGGGGCGAGTTTTGCGGGCGAGGCACCGGGCGGGGACTGGAGGACAAAGTCGCGGTATTCGGCGACGTAGCGCGTGCCATCGGCGAGAGTGGTGACGAGGCGGGTGTCTATCCGGGTGAGGAGGTCGGTGTGACCGGCGCGTTTGAGCGCCATGCCTACGATGCGGCCGGCGGCGGGCTGGCCGTGCAGACGCAGGTTGAGTTCACGTTTGCACCAGGAGTAGGAGGCGAAGAGGAGGGCGAGGCCGACGCCGATGAAGAGCAGGCTGGAGAAGGTGCGTTTCATGCCCGGCCCTCCGTGGCGACAGGTGCGGGGCTCTCGATCGGTTGGAAGTCGGTGCGGCCGAGCGGGAGGATGGCGCCGCGCCGGACCTGACGAGCGAAGTAGATGAGGATGCCGCAGCCGAGGGTGTTCATGAGGATCATGAAAAGGTAGCCGCTGAAGTAGTCGTATTGGCCCTCGGGGAGGAACCAGCGGGAATAGGTGGTGACCCAGAGGCCGATGCCATTGAGGGTGATCAGGCGGGTGATGCTGCGGACGAAGTTAAGGCCGGCTTGGGCGGTGCCCATTTTGTCGCGCGGGATGTATTCGTACAGCAAGGGCATGAGGGCGATGCCGGAGAATTGTCCGATGGCGGAGGCGGCCTGGCCGAAGAGGATCATCTGTTCGATGGAGGGGCGGCGGTCGGGGAGGATGAACTGGACAAAGACGTAGTAGGAGATCTGGCAGAGGAGGCCGCCGACGACGCCGATGGTGAACATCTTGAGCCGGTCGATCTTATCGGCGACGAGGCCGATGAGGGGGATGATGATGACGAGATTGATTATGCCGCCGACGAAGACATTGGTGCCCATGTCTTGTTTGGAGTAGCCCCACTGCTCGGTCATCAGAAGGGGGTCGATGGCACCGAGGCCGGTGCTCATGAGGATGGTTGAAAAGACGAGCAGGTAGATGGGCCAGAGGGTTTTTTCGGCGAAGAGGCTTTTGAACGCGCCTTTCACGCCGCCGCCGTGGTCGTCCGGGGGAGGGCCTGATGGGCGGCGTTCGCGCACGCAGAGGCCGACGAAGAGGGCGCAGAAAAACAGGCAGGCTGCACCCCACCAGTAGATAAGTTGCTCGCCGGGCAGGGTGATGCCGGAGGATTCCACGACGTCGTCGAAGCGCCCGCTAATGACGATGGCGCTGAGCATGATGGCGGCGTTAAATAGCCAGGCGCCGATGGCGGAGGAGCGGCCGCGCTGCTCGGGCGGGATGATCTCCATGATGAGCGTATCGTAGGTGGAGCCGACGTCCCAGAAGATGAGCCAGAGCACCACGAGCACGACCATGGGCACGGCGTCGCCGGCGAGCGGCAGGAGCAGGAGCACGCCGCCCAGGATGAAGAACGAGATGATGACGAAGGGCAGGCGGCGGCCGAAGCGCGTCCAGATGCGGTCGCTGTAGTAGAGGCAGGGGGCGGCGACGAGCAGGTTGAAGACGATGTCGAGGCTGGAGACGGAGTTGATGACCAGCGGCGACTCGATGTATTTGCGCATCGTGAACGTCATGCTGCCCGAGGCGAAGAGGGCGAGGATGCGGGCCTGGCCCAGAATCTGAAGAAGAACGATCCAGCGCCAGGGGATGCGTTTGTGCTGGGTTTCGATGAGGATCATGCGTGAAGGGGGTATCCGGGCGGTTCGGTTAAAGCCCATAGAAAACCCCAACACCGTCTCCTTAGACAATGCCGGGGGGGAGGGTCCAATTGAGATTATTTCTCAGGGAGTGGATACTTGTACACGGGCAAAGCGGTGGGTGGATTGGGCAAGGAGCGGCAATGTTCCGGGCAGGGAGATCGCGATGAGACGTTTGGCGATAGTGGCGGTGTGCATGGGGATAAGAAGGGGTGGCCGGTCCTGAACGGAGGCAGTTGGATTGGCGGGGTGGCCTGAATCAGGTTTTAGTCTGGCTAGGTGGACTCATCATGCGAATACAGATTGTCTTAAGCGTTAAGGTGAGCGGCGTTTGGCTGGAGGATGGATACTTACCATCGGTAGTAACGCGCGTAGTCGTCGCCTTGCGCGTAGTCGTCGCGGTAGCCGGGGGTGTAGGGCGAGGGGCGCTGCATGGGTTTAACGAGTTCTACGCGCATGGGGTTGGTGGCGGTCGCGCCGAAACCGCCGCCGCCGAATTGATCCCAGAGGCGGATGGCGATGACGTTGCGGCCGACGTTGGCGGTGCCGGGACGGAGCTTGAAATTACGGTAGAGCGCCCAGTTTTGCGGGGTGCCCTTGGGGGTGCCGCCGACGCGCATGCCGTTGATATAAACATCTTCAAAGTCGTCCATCGGTCCGAGCGCGAGGTTGAGCGGTTGGCCGTCGAACTCGGGCGGCAGGGTGAACTCGCGGCGAAACCACACGGCGCCGTCGAGCTTTTCCAATTCGGGCGGATAGGCGGGCAGGGTGACCGTGGACCAAGCGGAGTCGTTGAAGGAGGCTTCAGACCAGTTGAGGTCTAAGCCGCGGTTGCCCGGGTCGATGGAGGGTTTGTCGGGGCTCTTGGCCCCGGGGATGAGTTCGCCCTCGACCTTCGTGCGCCATTCGCCGCCGAGCATGACGGGTTGGCCGCGCGGGAGGGAGAAGTCGAGCAGGTCGGCGTCGCGGGTGAACTGGGCACCGAGGTTGGCGAGGAGTTGGGATGTGGCGCGGTTGAGCCGCCATTGGCTGAAGCGCAGGTAGGTCTTGGTGTCGGCGGGGAGCGCGGTGGCGTCGAGTTGGAACAGGATGGCCACGCCCTCGCCTTCGGTGATGCGGGCGAGGGCTCCGTCGGCGGCGACGTTTTCGGAGGGGGCGAACAAGGCGGCGTCCTGATCGACGCGCAGGCGCAGGTCGCCGAGGCTGAGACCACGGGCTTCGGGCCAGTCGGGCAGGGTGCGGGCGAGCGACCAGGTGGCTCGGGCAGCCTTTAAGCCGTCCGGATGAGCACCGGTTACGGGGCGGGGCAGGAAGAAGGCGTTGCCACCGCGCGCGAGCCAGTCCTTGAGGTTGAAAAGCGCGTTGGGGCCGGCGACGAGGAGCTTGTTGCCAGCGGGGCCGGCGGGCACGGAGGTCACGCGGGTGAAGGGTAACTCGAGGGCGGTGAGGCGGGCGACACCGGCGTCGTCGCC
>JAIXRU010000070.1 GCA_027485045.1 Opitutaceae bacterium | reverse complement strand
TGCCAACAAAAATCCGAAAACAACTTTTCCCCTAAAAATGAGCACCGCAAACACCTCCGATACCTCCCGCCTCGCCGGCAAGTACCTGACCGTCGTCCTCGACAACGAGGCCTACGGCATCGCCGTGATTAAAGTCCGCGAAATCATCCGTCTGCAAAAAATCACCCCTGTGCCGCAAATGCCGGTCTTTGTTAAGGGCGTGATCAACCTGCGTGGCCGCGTGATTCCCGTGATCGACCTGCGCATCAAATTCGGCCTCAAAGCGGAACTCGCCGAGCGCACCTGCGTGGTGGTCGTGCAAATCGCCCTCGAAGCAGGCCGCAACGTCCAGATGGGCCTCGTGGTGGACAGCGTTGAGGAAGTCGTCAGCCTGACCAGCTCCGAGATCGAGCCCACCCCGGAATTCGGTGCCCGCATCGACACCTCCTACCTGCTGGGTTTGGCCAAGATCAAAGGCGTGGTAAAGACGCTGCTCGACATCGAACGCGTCGTCGCACCCGAAACCATCGAGCGCCTGGCCAAGATCGGTTAACCCCTCGGCTTCGGTCAGGTCCGCAAGGCATGACCCAAACGAAGCCCGAACCGGCGATAAAAAATCGCCGGTTCGGGCTTCGTCGTTTTCGCCTGCTTTGAAGGATGAGACGTTAACTCGCTATGCCAGCTTTGTTATACCGCCCGAGAAAAATGGCTTAAACAAAAACGGCACCTCACGCCGGGAAACGGGAATCGAAGAACTTCTCGATTCGGCGCACCGACTCGCCGGTGGTAAAGCGGAAGGCATCGGCCTGACCCTGCGAAGCGAGCCTGGCCCAACGCTCGGCGTCGATCGGCAAAGACTGTAACTGACGCGCCAAATCCACCGGGTCCTTGGATTTGAAAAGCAGGCCATTGACTTGATGTTTCACGATTTCGCCCGTGCCGCCCGTGCCGCTGGACACCACCGCCAGACCCGCCGCCATGGCCTCGATCTGCGTTTTGCCAAAGGGCTCCTCAAACACGCTTGGGAAAACCAGCGTGTTACACCGGCTGAACATCGCCGCCAAACCGGCGCGGTTGATAAAGCCATGCCACCGCACCCGCTCCGCGAAACCACCGCGCCGGGAGAGTTGCTCGCACTGCGCCTTGAATTTCGGATCCGGCTGTTCGCCCGCGCACTCCAAAGTAAAGTCCACCCCGGCCCGGGCCAGATGCCCCAAGGCCTCGAACAGAACCTGAGGCCCCTTGAAGGGCGCGAAAATACTGGCGTAGGCGATGCGCAGCCGGTCGAAGCGGGGCGGAAACGCACGATAGTAATGCTCCAAGGGCGAGCCGGGATAAACCACCGCCCAACTACCGGCGCGGTAGCCTTTTTCCTGCAAACGCCGGTTCAACCACTCCGTATTGCCCGCCAGACAGAAATACGGGCTTTGCAGCGAGGGGTCGGGCACATAACCCGCCTCCCCATTACCCAAACGGTGCAGCACCGGAATCTTCGCATTCAGGCACTCGCGGATAAACATGTAGCCCACGAAATCGATATTACCGACCATTACCCGATCCGGCTTAAACGAGGCGACCGCCTCCATGATAACCCGGGTGTTTCCCGCCGCGATTTTGCGCAGCTCCAACCAATCCGGGTTAAGCACCGCACCTCCGCCTTTCCAAGTGCCAAAAAGTCCAAGCGTGCGCTCCACCTTTGCTTCCAGCCGGTCCATCCCAGGATCAAACGGACGCGTCCACTCCACGCTGTCGGACGTGAGCACTTTCACCTCGTGTCCGCGCCGCTCCAGCAAGTCGCAAAACTCCCACATGGTGCGTCCATACCCCCCTAGCTCTTGCGGAGGAAAGAGGTTCGTCACCACCAGGATACGATGCGGGGTGGACGTGCGAGTCACCTCACCTTCACCGATTTGCTCGCGATAGGTTTTGGCCAGTTCGGTGGCCCCGGCTTCACCCGCTTCCAAAGCGCTCAGTCGAGTCGCCGCCTCGCCACTCAGCCCGCCTAAACGACCTCCTTCGCGATAACACATGTAGGCGCTCGCTTCATCACCCGCGCCATGCAGGAGATCACCCAAACGCTCGTAAGCGGCGGTCTGGCGACGGTCCAAACCCAAGAGCTCCTGCAAGGCCGCAGCTTCGGCTTCAATATCGCCTGCGTTTCGCGCCGACGTCACGGCAGCCTGGGCTGCAACGATTTCCGCCTCCAAGCGTTCCTGCACTTTCGATTCCGGCAAAGCCTCCCCATTCGCCGCCTCGGCCAGCAAGCGTTGCAAGCGCTCGATCGAGACTTTGCGGGAGAAATTCGCCACTACCCGCTCGCGATACGCCGCACCCAGCCGGGCGGCCAGGGCCGGATCGCGCGCGATGCGCAGCATCGCTGCGGCCATCCCTGCGATGTCGTGTTCGGCGACCAAGTAGCCATGCTCGCCCTCGATCACCGCGTCGGGAATACCCGCGTGCCGGGTCGAGACCACGGGCAACCCGTGCGCCCCCGCCTCCAAAACCGCCAGCGGCAGCCCCTCGCTATCCCCGTTGGAGGCGATTACGCTGTGTTGCACGAAGCAGCGCGAGGCCGCCATGTGGCGCGACACCTCGTCTCGGGTTTGCACCCCGGCGAAGGTCACCGCCTCGGCGATTCCGTTGGCCATGGCCCATTGCTGGCAGCTCGCGAGCAAGGGACCATCGCCGATCATCACCAGACGCGCCTCCGGCACCTCGCGCCAGACCTGCGCAAAGGCCTGCAAGGTATTGAGCGGAGCCTTTTTTTCCACGAAGCGTCCCACCGCGACAAACTGCGGAGTCACCTCGGCCGGACGGGCGAGGACAGGCAGATTGATCGCGACTCCATAGGGCGCGTGTAAAACCCGCTCCTTGGGCGCGCCGAGCTCGACCAATTGCGCACACATCGCCTGCGAGACGCCCACCACACGGTAAGCCGTGGCGAAAAACTTTCGGTAGTGCGGCAGCCAATTGTCCAATAACTCGCGCCCAAACGCATCGACCCCATGAAAATGCACCACATAGGGCACCTCGGCGGAGGTGCATGCCTCGTGTAAGAATGAGCCCATCAATCCAGACTCTAAAATCGCGGACTGAACCCCCGCTCCACGAATAAATAACGCCAACTGCTGACCGTAAGCCACCCAGACCTCCTGAGTGAGTTTAGCGCGCCCGGCGATAACATCACCGATCTTCTTTTCCGTTGTGGGCGTTAGCACCGTTTTATCCCCACGCACGAAACGAGGAAACGGCCAGCCATAGAGCAAGGTCAGGTTCTTGGAGATATGCGCAACATGATCCTCCAGAAACGTCTCCGAGTAATTAAACTCGTGGGAACGCACCAGCAGCACCGGTAGCTCGCTAGGCTGAACTTCACTATTAAGCGAGCCAGCCGTCCCCGCCTCAACCCCGGAACTTATCTCGCTTACACTATCCCATGCCTTCGCAACGACACCGGTTCCCTTGCTTTTCTTTCTGCGATCCTCGCGAGCCAAACCCATCGGATTTGAGCCGACCGGGGGAAGAATCAACTCCTCCGGTAAATCCAAGGGCAGCCTGGGTCCGGCCTCGGCTACCAGTTCCTTTATCAAACGCGCCCACTGATTGGAGTTTTCCCGGGTGGAGAATTTGCGGGCGACAATCTCCGCCGCGCCCAAAGAACACGTGCGCCAAAGCTTTCTATCCTGTATCAAACTATGCGCCGCCTTCTGAAACGCCTCCCCACGATCCTCGACTAAAAGCCCTGTTTTCCCGTCTATGATAATTTCGTCGATGCCACTGCGGGTATAGGTGCAAATAGGCACAATACCAAACGACATCGCCTCCATTAAAGCGATGGATAGCCCCTCATAATCACTTAATAACACCAGGGCCTGGCACGCGTTATAGAGTTTGGGCACGGAAGTGGGAAGCACGCCCCCCAGCATTTTTATACGACTGCTCACTTGCGACTGCGCGATGAGCTCATCCACCGCTCCTCGTTCCGAGCCTTCGCCCGCAATCCAAAACTCCGTCTCCGGGTTACGCTGCAAGACCACGATCATCGCCTTCACTACATCGGTGATGCGCTTCTGTTCATCCACCAAACGCCCCACATACAAAAAGCGGAACGGCGCGTTATGGTAGCTGGTTTTTTGCGAAGGAATCGGTGCCCCGTAAGTCGAATGCACCAGGCGGCAAGCGCCGACCGGCAAAGTCGCGTAATGATCGTAAAGGAATTTTGATACTAAAACCATCGCACTCAAATAACGCCCCTCCTGATCCAGCATGAACTGCGAGGCCACTTCCCGATAAAACACATCGTCAGAGTGCAGAATGCCGACCGTAGGCAAACCCGCAGCCTTGAAATAGGGTGAGACAAAATACGACGCGACATTGAGATTGGCCATTAATAGGTCGCAATCGTTGGCCTTGGCATAGCTGGCGATGTTCCGCATGATGCCATCCGTATAATCCCAATCGATATGCGAAACCTGTACTCCGGTCTCACGCAGAGGATCGAAAATAGAGCATTTTAATTGTATGGAAACCACCAATAAATGCGGTTCAAATCCGCGCTTTACCAAATCGGGAAGCAAACGTGTAAGCCATACATTGGGCCCGTTTAATTTATTCGGACCGTGAGCCACAAACAATGGTCTCAACGGCCGCGCTACCGTCGCTTCCGCCCTAATGGTCGAATCTAAAGAATGGGAGTTTTTCATTGTATAAAATTATAGATCCAGGGTCTTGCGTATATGCTCCAGATTAAGCCCGCGCGCCCGGCAAAACTTCTGCGCCTCGGCCAGGACCGCTTCCCCCTGCCGGCCATCCAAACGCCCGAGGTCGTGCGCGATCTCCAACAGCGCCTCGGTAATAGCATACGGATCTTTCAAAGCCAGCGCACCTTGCGCGGCTACGATTAACAGTTTCATCGCCTCCGGTTTGCGCCCGGCCACAGCCAGTTGGCTGGCTCGCACGCGCTCTTTTTGCCGCTGCAAATAGGCGCGAACATAGCCGCCTTGAGGGGCTTTATCGGCCAAACGCCAGCTCTCATACACCTCGCGCAACGCTCGACGCTCCTTTCGATCATACGCCAGCGGAGGCATTTGTTTAAAATCTTGTACCATAGCTTCGGCTCCCGCCTGCAGCTCCAGCACCGCAGGACCTTTCGTAACCACCCTTTCCCCGCGCAACAAACGCTCGGCCATACAGCAAGCCATGGCCTCGATATCCAGATAAGGTGCCAGATCCCCCGCTCCGACCGCGCACAGATCGGCTACCGGACCGGACTGTGCAAACGCCACCAAAGGTTTACCCAAGGCCTGAGCCTCCCGCAGCGTCGGCGTGATCGCCACATCGCGGCCAGGAACACAAATGAGGTCGGCCAGCGCCAACAAGATGCTCTCTTGGGCAAACTCGCCCAAAAACCGGCAATGCTGCCCCAGCCCCAAAATCCTCACATCCTGTGCCAATACCTGGTCGAACTCGGCCGAACCCACCGCCCCCGACCAAAAAAACACCACATCCCGTTCCGCCCCAAGCTTGGCTCTTAAGGAACGCAGGATCAGGGGCAAAAGATCCGCTCCGTGCCGGTAATCAAGCAAGCCCGTCGCCACGACGACAAAGCTCGTATCCGGAATCTCAAATGAGGCCCGCAATTGAGCCACATCCGATTGGGTTGCGCACAATGCGATCCGCCTCCTATCCACCCCCATGGGCAAGGTGGCGATCCGCTCCTTTGGCACCCCGTAGCGTTTGCCCAAAGCCTCGGCTACCTCCTCATTGCAACAATAGTAACGCACCGTATGGCGCTGCAACCAGGCCAGGTCCCGCGCCGCCACCTGCTCCAAACTCGCCACCCCTTCAGTCGCCAATAACCACAGCGGCGGCAGCTCGACAAACCCCGCCGCCGCCAAAGTCGAAGCCGCGGAAGGCACCACGCAAGCCAGCCGATACACGCTCGACCATTCCGGCGACGGTATCAGATTCCCGGGCAGAAATAGCGTGGCGATCTTGGCGAATTCCTCCTGCAAGGCCCCACCCGGCGTGCCGATCAGCACGTCAAACGCGACCGCGCGCTCTCGTCGCAACCAACGCAGCAGATTCAATAAGTCCAAGTTACCGTTAGAACGCTGAGTATCGGATATTACGAAGAGCAGACGACTTCCCTCTGCGTTCTCCGAAGTGCGGGCGGCGGAAACCGGTTCGGGCAACACGGGGTCAACCATGCCGACCAGCAGCTCGCGCATTTCCGCCGGTGAAATTTTCTGCTCCGTCCCCAGCAGCCATTCGCCGAGTTTCCGGTCGGCCACGGCCTCGCGCGGCGGCACATAAAAGGATCTCAGCAATTCACGTTCCTGGCGCATGGCTTCGTCGGATGTCGCCTGTGCCAGCAATGCGGGATTGGTCCGCCACGTCATATCCACCATCAGGTTCGCCGCATCTATCGAGGGAAAAGTGCCGCCGATCGACACCCTCGCTCCGAAAGCCAGGGCATACGCCACGTGGCTGCCCCAACTGTTGGTGGTGACGGTTTCGAACTGCTCGCACAGCGCGCGGATGCGCATGAGCGCGTTGAGGTCATCGGTCTGGGCACCGTAGACAATTTCAAAACCCCTCGCGGTAAACTCGTCGACCCAAAGGCCGTTTTTCCGGCAGCTCGGACTGATGCACACGACGACGCGGTCAAAGTCGCCGGCCTGCGCCGCGATCTCACCCGCGTAGCGCCGGTAGGCGGAGCGATCACCCACTTTCCAGCCAACCAGACTGTGGCCGGGCATGACCAGCAAGCTGCGGGGGATCCGCGCCAAGCCGGTCGGCCGCGTGTAGAGCATGGGCAAGCCGATCGCACGGGCCTTCGAATAACCGGCGGCCAGCAGGCAGGCTTCCTCGTCGCGACGCGCCACCCAGACCACGCGTTTCTCCGCATCCGGAGCGCCGCATACCAACAGACTCGGCTTGCCGCAATCCGACGGGCGGAAGCTCCCGTGCTGCCAGATCCCGTGAATCGCGTAACGCTCGGGCAAGGCGCAACCGGCGTAGTCTGCCGCGACATGAAAAGCGCCGTAGTGATCGGACCAGCCGTTCTCACGGGCCGAGAACTGGCGGAAGAGCCGAACGGGAGGAGTTACGGGAGCGCTCATATCAAAAGGACGCACAGTCCGCCGCGACCTGATCCCGCAAGTAAGTGATTTTTCGCAAGGGCAACAGGCACGCCGCACCGCTCGCCGGGATCGAGCAGAACACTTCGCAGCCAAGCGCATCCGCAACGTAGAGCGCCATGCTGGAACACCCGCAGACCCGGCCGGCCCACCGGCAATCTTCCAGCAGTGTCGTCCCGTTCGAGAACGTGACGGCCAATGTAGGAAAGGCGGCCAGGAGCGACGCGTATTTCTCCCGCGTCTCCGACGGATGCGCGCGAAACCGGATCTCCGCCCCTTCGCCGAGAGCGCCCGGTTGCTCGCACCTGGAAAGAAAAAGCCGCAACGCGTCGAACTCGTCATAGGCATCGTGGCGCGCCTCGCCGTGCATCCAAAGATTGGCCCGGCCCACCGGCTCCGAGACATAGAGTATCCGGGACGAGGAGCGCCGGGGCTCGCCGAGACGCGCCGCTTCGGCCCGGAGCTCGGCTACGTAGGGATTACCGGCCAGCACGAGCCGCGTCGCCGGAAACAGCGCGCGCGCGACCAGTGCCGCCGTCTCATCCGCCACCCACAATTCGTCGGGTAGCATCCGCTCTCCGCCGTGGTCGAAGCGCGGAGCGTAGTTCACCCAGTGATCGAGGTAGGCGATGACCGGCTTGCAGGCGGCGCGGGCGGTGCGGCGCAACCCGTCTTCGAGCGCAGAACCGTAACTCGTCGCCGTGAGCACCGCCTCGGCCGCATCGATCCACGCCGGCGGCGCGCTCGTCGCGCAAGCGAAGCGTTCGCCAAGCCGGCGGGCAAACACCGCCCGGGCCGGGCCGTCGACCACGCAGCGATAGTCCGGACCGGGATGGGCCTTCACCCACGCGGATACCAACTCGGCGCCGCCCGCATCATGCGCGGCGACCAGGACGTTTTTAGCTTTGGAAATGAGCGAATTCATAGGCGGATGATTCCGTTTACGTCACCACCGCGCGCGGGCGCCACGCGATGAACGAGGCCGGCAGCAACGGATTCATACCGAAGATCGCCGGCTCGGTGGCGATGATCTCGAGCACGCCCTCCGCCTCCGCCCGGCGCAGCGTATCCATGATCCCGGTCGCATAGCGATTGAAGGGCGCGTAGCGGCGCGTGAGCAGTCCGAGCATCGAAGTCTCGTCGGCGAACTCCGGCACGGGCTCGATGTGACAAACCACCGCCGGCCGGAGCGCGGCCAACGCCTTGAACATTCCGACATCGAGCGTGGGAATGCAGGGCAACGCCATCACGGTGCAAAGGAGCGCGCCGGGCGGCACCGCGATCGGCGTGATCGGATTCTGCGTGAGATCACAGGCGCCCGCCCGGCAGGCTATCCCGCTCCGCGCCGCGAGTTGCTCGAAGACTTTCACACCGTTGGGCGCGAATTCGGTGCCGACAATCGGGAGATGCCGGAAGGCAGGATCGCGCGCGAGGCGCAGCAGCATCGCCCCATAGCCGCAGCCAAACTCCACGAGTGCGGAGGCGTCCGCATAGGCCGCGAGCCGTCTCGACACCGCTTCAAAGTAAAGGCGGTGCGCCTCGACCAGACCCATCACGCGGAGTTCACCGTCGACGAGACAGGCCAGCTCGGCGGCGGAATCCTCCACGAGGGCCTCGAGATCCTCGACGGAGCTGATCGCGTGCCGATCAAACAGCCGCAGCATCGCGCCCCACTTGTCCTCGTTGTATTCGCGCAGGACGTTCGCGGCGGTTTTCTCGCGCGCGTTGAATTCCGCCAGGCCCAACAGGCGCGCGGGCCAGGGCGAATAACGGGGCAGCTCGTCGATTGTGATCGTTCGGTTCATGATAAAAGGGGCGGCGGAACCGCAATAGGGCGTGGTTGCGCGAGGGAGCGGCGGGCGGCCTCCGCAATCACCAGCGACTGCAGGCCGTCCTGACCCGAACAGGCCAGCGGCACACGCGCATCGTCGAGATGGGACGCGAGATTCGCGACTCCCTTGAGCGTCGCATCCCGCAAGTCGCCGGGCAGGCGCGCGGCTTCGCCCAAAACCGTGTAGCCCGAATAACGCGGACTCGGGCCGGGCCGGGAGGTTTCGATGATCCAGCCGCCGTCGACCAGTCGGGCGCGACCGGCCTCGCCGAGAATATCCATCTCGAAAATGCTATAAGCCGTGTGCGGCATGGCCGCGAGCGTGCCGACCGCGCCGCTCTCAAACATCAGGCGCAGATCGAGGGTCGGGTCGGGCCCGGATTCACCCAGCGAATCATGCGCCTGCACCTCGGTGATTTCACCCACCAGCCAGCGGGCGAGATCCAGCCAGTGCGTCCCGTTGTGAAAAAGCCCCTTCGTATAAACGCCTTGTACTTTAAAAATGCGGCCGAGCGCGCCGGCGACCAGGCTCGCTTTGAGCGCACGATGGTTGTCGGTGAAGCGCCGAAAATAGTTCACCAGCACCGGTCGCCCTCGCGCCAGCGCGAGCGCGCGGCGGGCTTCGTCGGCGGAGAGCGCGAGCGGCTTCTCGGCGACGACCGCTTTCACTCCGGGTGAGGATAACACCTGAGTCAGCATCTCGGCATGATTCCCGTCGGGAGTACAGATGCTCACGATCTCGGGCTGCACCTCGGCGAGCAGGCGCTCCACCGAGTCGTGCAAACACGGGATGTTCCACTGCGCGCCCGCTTCCGCGAGCGCGCGCGGATCACCATCGCACAACGCGACAAGCTCGGTGCGCGGGCAGGCCTCATAGGCGCCGGCATGCGTGTAGATGCCGATGCGCGCGGCGTCGCTCTGGAAACGGCTCCCGATAAGCCCACATCCAATGACAGCTGCGCGATAGGGTTGCATGAGACTCTTAGCGCACACCGGCAAAGCCGGCCGCTTGAGTGGGGGTGAAGGGGGTGGAGCCGGATTCCGAAGCATCGACAGCGCGGATTTCCCCGGCGTGCGCCAGCACCTTCTCGATCGCATCGGCGAAATCGTCGATGTCGCGTTCGGTGAGGGGCTCGCGCACCAGCGGAGTCACGAGCAAGGTGTGTTCGTAGGCGCGTTCCGTGACCGGGCACAGGCCCTTCCGATAATCCACCCCCGTGCTCAGGTTGAAGGGAAATCCGCTTCGCACCAGCGCGATCCGGCGTTGGTAAACCGGCGCGAGATAGAGGGGTTTCACATAGCCTTCGGCGAGCGGAGTGGTTTCCCAACCGGTGGGCGTGGGCAGCTCGGCGGCGACCGCGCGCACAAAGCGGCCGCGGGGCAGTCCCGTCTGGTCCGCGTAATACCGGATCGGGTAAATATAGAAGCCGTGCTCGCAGCCCGGCTTGGTGACGGCGGGCTCGATGCCGGGCAGTCCGCGCAGCCGACCGGTCAGGTGGGCCGCCAAGGCCCGGCGGCGGGCGAGGATTCCCTCGAGACGGGGCACTTGCGCGCGACCGATCGCGGCCTGGATCTCGGTCAGCCGATAGTTGGAACCGATCGTGCCCGCGAGATCGGCATCGGCGGCGTCGGCCGCGACGGCGTTCTCGCCATGATTGCGAATCAGGCTCAGCCGGCGGGCGATGGCGGGGTCGCGGGTCGTCATCATTCCGCCCTCACCGGTGTGGATGTGCTTGTGGTAATTCAGACTGAAACCGCCAACGGTCCCGAGCGAACCCACGGAACGCCCGCGGTAGCGGCAACCCGGCGCCTGCGCGGCGTCTTCGATCACTGCGATGCCACGCGGCTCACAGAGGGCGAGCAGTGCGTCCATATCG
This sequence comes from Opitutaceae bacterium, assembly GCA_027485045.1. Taxonomy (GTDB): domain Bacteria; phylum Verrucomicrobiota; class Verrucomicrobiia; order Opitutales; family Opitutaceae; genus IMCC26134_A. The sequence goes on along the minus strand of JAIXRU010000070.1, from coordinate 9,848 downwards.
GCCGGATGACCGAACAGGTGCACTGCCACCACCGCGCGCGTGCGCGGCGTGATCCGGGCGGCGACCGAGGCCGGATCGATGCAAAAAGTCTCGGGATCAATATCGGCAAAAACCGGCACGCCGCCGTAAAACAAAGCGGCGGTAGCCGAGGCCGACATGGTGTAGGGCGGGCAAATCACTTCGTCACCCGGCTCGATCCCGATCGCGCCCATCGCGGCGGTGAGGGCGGTGGTGAGCGAGTTGAAGGAGAGCGCGTGGGGTGTCCCGGTCATGCGCGCCCACTCGGCTTCGAACCCGCGCACCTGTTCGCCGCCGTCAAAATGCGGCCCCGGCGCGCCGAGGAAACCCGACAGGCAGTCGGTATCCAGCACGGCCAGCGCGGCCTCTTTTTCGGCCGCACCCATCGTCCGGCGTTTGGGGAAGGGTTGGCTGCGGAGCGGTTCGCCTCCGAGTATGGCGGGGAGCATGCTCATGGTCAGTTGCGTTTTTCGAGCAGATGCCACGTGAGATCGTCCTGCGGGAAGTTGTAGCTGCGCAGCGAGGCAAAGCCAGAACTGTGCAGCGTGAGACCGGGATGGCGGTCGAGGATTTCTCCGGCGAAATCGCGCTTGAACAACTTGGCACTATGCCCGCGATACTCCACCTCGCCGGGCGTGCGGCTGAAGTATTCCGCCACGCACAGGTAGCGGCCGGTGCTGGCGTGCAGCTTGTCGTAAATGGCGGGCAGATGCTCCGGCGGCATGTGGATGAGCACCGTCTTCGCGAAGACGAAATCAACCGGCTTGATCGGTTCGAAATCGAGGATCGACTGATGATGGATCGCGGCGGCCCCGCCCCACGCGCGCAATTCGGCGCCGGGGCGGTCGTTGAGCTCGATGCCCTCCAGCCGGGCGGCAGGCAACAGGAGGGAAAGCGCCCGGAGGTTCATTCCGATGTTGGCGCCGAACTCCAACACGCTGCCGATGCGGGCGAGCGGCTTGAGGATCTCGGAGAAGAGCGCCAGATTGGCGGCCAACGGCTCGGGGCCGGTATTACGGCCAATATACTCGGTGCCAAAGGCGCCGGCCCAAAAACGCTCTTGCTCGGTGGAATAAGTTTTCATGACGACAATTCGAAGGGTGGTGGAAACGGGCTGAAATCAGCGAACGGCCTTCTGGCGGATCTCGCTGTTGATGGACTCGACCGCGGGATTCGCCTGCAGGAACGCGAGGATGTCGGCCGAGGTGAACGCGGGGTTCTTGGCGTAAAGCGCCTCGTAGATCGTGCTGATGAAGCGGTAGTCCTGCTCGGTATCGAGAGTCCAACGCTGGCCGGGGTAACACAGCGCGGGCGGTGCCATGAGGTTAAAGAGCCGGAAGCGTTCCGGACGCTCGTAGATGCTAAGGCACACATGTTCGTGTTGCGCCGGGTCAGAGGCGATGCGCAACGATTCGCGCAAAGTCTCCATCGAAACCACCTGACAATCGAGCCCGCGGGGGTAAGAACGCACAAGGGTATTACTGACGTAATCAAAGGTGTTTGCCTGATATAAACGTATAAGCTGATCCACAACCGCCCAATCCAGCAAAGGACAATCTCCGGTGAGTTGAACTACAATATCCGCGCCAGCGGCATCCATCGCACCCACCACTCGTTCAACGACATCCTCCTCGCTACCGCGATAATACCCTACGCCAAGATCTTGCGCACAACGCACGAGAACATCGTCGGTTTGGTTAACCGTTGTAGAAATCACTATCTCGTCGATCAAACGACTGCGCTTAACGCGTTCCACCAACAGTTCCATCATTTGACGACCCAAACACGGTTTAAGCACTTTTCCCGGCAACCGAGTGGACGTCATGCGAGCTTCTATAGTAGCGACGATTTTCATATTTATATTTTATCAACAATGGGTAGTATGAGCGGTTCTTTTAGCGCGAAAGGCGGTGTCACGCAACGTATGCATCAATCGCGGTAAATTGGTGTGAATATCGGCACGCAAGCTGACCTGTAACCGATTTCGTTTAGCAATGCACTCACGTGACGAAGGTGAGATTTGCGCAATTTGTACTAATTTGGCGGAGAAAGAATCGGCATCGTTGCCGTAGGCTCCTCCTTCGTTACCGATCCATTCGCGATTAGACGGCAAATCGGAAACAATACAGGGCAATCCTGCATGCATGGCTTGGAGAAGCGAAATCGAAGAACCGTCACAGATGGAACCGGCAAGATACAAGTCTGCCTCGGCGTAACAACCCGCCAACTCCGCCTGATCCAACCGCCCTAATAAACGAACCGAGGCTTGCATGCCAGCAACGGCAATCGCAGCCACGGCTTCTTTTTGGAGCTCACCGTCCCCAGCCAACCACAAACGCATTGAGGGCATCTGTTTGTGCGCTTTAATAAATGCGTCAATCAACATCAAGGGCCGATGTACGGGATCAAACCCACGCACGGCTAAAACAACAAGAGCTTTATCATCGCCCAGACGGGTTCGCCATCCCTGAACGGCGACCGGACGATCCTCGTCGGCCAAACCCCATGGCAACGTGCACCCTCTCGGTACAGCATGGCCTGCAATGAGATCACATTTATCAACGACCGCATCACAGTCGGCGAACAATGATGCGCCACAATTAAATACATAATCCAAACGGGAAGCAGCCTGTGGATTGCGACGCGCCTCATACATAACATCGAACGCCCAGCTCATCATCAACGTAATCGCCGGGTCGATATGCGCAGCCAAGAAACCGGCGTCTGTCAAGGGACCAGCCAGGACAACGTCGGGCGAAAACCGCTCCCATTCGACTTTGAGCAGCGGCAAAGCGGCAATCAATAACTCTGTATCCGCATCGGGCCGAAGTTCGGGCGATGCCAGCAATTCCACCCCAGAGTGAATGCGTTGAAAGCCCACTGTATCCATTTTATTCAACGCCAAGAATGCGAGCTTTAAGCCGTTCGCGCCCAGCACACGCAGCCAGCGGGCATCGTGTCCGGTATAATGGCGAGTGAGATAAAGAAGGCGCATGACAATGACTTAAACAACGACGACGCCATCAAGGGTAAAGTGTTGACCACGAACAACCGGAGTAAGTAATTTCCGACCAATTAATGAAGCAAGCTGAGTCGGTTCTAATCCGTCTGCCGGTGCCGGGCGCAGCACATCAATATGATCAATCGTCAGCACGGTTCCCGCAGCCAAGTCGGTGTGCGCCCGCAGACAACGCCGCTGTATGACCACCGTCTCGCGTTCGTTCTCTGCCACAAATTTGTCAGCCGATCCAAGGGCGTATTCCAGTTCGCGTGTACGATCAACCATTTCGCGCCACGTGCGGGGATTCATCGAGAAGGGATGGTCTGGTCCTTCGCGTGTATTATCATCGGTAAAATGCTTTTCGACCATTCGCGCGCCCAGTGCCACCGCCCCGAGTACGGTGGCATGACCAGGCGTATGATCGGAAAGACCCAGCACCGCGTCGGGAAATTGCTCGGCATAAGTGCTTAATACACGGAGGTGGCTGTGCCGAAAATTATCAAGTGACGCCGTATAATTGGTATTACATTGCATCACGCAAAAGGGAACCTCGCGAGTTCGTATAACCGCGACTGCCGCCTCCACTTCAATCAATTTCGACGCACCGGTGGCGAGCAACACGGGCTTGCGCTTGGAGGCCATGCGATCGATTATCTCATGCCACGTAATATCACCTGAACCAACCTTATACGCAGGCATGAATGGGTCCAGCATATCCACCGCAGGCAAATCGTAAGGTGCGGAGAAAAACGTAATTCCCGCGCGCTCACACTCAGCTTTTAAGATCGGTGTCCACTCCCAGGGTAAGCTCGCCTTACGATAAACCTCACAAACACCCGACTTCCACTTTGCTTGATGTGACTGCTGATTGCCAAGTGATTTAAAGCCATGATCACTTACAATACAATCAGCACGAAAGTTCTGGAATTTCGCGGCATTTGCCCCACTTTCCGCCGCCAAGTGAATAAGCGCGATAGCGCGATCAAGGTCGCCGTCATGGTTTGCGGAAATATCTGCGATGAACCACACGGGGTGTCCATCGCCCACAAGTTGATTTCCAATTTTGAACGAAGGCATAGTATAATGTAAATTATGTATTTATGCGTTTGCCGCAACTGCTGTTAAAATCCGGCCCCTGGCCACTTCCGCGCGTAGGCTGTCCCTCACTGTCGGCATCTTGCTACCTAAGGCTACAGCCAGACGATTGCTATTCATCACAGTATTACGCGGGCGAAGGGCCAATAGCGGTGAATCCGCTAAACGGGCCTCGTGAACCAGACTGGCATCCGCTCCCGCATACTCGGCGAGCATCTTGGCAAAAGTATACTTGGAACAAGAATCCGAGGCTCCCAAATTATAAATTCCGCCCGGTAAGTTTTTCTGCAAAATCGCGAGCAAAGTTAAAGCTAAGTCGTACGCGGAGAGCGGACTGAAATCCACGTCGGTAAAGCCAGTAAAAGGCATGTTCTCAAATAACTGTGCTTGAATATTATGTGCCAATCCGCGCCGAATTTGTGGATCAAGGGAGAAAAAATTAACCCGCGCAACAATCGTGTCCTCAGCGGCTAGCAAACATGCTTTTTCACCAGAAAGCTTGGTGTGCGCATATACATTAAGTGGGCGCAACGGATCCGACTCGGAATGAGCACCCACCAATTCACCATCATATACCGAATCCGTGGATATATATAGTAAACGCGCACCACTTCGTGCCGCAGCCAAGGCCAGCGCGTAGGAACCCTCAACATGTATTTTGGCCGCGTCTTCAGGCCTGCGCTCACAGGAATCGACATTGGTATTTGCAGCCGTATGTATAATCCATTCAGGCGCTAAACCCGTGCATACAGCCATTAGCTTATCGGTGTCTTCCAAAGAGAAACAGACCTTATCATTACATACCTCGTCAACGGCTGAAACTCGCGTATGCCCTATCACTTTATAACCGAAATTCGCCAGCAGGCGGCACACGACTCGCCCTAAAACCCCTCCCGCCCCCGTTACAAGAACGGTTCTGGAATCCTGTCTGTCTAGCATTTTAGAAGGCTTAAACAAGGTATTAAGAAATTTCGTTGGCAGAAATCGATTAGTTCTTATCCGTCCACAGTATTTTCTTCCCGCATGGGCGATAAGTCGGGCTACTTAGACAACCCTTAATCAAATCAACGTGGGCCTTATAATCATATGGATTAATACTTTTAAGGATTTTCGCTGCAGCATCCAGTCGCTGGGTCGAGGCCAGGGCTGCAATGTGATGCAGACGAGCTATCAATGCCCCGCGATTATCATTTCGCGCCTGACTCTGGGTGAATAAATAATCATCAGCTTGCTGAAAAAACAAAGCCCCCATCGCTTCCGGCGTGGTGGTAAATAGCTTGGTAATTTCTTTCTCGGAAACCGCCTGTTTGAGTCTAAAAACATAGGTGGAATCCGCGTGTTTTTCGTAAGTAAAATAATCCCGTAGAGCATATACGAAAGCGCTGATCCAGTAGCACGTGTACCAGGCAAAATCCTGAAAAATAATCGGCGCGTTCAGGCGGGTGCGCGGCAAGAGGTACTTCATGGCGTAATGAGTGGACGCCCAGGATTTGCATCCATCTATAAATACCGCCCCCAGCGCGGTTTCACCATTAAAACAATCCAATGCGGTCGAGCTATTCACCTCTTGAGGGTAATCAGGCATCGGTGAATCGTGAACATGAAGTATCTTGTAGTAATCCTGCGGTTCATGGATGGCCCGAAACAAGGTAAGAAAACTCCCTGTAGCGCAAAGTCGGTCCGCATCGCTGGCCGTAAATATTTTCAACTGCACCATCGACTCCATCATTTTGCGCAGGTTTTCCGGGGTGTGATAATCACTAAAGCGATCAAAAGTATGGAGATCCGCTCCCTCGGCGCGCCTTGAATTCATCATCATCCCTGCGGCGATAGCTCTCGTGGTGCCGCCTAGAAACGGCCCGATCTCCACTACTTTTCCTTCGCCGTCCCACGCATTCTTGAAGAGCTCATATAATAAAACCCTCTCGGCGAGGCTAGTCTCGGACGGAATCTGGCTCAAAAACTCCCTACGGGTCTGTTCCGTCATAACTAAGTCGGTTATACCAACTGGATTCGAGAAAGAGGTGTTCATTGCAAATTTCGGTTTTACGCCGCCGCCGTGGCGGGTTGGGTGCCGATCAGGGTGCGCAGCTCCTCGACACTGAGGAATGTTTCGTTCGTGCCGCTGTTGTAGCAAAAACCTTCGGGCACCGGACGGGCGCTGTGCACCGCGCAATATTCTTCCCGCGTGTAAGCTGCCCCGGAGGGCAGGATGGCGTAATACTTGCCCAAATCCACGGTCTGAAAGCTGTCACTCGGGGTGATCATCTCCTCATGGATTTTTTCACCGGGACGCACGCCGACAATGGGCTTGGCGCATTCAGGGCAGATTGCGTTGGCCAGATCGACGATGCGGTAGGACGGAATCTTCGGCACCAAGATCTCACCTCCGTGGGCGTTTTGTACACTCCACAGTACCATTTCCACCGCCTCCTGCAGGCTGATGTTAAAGCGCGTCATGGCCGGATCGGTGATGGGCAGGATGCCGGTCTTTTTCTTCTCCAGGAAAAACGGTATCACCGAGCCGCGGCTGCCCATCACGTTGCCATAACGCACCACGCTAAAACGCAGGTCGCGCGGACCCACGATGTTGTTGGCCGCCACGAAAAGTTTGTCCGAACAGAGCTTGGTCGCGCCGTAGAGGTTGATGGGCGCGGCGGCCTTGTCGGTGGAGAGCGCCACCACGCGTTGAATGCCCATGTCGAGACAGGTTTCGATCACGTTTTGCGCGCCGAGCACGTTGGTTTTGATGCACTCAAAGGGGTTGTACTCGGCGGCAGGCACCTGCTTAAGCGCGGCGGCGTGGATAACGATGTCGATGCCTTCAAAGGCACGCTTGAGCCGCGAGGGGTCGCGCACGTCGCCGATAAAGTAGCGCAGGGCCTTATGCTGCTTGCCGCAAAACTGCTGGGCCATCTCGAACTGCTTCAGCTCGTCGCGGGACAACACCACTAGACGGCCGATGTTCGGATAGCGTTCGAGCACGGTTTTCACAAAGGCTTTGCCGAAGGAACCGGTGCCGCCGGTAACGAGGATGTTGGCCTCGGACAAATCCATATAGGTAGAGGACAGGGTCATGGTAACTAGGGGTTGAGGGTTTAGGTTTGGTTGGCAGCCGAGGAGCGCACCTGGCCGAGTTTGCCACCGAGGTTGAGTCGCAAGCCCTTGGGCGCGGCGGCGGCGGTGGTGGCCGAGAGTTGGGCGATCACTCCGCGTGCATCATCGGCCAGGTCCGTCATTCCTGCCGCATCGGCCAGCTCGGCCAGCATGCGCCAGGCGTCGCGCATCGATCCGTCGAGCCGCAGACCCGCTTCCAGCGCCTGGATGGCGTCGGCGAGCTGGCCATTGGCGCGGAGCGCACGGGCAACATCATACCAGAGGAGCGCGGTGCCGTTGTCCTGAGCCAGAGCGGCCATCAAATAATCCACTGCCCGGGAAGTGCGGCCCGTTTCCAGCAGATCCAAACCCATGCGATAACGAGCGGCACCATCGAGCGCCAGTATCGCATCCGGACGTAGCGGGGCGCGACCGGCTTTGAAGGCAGGCAAGCCACGCGCCACCACTTCGTCGAAAGCGTTTTCCAGCACCGCACCGAAGGCGTCGCTACGGCCCAGGCTATCCAGGAAAACCGGCATCTTCTCCATGGTGACCACCAAGGCGTTGGCCAACTCCTGGCGACGGCTGGCATCGCTCGCCAGCCCGGCCGCGATTTCCACGTAAGCCTCGGCGTCGTGCGCGATTAACGTATCCAGTCCCGCCGCACGGGACAGGGCGGCCCCCGCCCGGGTGCGCAACGAACCGCCTTCGATGGCCACAACCGGCAGGCCGGCCGCCAGCCCATGGGCCACGCCTTCCACGTCGCTGCACGGCACGCTGTCGAGGTAAACCTCGCCCACCTGCAAAAGACGGCGCACATCCGCCCGGTTATCCAGGGGCAGGGTCGAGATCAGCACGCGATCGGGATCAATGCCGTGGGACTTTAACTCCGCCTCGCAGCGCAAGGCGAACTGGGTGCTCACCGCCTCGGATGGCTTGCCCTGGGTAAACGGTTGCAAAACCAACCGGGCCTCAGGTGCCTTGAGCAATAACTGTATCCAAGCCGCCCACGTCTCCGGCGTGATCCGGCGATAATCCGCCGCCGAGGCGAAAACGACGGCGTCCTCCGGAATACCTAAAGCCGCCTTGGTCCACTCTTGCGCAGCCGCGGCCTGATCCGCCTCGAAGTTAAAAGTCTGCGCCGGTCCGGCCAAAAGCGCGAGCCGCTCCCGGTAATGCGCCTCCGCTCCCTCGGGCTCGCCCAGCTCACCGGAGATAAACAGATCCATCTCGGGCAAACCGGTGGTCGCGCCCGCCTGCTCGGTGCAAACCTGCAAGGCAGCCACCCGGTGCAAGGCGAGCCGCCCCACCCCTTCCTCACGCATGTCCAGCGACCCGGCAAAAAGCGCCACATCCAGCTCGCCCGCACGGAGCTGGGCCAAACGCGAATCGTGATCGTAAGCCAGCCGCTCCACGCGCGCCGCCTTGGCGCGGCAATGGTGCTCGATCTTCGAATCGCCTTCGTCGGCGGCGAATAACACCACCTCGAAACGGTCGGGGTCGAGATGCTCAAAAAGCGGCAGCACCCGATACGTGGCGCCGTGCGGACCAAAATCCTGCGCCACCACGCCCACGCGCAAGCGCCGGCCGGCCCGAGCCAAGGGGAAGGGCGTGAAGTCACCGGGCTTGCCGCCAAAACTCCGGGTTAAAATCTTCGCCCGCGCCTCGGCCATGGTCCGCAGGTTCAGCGAACTGAGCGCCAGTGCGGCAGGGTCACCGACGTTCAAATAGGCCTGCACCGCCGCCTTCACCGCCGCCGAACCGGGATTCCGTTCCACCCAGCGGGCCAGCTCCACCAGACCACGCTCATGATGACGCGCCAGCGCATCCGCCTCTCCCGGCCGGCTAAACCCTCTCGGCGTGGCCAGCAGCCAGCTCGCATACGCGCCCCACCACTCGTCCGGCACCTCTGCCAGCGGCGCGACCGTGGCCACGCACCAAGAAGGCGTGGACAACAACAAGGCCCCCAACTCGCCCCACGACTTGAGCGAAACCGGCGCAGTCGCGTCGACCGCCGGCGCCAGCTCCAACCACCGCTTCGCCACCACCTGGGCCACCACCCCGCGCACCTGCGCCCAGAGCGGGTGTTTTTTATCCGGGCGCACCCAGGCGCGCAAGGCCCGCACCACCTCGCCCCGAGCTGCCGCAAAACTCACCAACCCCGCCGCATCCGCTTCCGCAGCCTCGCCCACGCTCAGCGACTCCAAGTCCAGCAAGGCGCCACGCAAAGCAGCCGGCACTACGCCAACCACGGATTCCACAACTTGATCAGCTAACGGGGGCTGTACGGTTTGGGTTAACATAACTTACCTAATGCAAGCACGGGGCCAACCAGAATAATTAACTCATTAATATATACCTTTGAATAACTTAATTTATATTTTAGTTATCAACCTAACAAAAAAGCCCCGCCTCCGCCGTGTTGGCGGAAAAAACTGCCGGGCTGAAATTTAAGCGGATTCCACCTCAATTCGCTTAAGTTAGTCCAACGCGTGCCGTTGAAATATACTGAGGCTGTGTGCCCTTGCACCGCCCCACCATAACGTCATCCCCCCTACTCCCATGGCTGGTTTACAACTCTCAGGACTCGCCTCCGGTTTCGACTGGAAAACCTTCGTGGATAGCTTGATCGACATCG
>JAIXRU010000331.1 GCA_027485045.1 Opitutaceae bacterium | reverse complement strand
TGGGTGGCGGTGTAGGCGTGCACGGTGGTGAGCAGACCTTCCTCAAGACCGAAACCCTCTTTGAGGAGGACGTGGACGAGAGGAGCCAAGCAGTTCGTGGTGCAGGAAGCGTTGGAAATGATGCTGTGCTTGGAGACGTCGAGTTTGTCGTCGTTAACACCCATCACGATGGTGATGTCCTCGCCCTTAGCTGGAGCGGAGATGATGACCTTCTTGGCACCGGCGGTGATGTGGCCCTTGGCCTTTTCGGCCTCGGTGAACAGACCGGTGGACTCGATAACGAGATCGACACCGAGCTTGGCCCAAGGAAGTTCGGCGGGGGACTTGGCGGATACGACCAGGATGTCCTGGCCATTGATGACGAGCACATCGTCCTCGGCTTTGTCCGGGGAGGACTTCTTGGACGAGACCGTGCCCTGGAACTTGCCCTGGGTGGAGTCGTATTTCACCAAGTAGGCGAGATTGTCGGCGGGGACGATATCGCCCACGGCCACGACATCAAACGTGGTGCCGAGCAGGCCCTGTTCAACGAGGGCGCGGAAGACGAGGCGGCCGATGCGGCCAAAACCATTGATAGCGACTTTAATAGCCATGATAGGGCTTCGATTTGTGGTGTTATTTGCGGTGGTGAGGACCGCGCCTTGAGGACGCGGAAAGAAACAAAAAAGGGCTCGTACCCGTGGAATGCAAGGGTTTTGGCGGCGCAGGGCTTGGCCGGGACTGCGCGATCCTTGTCGGACGACCTGTTTAACGGTTATTCCGCGATCCAGAGTCCGCAGCTCAATGCAGGCATAAACAGCGAAAGAGTGACCTTCCGCGAACCCGCGATACGTCCTGGCGTGAGAAAGCGCTCCTGATCAGCCAACTGCCACCAGTGTAACGATGCCCACTCTCCCAAGGAAATGCTGACATCCGACGTAGTGCCGTTGACCGCAAACAAGAGCCGCTGTGGTCCCTGGCTCAAATCGGCGTTATAAATGATCGCGGCAGCGCTGCTATTCTCCGCCCAGCGAAACTCAAAAAAGCCCTCCGTGGCGCGAGAAAAATGCCGCAGAAGTTGTCCCGCCACCGAGCGACGAAACGCGATCCAATCGGCAAAATACGCATGCGTGGCCGGGAAACGCGTGATGCGGGTGTAGTCCAGGGCGTTGAGATCCCCGCGCTGATAAGTGTTATTAACTCCGTGCTTTGACTTTAAGAAGTCCTGCCCGGCCGAAATCATCGGGATGCCAATGGAGCAAAACAGCGTCGCCGCCATCAAATGGGTGCGGATGCGGTCGTTTACCGTCGGCAGGTGACCGTCGTTATTCGAGTTTTCGGTGATGACGTCGATCCAGCAGCGGTCGTCGTGCGACTCGGTGTAATTCACCGTCTGGGCCGGCCACTTGGCGTAATACCAGGGCGAACCCTTGATAAAATATTCGACGGTCTCGCGCGGCACGCCTCCGCGCACGTAGTCGCGCAGGAAATTGCGGTATCCATCGTTCCACGACGCCCAGCCGGTGTCGCGCAACTCCCCCGCCACGTGGCCGCGAAAACTCCAGGGCTCGGCGATGAGGATGACATCCGGCTTGATCGCCTTCAGCGCGATCTCGACTTCGCGCAACACAGCCGGGCCGACCAGATCGGCCAGATCGAAGCGGAAGCCATCCACCCCGAAAAACTCCAACCAGTGGGAACAGCTATCAATGATGAGACGCTTGGCCATCGCCGCCGAGGTGCGCAAATCGTTGCCGCACCCGCTCCAGTTAGCCAAAGCGCCGGCCGCGTCCTGTTCAAAATAGTAGAGCTTATCCAGGAAGACCAGGTGGGCGGGCTCGCCCACATGATTGTACACTACGTCTACGATCACCGCTATGCCCCTAGCGTGAAAAGCGCGCACCAGCTCCTGCAACTCGCGCAGACCCGAAGCCGCGTCTGGCCGAGTCGCATAAGCACTGGCGGGCGCGAAGTAATTCACCGTCATGTAGCCCCAGTGATATTCCTCCGGAGTGACGCTATCAAATTCCTGCAAAGGCTGGAGCTCGACGCAGTTCACGCCGAGCCGGGAAAGATAAAAATCCGGGGCGTCCACCCAGGCTTTGAGATCGGAAAAGCCGCGCCGCCTGCGGTCTCCCGCCGCGTCCGGGGCGTAAGCCACCAAATCGCGCACATGGGCTTCGCAGATCACCAGATCATGCCAGGCCGGGGTGCGGTAATCAGCCACCGGCAAAGACATTCCGATGCGGGTGCGATCCACCACGATACCCGGTCCTTCCCGCCCCACCGTGGCCAGCGCGTAAGGATCGAGGATACGACGTTTGGGATCAAAGACTCCGAACGCATCGCACGGGCCGTCTACCTGATACCAATAGTACCAGCCATGCAGATTACCCTCCAAAATAATCTGCCAGACCCCGTGCGCGCCCTCCGCATCCGAACGTCGCGACAAACGGTAGCGCAGCGAGGTTTCCTGCGGGGAGAGCGTGGACTGCAGCACGATCTCAACCGACTTGGCGCGCGGAG
>JAIXRU010000020.1 GCA_027485045.1 Opitutaceae bacterium | reverse complement strand
GTCGTCCATCATGCGGGTTTTGAGCTCGGCTAGATTGATGGGGGAGGGAGCCGGGGAAGGGGGGCTGGTAAGCGGGTAAGCGGGTAAGCTAGTCGGCATGGGGTTTTGGGTACCTGGCTCTTCGTTCTTTGTTCCCGGTTCTTTGAGCCAGCGTTGGAGGGTGGCGTGGAGGGCGGCGGGGTCGATGGGTTTGGTGAGGTAGTCGTTGAACCCGGCGGCGAGGCCGTCGTCGCGGTCGCCGGTGAGGGCGTGGGCGCTGAGGCCGATGACGGGGATTTGGCGGTTGCGGCGGGGGGTGAGAGGATCGCGGAGGGCGCGGGTGGCGGCGAGGCCATCGAGGACGGGCATCTGGATATCCATGAGGACGAGGTCGTAGTCGGCCTCGTCGAGGCCGGCGAGGGCGGCGAGGCCGTCGGGGACGACGCGGGGGGTGAGGCCGAATTTGGCGAGGATGCCGAGGGCGACTTGCTGGTTGGTCTCGTTGTCTTCGGCGAGGAGGAGGCGGATCCCCGGGGGGAAGGGGGTGAGGCGGCCGGCAGTGGCGAGCGGGGCGGGGAGTTGGGCGGCGGTGGCGGGGGCGAGGTGAAGGGTGAACCAGAAGGTGGAGCCATGGCCGGGGGTGCTGCGGACGCCGATCTCGCCGCCGTGGAGGGCGACGAGTTCTTTGCTGATGGCGAGGCCGAGGCCGGTGCCGCCGTATTGGCGGGTGGTGGAGGCGTCGACTTGGGAGAACTTTTGGAAGAGTTGGTCTAATTTATCCCGAGGTATGCCGGGGCCGGTGTCGGTGACTTGGAAGCGGAGGGTGATTTTTTCGGCGTGGGCGGGGGGGACGATTTCGGCGGTGAGAGCGATCTGTCCGGTGGAGGTGAATTTAAGGGCGTTGCCGGCAAGGTTGGTGAGGATCTGGCGGAGGCGCTTGGGGTCGCCGAGGACGTAGGCGGGGAGATTGGCGGGCCAGTGGGTGAGCCAGAGGAGTTTTTTGGTTTCGGCCTGGAGGCGGAGCGGAGCGCAGGTTTCTTCGAGCAGGAGGGGGAGTGCGAAGGGGATGGTTTCGAGTTCGAGCCGGCCGGCTTCGATTTTGGAGAGGTCGAGGATGTCGTTGATGAGGAGGACGAGGGATTGGCCGCTGGATTGGATGGTGCGGGCGTATTCGCGTTGGCGCGGGTCGAGAGGGGTGTCGAGGAGGAGGTGGGTCATGCCGATGACGCCGTTCATGGGGGTGCGGATTTCGTGGCTCATGTTGGCGAGGAACTCGCTCTTGGCGCGGCTGGCGTTTTCGGCCTGCATGGCGAGCAGTTGAGCTTCGTTAATGGCTTCGGCGAGGCGGGAGTTGGTGTCCTGGAGCTTGGTTTCCGCGGCTTTGGCGGGGGTGATGTTGATGTGGCTGCCGACCATGCGGGCGGGCGAGCCGTCGGGGCGCCAATCGACGACGCCGCCGGAGCAGATGACCCAGACAGTGGCGCCGTTTTTGTGCTGCCAGCGGATTTCGACGTAGAAGGGTTCGCGGCCGTGGGTTTCGATGTGGCGGAGGCGGGTGGAGGTGTAGCGGGCGAAGTCGTCGGGGTGGATGCGGGCCTTGAGCGTGTCGGGGTGGTCGGGCAATTCGTCGGGGGCAAAGCCGAGCATGCGTTTGAGGCCGGGACTGAAGAAGAGGGCGCCGGTGAGGAGGTTCCAGTCCCAGAAGCCGGAGACATCGGACTCGATGATGAACTCCAGGACGCGGCGCTGGGCTTCGCGGGCCTGGTCAGAGCGCAGGCGGTCGGTGATATCGCGGGCGGCGGCGTAGATGCGGTCGCCGAGGGGGGCGGCGCGCCACTCGATGGAGCGGTAGTCGCCCTCGCGGGTGCGGTAGCGGTTAACGAAGCCGATGACGGAGCGGCCATCGGCGAGGTCCGCCATGCTGGCGTAGGTGGCGTCGTGGTCGTCGGGGTGAATGAATTCGAGGATGGAGTGGCCGTTGAGTTCGGAGGGTTGATAGCCGAGGGCGATGGTCCAGGTGGAGTTGGTGCGGAGAAAACGGCCCTGGGTGTCGGTGATGCAGAGCATGTCGAGGGCGATTTGGAAAAAGCCTTCAAACTCGCGGGTGCGTTCGCGGAGGGCGCGTTCGGCGAGGATGCGTTCGGTGATGTCGGTGAAGACGGTGTGGGTTTGGGTGGGTTTGGTGTGCGGGGCGGGACCGGAGAACTGGGGGATGCTGTCGACGAGCAGCCAGCGGCGGGAGTCGAGGACGTGGTTAAACACGGACAGGGTGAAGCCGAGGACGGAATGGCCGGTGCGCAGTGCGACCATGGAGGGGTGTTGTTCGCCAGGGAGGGTGCGGCCTTCGAGGTCGGTAATGCGCCAGCGCTCGTCGTAGGAGGTGCGGGTTTGCAGTTCGTGGAGGGAGAGGCCGAGGATGCGTTCGGCGGCGGGGTTGGCGGAGATGATGGCGCCGGTGGCATCCTGGGTAACGACGCCCTGGGCCATGGTATCGAGGACGGTGCGGAATCGTTGTTCGCTCTGGGCAAGGGCGGCGGTGCGGGCCTGGACGGTGGCTTCGAGGCGGCGATTGCTGGCGGCCATCATCTGCTGATTACGGGTCTCGGCGAGGTCGCGTTCACCGAGGAGGCGCTGGATGAGGACCCAGCCGATAAGGATGACAGAGACGGCCGCGACGAGACAGAGGATGGCTTGCAGGCTCTGGCGGGTGGTGAGCTGTTGAGCTTGTTCGGCGCGAAGGGTGAGGGCTTTTTGAAGCCGGGCGACGGCATCGGCGTAGGCGGTCTTGGCGGCGGCGTAGGAGGGGGCTTCCAGCAGGGCAATGGCTGCGGCTTGCTCTCCGCGGGCGGCGTGGCCGAGGGCGAGATTCTCGTCGGCGACGAGGCGACGGTTGGCGGCGATGATCTGGTCGAGGTATTCGCTTATGGTGGAGTCGCCGATGGACCGGGCGGAGGCGAGGATGTCATCGAGTTGGGCGCCCTGAGTCTGGTAATCGGCGGCCCAGCGGGGATCGAGGGTCCGGACGGCGAGCTGGGAGGAGGTGGTGAGGGCGTGATCGAGGTGGCTGATTTCCTCGGTGATGAGCAGGTACTGGAGGTTTTCCTGGAGATTGAGGCGGGTGCGGTTTTGGGAGAGCCAGAGGTAGAGGGCGAGGGAGGCGAGGATGGCGATGGCAAGGAGGGGGCCGAAGCGCAGGAGACGGCGCAGGGGGTTTTGGTCGCGGCGTGCACCGGCTTGTTCGTGGCGGGTGCGGAAGAGGTAGGTGAGGAGGGCGATGGCGATACCGCCGAGGATGAGGCTGCCGAGGGTGGGCAGGAGATGTTGGAAAACTTGCAGATGCCAGCGGCGGGCATCGACGTCGAGGCCGAGGACGAGGAGCGGGGCGGTGGGGGAGGAGCGAGGCAGGGTAGTGAAGGCGCTGACCCAACGGCCGAAGCTATCGTCGTAGGGGCCGTCGCTGCCGGGGCGCTGCTGGTCGAAGACGGCATGCATCGCCTCGCTGGCTTCGGGGTAAACGGAGCCGGCGGGGGATTCGTCCGGGGAGCCGGCGGGCTCCGAATCGGCGTAGAAGAAGACGGTGCCGTCGGGCTTGCGGCCGAGCAGGTAAAGGAAGCGGCTTTCGGGCAAGTCACTGCGGAGGCGGGCAAGGCGGCTTTTAAGTTGTTGGTAGAAGGGGTTGGTGAGGTCGGCGTCGGTGCCGGTAAGGGCGGTTTCGATACCGGGAGGGAGGGCTTGCTGGATGATGGCGACTTTTTCGATCCAGCGGGAGCGGAGGGACTGGTCCGCATCGCGCCAGAGCACGAAAACGAAAGAAAGGCCGAGGAGGAGGCTGGCGAGCAGGCCGAGCCAGAAGCGGGTGGAATTCCGACGCGGAGCCGGCGCTGCAAGAGCGGGGGGCGGGGCGGGCGGCAGGGGTGAATCGAGGTCGGACACGGGGAGGGAGAGGGGGGCGGGGGGAGCTGGTAAGCTAGTAAGGCCAGTAGTGCTGAGATACTAGAGCGGTGGGGGGGACGAATGCCCAATGACTAGGGGAGGGTGGTGGCGAGGTAGGTGCGCAGGGTGGTGACGGCGGTTTCGATCTCGCTGCAGGCGGAGGCGAGGTGGGTGGCGGTGCTTTCGGCGCAGGCTTTTTCCAAGGCAAGGGCGGCGGCGTGGAGCGGTGCGGCGCAGAGGTTGGCGGACACGCCTTGGAGGGCGTGTCCGGCGGAGGCGAGGGCGGGGAGGTCGGAGGAGGCGAGGGCGGTGCGAATCGTTGTGAGTTGACGGTCGATATCGCTGGAAAAAGTGACGAGGATCTTTCGCACCAAGGGTTCGCTATTCATGAGGCGAACTTTGAGCGCAGGCAGGTCGATCGGTGGTGGAGAGGAGGGAGCAGAGCTAGTAAGCGGGTAAGCTAGTAAGCTAGTAGGATTGGGGTTCGCGGGTGGGGCGGGGAGGAGGGAGCTGGTAAGCGGGTAAGCGGGTAAGCTAGTAGGCTTGGGGTCTTCGATTCCCGGTTCTTTGAGCCAGCGCTGGAGGGTGGCTAGGAGGGTGGCGGGATCGAGGGGTTTGGTGAGGTAGTCGGTGAAGCCGGCGGACAGGGCATCCTGGAGATCGCCAGTGAGGGCGTGGGCGCTGAGGCCGATGATGGGGATTTCAGGGTCGCGCAGGCCGGTGGCGGGGTCGCGGATGGCGCGGGTGGCGGAGATGCCGTCCATGACGGGCATCTGGATGTCCATGAAAACGAGGTCGTAATCGGAGGTAGCGAGGGCGGCGATGGCCTCGGCACCATTTTGGACGAGATCGGCCTGGAGGCCGAGGTTGGCGAGCATGCCGAGGGCGACGAGTTGGTTGGTTTCGTTGTCCTCGGCGAGGAGGATGCGGGTGTTGGAAGGAAGGGCGCCGGTGTGGAAGCGGGGCGGGGCGGGGGGGCGGTAATCGGGGGCGACGGGATCGAGCGGGATTTCGAACCAGAAGGTGGTGCCTTGGTCGACGATGGAGAAGAGGCCGATCTGGCCGCCCATGAGGGTGACGAGTTCGCGGGCGATGGCGAGGCCGAGGCCGGTGCCGCCGTATTGGCGGGTGACGGAGGCGTCGACTTGGGAGAACTTCTGGAAGAGCCGGGCTTGTTTTTCCTCCGGGATGCCGGGGCCGGAGTCGCGCACGGAGAAACGGGCGAGGTGGCGGGGAGTGGAGGCGGGGCGGAGGGTGGAGGGGATGAAGGTGAGGCGGAGCTCGATTTCGCCGGCGGCGGTGAATTTGAAGGCGTTGCCCAGGAGATTGAGCAGGATCTGGCGCAG
>JAIXRU010000193.1 GCA_027485045.1 Opitutaceae bacterium | reverse complement strand
TGGAGAACTTCCGCAGCACCTCCGCCCTCGCCTCCAATGGCTCCCAGGATCTGCTCACCCCCGCCGGCGATGACGTGGCCAACCTGCTCAAATACGCCTTCAACATGATCGGCGCGGGCGCCGGCCAGGCATCCACTCTCGCCACCCCCAACGCCGCCACCCTCGCCCCCGCCGGCTCCGCCGGCCTGCCCTACGTCTCCCTGCTCCCCGCTCCCAGCTCCACGCTCCAAATCACCTACCTCCGCCGCAAGGCCTCCGCGTCCCCAGGCATCACCTACGTAGTCGAGTTCAGTGACACTCTCGCCTCGTGGACGATTAACGGCTCCGCCTCCGAAAGCGTCACGAGCATCGACGCCACCTTCGAGCGCGTGACCGTCACCGACTCCGCACCGACGTCCGCCAAACGCTTCGCCCGCATCCGCGTGAACGCCCTGTGAGGCTAGCCCCGACCGCTGGTCGGGTTGCGCTTCCGACTCCCCTCCCCCCGCAATGAACTTCTTCAGCCGTCTCGCCCTGCTCTTCGCACTGATCCTCTCCGCCCTGCCGTCCTTCGCCTCCGTCGGCGTCGGCGGAGGCATCACCGGCGGCGGCCTCGCCGGCGAGTATTTCGCCAACCCCGACCTCTCCGGCTCGCCGGCCTTTAATCGCCGCGAACTGCGCCTCGACTTCGACTGGGGCATCGTGCTGCCCATCGGCGGCTCGAACGATCCACGCTACAAGTCCGTTCCGACCGACAACTTCTCCGCCCGCTACACCGGCAAGGTCATCGCCGCCTTTACCGAGACCTACACCTTCAAAGTCGTGGCCGACGACGGCGCGCGCCTCTTCATCCGCCCCGAAGGTGGCTCTACATGGACGACGCTGATCGACCAATGGTCCGCCGCCGGCACCTACACCGCCACCAGCGCACTGGTCAAAGGCACCCGCTACGAGATCAAGGTCGAATACCGCGAACTCACCGGCAACGCCGCTCTCCGCCTGCTTTGGTCCTCCCCGAGCACCCCCGAGGAGGTCATCGACCCGGTCATGAATCAGGGCTTCAACGTCAACTACACGCAGCAGATTTACGCCGACCTCGCCAAGTCCGGGCGCAGCACTTGGGAGACCAATGGCAACGGTGCCGTAACGCAGGACGCCCATGGCTGGCCGCAGAACGACGCCGCGTTGGTTCTCCAGGAAACCCTGAATATCGGCCTTGATGTCGACCCCCTGATGCAGGGCATCTGCACCTTTTCCTTCAAGGGTCGCGCCACCGTCACCCCGCAAGGGAATGTAAAGGCCGCGGACGGCTCCAATGATTTGGTCTATTCCTATAATTCGGCCACCAACACCACCACGGGCACTATTCTCATGACGCCCAATGGATGGAACGCCGCTTACCTCAAGTTCGCCGACACCGACCGCGACGGCCAGCTCCCAGTCCGCAAAAACGGCATCACCGATCTCAAAATCATGCGCCCGTCCACCCCCGGCGGCACCACGCCCTACGCGGACGGCACGATTTTCATCGATCAGGCCCGCGAGGCCAGCAGCAAGTTCACCTCGCTGCGCGTCAACCTCAACAACGCCAACTCCGAGCGCTTCTGGAGCGATCGCACCCCGGGGGCATATTTCAACCAGTCCGCAGGAAAACTTACTCGTAATTATTATACTTACACGGGCGGCGTTGACCCGAACCCCGGCGAAAATGCAAACGGTGCGTCGTGGGAATACTCCGTCATGCTCGCCAACGAGACCGGCGCCGACCTCTACATCAACATTCCCGTCATGGCCGACGGCTGGTCACCCTCGGATACCTCCAGCTACGTTTACAAACTCGCCCAACTCATCCGCTACGGCTCCGACGGCGTAAACCCCTACACCGCGCCCACCGCCAACCCCGTCTATCCGCCGCTCAACCCCAATCTGCGCCTTTACGTCGAGCTCTCCAACGAGATTTGGAACAGCATGAGCGCCGCCTTCCGCCAGTTTTACGATATGAACGAGCTGATGCTCATGGACGCACGTCTCGCCACCGGTAGCCCCACCGCCAACGACCTCATTGACCCGCTCGCCCGCCCGACCGACTTCGCGATCTACAACTACGACAACCTGCCGACCACCAAGAATGCCAACGGCTACTTCGACAGCGGCAACACTTGGCGCATGCGTAAGATCATCCTGCGCACCGTCCAGATTAGTAGCATCTTCCGCAGCGTTTGGGGTGACACCAACATGGGTGCCCGCGTGCGTCCGCTCTACGAATGGCAATACGAGAATGCCAACTCCACCGCCAGCACCCCGTTGAAGTTCATCGACGACTACTTCAACAACGGCGACGGCAATACCCACGTCGCCACCCCGCGCCCGGTGAACTACTACATCTGGGGCGGCGGCGGTGCTTCCTACTACGGCGCGGTCAACAGCTACGGCACCACCGATCAACTCACCAATCCCGGCTTCGATTACCCGGTCGTCGCCAACGGCTACCATGCCGCCCCCGCCGGGGCTGACTGGACCTTTACCGGCACCGCCGGCATCGCTCGCGATGCGGGTTCCGGCGACGACATCCCCCCCGGTTGGAGCGGCTCCGCCCAGTGCGGCTACATCGCCGGCACCGGCTCGATGTCCATACAGGTCACCATCCCCTCCACCCAGACTTCCAACACCTATGCCTTCGTTTTCAAGGCACTGAACCGCGTCAAGGTCGGCGCGCCCATCGGCAGCGATGGCTTGCCCACGCCCGACACCCAAAAAGTGCGCCTCTACGTCAATGGCGCGCTGAAAGAGTGGAAGTCCTTTAGCCAGAGCAACGGCTATCAACCCACCGCCTACGACCCGGTAAAACCCTGGAACTCCTACGTCGTTTTCTGGACACCGGAGACTCCCTATTACTCCTCCGGCAGCTTCACCGCTACACCCGGTTCGACCGTGACTCTGCGTATCGAAGGCACCGCCGCCGATCAGATCGCCTTCGTCGAGGACGTTCGTCTCACCTCGGTGGACCGCATGTTCGCCGACGGTTTCCCCGGCGGCGGCGAAGCCGCCGGCCAGCCAGCCGGCTTCGGCTATCAGAACGGCCTCAACATTCAGTCCTCGTGGGCCTTGGCCTACGGTCTCAAATACGTCACCTACGAGGGTGGTTGGTCGCTGGGCGGTGATACCGGCGGCACGCCGCTACAAAACACCGGCAAGTTCACTTCCCCGGATGCGGCCGTTGCCAACACCAAGGCCATCACTATGTTCCAACAATCTGGAGGCTACCTGAATACCTTCGGAACCTATTCGCTCTGGCCGAGTTGGGGCGAGGCACTGGCCGAGGAGGGTCTGCTCAACGTCTCCCAGTATCCCCTCATGTCTTCGCAGGCCGCCGCCATGAACAGCCTGCCGGCTGGCCCCAACAACGGCGTGTTCCTGCCTAACACCTTCACTGCGGGCAACGCCTCCTTGGCCAGTGCCAACACGGGCGACATCACCGGACGCAACTGGTTAAATTGGAACGCCATTACCACCACCACCGATACCTATACTCTTACCATCAACACCGGCACCGGCGGCACCGCCCAACTCCTGGTTGATGGCGTGGCTCTCGGCGCAAGCTTCACCACCGGCGGTGCCACCACGCGCAGCATTGTCCTGACCAAAGGCATTCACGGCATCCGGCTCCAAGGAATCAGCGGCACCTTCACCCTGGCTGGCATCTCCTTGGCCATTCCCGGGGCTCCGGCCGCCCCGACCATCACCACCGTCACCGACGGCAGCGGCTCCAAAATCATTGAGTGGTCACCGGTAGCCGGCGCTACCGGTTACACCATCCGCTGGGGCACGGAAAGCGGCGTCTATGTAGAGGATGCGGATGTGACCAGTGGCACGACCAAGACCCTCACCGGCCTGGCCCACGACCAAACCTACTACTTTGTCGTCACCGCCTACAACGCCAGCGGCCTCAGCCTGCCCTCCGCAGAAGTTGGCAGCACTGCTCTGGTGGACGGACTTTCCGGCCACCTCGCCCGCTGGGAGTTTGACGGAGCCACCGGCAACGATGCCACCGTTCCGCCCACGTCCAGCACCTCACGCCTCGTCATCAACAGTCTCGCCCGCGGCCCCGGCCTCACACTATCCGGCTACGGACTATCCATCACCGCCAACAGCTTCGCCTACCAGCAGTCCGGCACGACCTCGACCACTGCCGCTGGCGCCCTCGCCGACGGCCATTACACGCAATTCGCCGTCACTCCGAAGGCAGGCACCACCGTCTCGATCAGCAGCCTGACGTATGCCCCCTACTGGCAAAACGCCCAGCCCGGCATTGCCGCGCTCGGGATCGCTTACAGCGTCAACGGCGGCGCTTACACCATTATCGAAGTATCCGGCACGCCCAGCACCTTCACCGGCACCCCACTCACCGCCACGTTCTCCGGCGTCCCAGCCCTTCAAAACCTCACCGTTCCCGTAACCTTCCGCCTGCTCCACACCGCTGTTGGCCAATTCAGCTTCGCCGGCCTCGGCCGCTACACCGCCGGGGATGACATTGTGATGATGGGTAGCGTTTCCACCGATTCTACGGTCGTAGCCCCGTCGATTTCGCCTAATGGCGGGAGCTTTTCCGGCACGCAATCCGTCACGCTGTCCAGCACCACCCCCGGCGCGAGCATCCGCTACACCACCGACGGCAGCACGCCGACGAGCACAACCGGCACGGTTTACACCGGTCCTTTCAGCATCAGCACCGCCACCACGGTGAAGGCGATCGCCTATGCCGCCGGGTTGACCACGAGCAGCGTGAGCAGCGCCAGCTTCACCCTTGCGCTTCCTGTCGTGAATGCCCCGGCCTTCAGCCCGGTGGCAGGCATTTACACCAGCGTGCAGTCCGTCACGCTCACCAGCACCACCCCCGGTGCGGCGATTCGCTACACCACCGACGGCAGCACGCCGACGAGCACGACGGGCACGCTCTACAGTGGTGCTCTCACCGTGGGCACCACCACCACGGTGAAGGCCATTGCCTACGCTTCGGGAATGACGGACAGCGCCGTGAGCAGCGGGGCCTTCACGATCACCGCCGTATCAAATGCGGTCACCGCCCGCGGACAGAACCTGCCCAACGAGGGCATCGCCAAGTTGACCGACGGCAGCCTGACGACCAAGTGGCTGGATTTCTCGGCCACCTCCTGGGTGGAGTTTATCTATGCGGTGCCGACGGTGTGGAACGGCTACTCCATCACCTCGGGCAACGATGCGCCGGAACGTGATCCGAAAAACTGGACGCTTTCGGGCTCCAATGACGGGATCAACTGGACGGTGCTCGATACCCGGACCAATCAGACTTGGACCGCCCGTGCGCAGACGAGCACCTACGCCTTCGCCAACACCACGGCCTATGCCTTCTATCAGTGGGACATCACTGCTAACGGGAGTGGAACCATCATCCAAGTCGCGGAGTTCACCCCCTCGATTGTGGTGGCGGCCCCCACCTTCACCCCGGCGGCTGGCACTTACACCAGCACGCAAACCATTACGATCAGTTCGACTACCGCTGGCGCAAGCATCCGCTACACCACCGATGGCAGCACTCCGACGAGCACGAGCGGAACGGTTTACACGGCAATCGTTTCGGTAAGCGCTTCGCAAACACTCAAGGCGATCGCCTATAAATCGGGCATGGCCGACAGCACCGTGACCAGCGCGAACTACACGATCAATCTGCCTACCGTCCTAGCCAACTTCCGCAGCACCTACGGACTCGCCACCGACGGCTCGCAAGATACGCTCACGCCTGCTGGCGACGGCGTGCCCAACCTGCTCAAATACGCCTTCAACATGATCGGCGCGGGC
>JAIXRU010000166.1 GCA_027485045.1 Opitutaceae bacterium | reverse complement strand
GAAACACCGCCGCCTGGCCCCAGTGATTGCAAAGGTAGTTGCCGCGGAAGCGGGCCAGACCGGCGATCTCATAGGCGAGATCGAGGTCGTGCCGCTCAAGGAAATCCGCCCAGCGGGCGGGCGGGCAAATCTCTTTGAGGAAAGTCTCCATTTGCGGAGCGGTCACCGGCTGGTCGTTTAGCGGGGTCAGCGCTCCGGAAATGCGGCCCTTGGGCGGCAGGCCGACGGTCAGGTGAAGGTCGGAGCCTCCTCGCTCCAACAGGGTGCGCAGCAGGGAATCGATGGCGGGCATGGTCGGGGGTAAGGCTAGGTTATGCGGGTGCGCAGTACCCGGTTGGAGATGTTTTCGCGAGCGGTCTCGGCGGTGATGGCGCCTTCGGTGTAGAGATTAAAAACCCCTGACTCCATCAGGCACATGCCGTCGCGCTGCCCGGTTTCGAGCACGTTGCGCAGTCCGCTCATTTTACCCTCGCGGATGAGGGCGGCGATGGCCGGATTTCCGATCAGGATTTCACAGGCCATCACCAATTTTCCATCCGCCCCGGGCAGCAGGCGCTGGCAGATGATACCGCGCAGGCTCTCCGCCACGCTGGCACGAATTTGGGTCTGCTGGGCGGGCGGAAACACATCGAGTAACCGGTTCAACGTGGTCGAGGCATCGCTGGTGTGCATCGTGCCGATCACCAAGTGCCCGGTCTCCGAAGCGCTGATTGCCATTTCGATGGTCTCGAGGTCGCGCAGTTCGCCGATGATGATCACATCGGGGTCTTCGCGGAGCGCGCCCTTGAGCGCGCTGGCAAAGGTCTTGGTGTGCGGACCAACCTGCCGCTGGGTGATATTGCACCCTTTTGAGGCTTGTACGACCTCGATCGGATCCTCGACCGTAATGATGTGGTCCTCGCGTTTCTCGTTCAACTCGGCGACCAAGGCGGCAAGCGTGGTCGTCTTTCCCGCACCCACCGGACCGGTCACTAGAATGAGACCGTTATGGTAGGTTAGAAGTTTGCGTATGTGTTCGATGTTACGCAGCCCGAGTGCGTCGAGTTTGGGCACTTCGGCGGCGACCATCCGGTAAGCCCCGGCCGCGCCACCTTTGTGAAACATAAGGTTCACCCGGTAACGATTTTTAGCATCCAGCGCCAAGGCGAAGTCCAAGTCCTTGCGCTCGAGGAAATCCTTTCGTTGGTGAGGAGCCAGCAGGGCGGTGTTGAGTCGCAGCGACTCCTCCGCTGCGAGCACCCGGGTGCCTAGCGGGGTAAGCATGCGCTGCTTGCGGACGAAGGGCCGGGCTCCCGCCGAAAGATGCAGATCGCTGATGCCTTCACGGGCGCAGGCCTTGAGCAAGCCTCGCAGTTTCTCCGCCAAATCAGTGTCGTTCATCGCGGCAACTTGGGCGAAAGGGAAATCAAGGCCGCCGGAGCTCACCGCTGGACCATCGGAGCGCCCCACTGGATCCTCACTTGTTTGCGAGCCGATCTTGAGCGTTTTTTTCGCCGGCTGTGGGATGGGTGGCGTGGTGCCGCTACTTACGAAGGGGTCATTTTCAGGCTCGCCAGACTTACCTTTGACTTGCGCCAAACCGGCAAGGTTTTCCAAAGCGTCTATACTGTCTACAGCAACATGGCCGCCATCCACCAGCTCCTGCGCGTAATCCAAGAGATCCACGTCCTCTCCGAGTTTCATGCGCACCGCCCACGCCGCTTTGGACGTGAACAATCCTTGATCGAGTCCAAGGCGAACCAACCAGATGATCGGGGCTTTCATCGCCCTCTGTTTCATGATCATTAGTGGATTTTGTAAAATACTATCCTAGGAACGCAGGATCAAACTAGCGAAATTCACGAAACCGAGACGAAGTCGGGCCATCGTTGCGTTTCTTCGTTTATCAATCCCCTTTCCCCTTCCCTATTCTTGACCACGACGGATTCACTTTCTCGCAATCTACCGCCCCGGGCCAAGCACATCGGCGTATGCCCCTCCGCACGCGGCGCAGTTCTAGCCGAATTGGTTCGCCGCGACTTTTCGCCCGTTTGGCTGGTCGTTTCCGAAACCCTCAAGGCGGCAGAACAACTGGCGGAAGACACCACGCTCTTCTACCTCGCAGGCGAAAACTCGGTTGGGAGAAAAAACATCGAAACGCTTATGCTTCCCGAGGCCATGGGCGAAGGCCGCGAAATGGCTGAGGCCTTCGCCGCTTCGGCCGACCGCCAGGCGGTGCTCTCCCGCCTGCGTGCCACTCGTAATTTTGGCCGCAACAACGTCTCAGCCCCTCCGCTCCTGATTTTAACCACTCCGGCAGCCCTGCTCCAGCGTGTGCCCGCACTCGAGGATTACACCGCCAATGAGCTTACCCTGACCAAAGGCCAAAACCATCCCTTCTTGGCCTTGATCGAAAAGCTTCGCGCCCTCGACTACGACTCGGAGGCAGTCTGCGAAGCTCCCGGCACCTACGCCGTAAGAGGCGGCATCATCGATCTCTATCCAGTAAACGCCGCGCAACCCTACCGACTCGATTTTTTCGGCGACGATCTGGAGTCTATTTGCGAGCTCGACCCTATCACGCAGCGATCGGGCACAGCGATTGAAAAACTCACCCTTGCCGCCTCACCTCGGCTCGCCCTCGCACCGTCTCTCACCGGGCTGGCTCCCTATCTCAGTACCGCCACCCAGCTCGTCTTGATTGAGCCCGCGCCACTAGACTTGGTCTTCAGCTTGGTCGCCCGCCAAAATAACAGCGCACAAAGCAACCTTCCCGACTCCAGAACCCCCGCCAGCAACGCGCTGGCCCCCATCCTCGCCCGCGTCGACGCCCTCGTGGCCTTGTGCGACCTCGACGAAGCCGCCGCTCTTTTTGACTGCGTGCCAGGCGCCTCGCCTCCGGTAGAAACCACTTGGGATACCGAGAGCCTCGCCCACCACCGCCGATACCCTTCGGATGACTTGATTGCCCAGGAACGCCTCAGCGCGGAAGAACAAGCCCGGCATGACTTTCTGATTCAACTCGAACGGTGGCAAACTGATGGCGCCTCGATAGCCATCGTGGCTCCGAAAGAATCCGACGAGAAACGCATCCAGGAAATCCTCGCCGCCCACCCCTCCGCAAAAAAACTCCGCCCACGCTGGCTGCGCGGCCAGCTCAACGAAGGCTTCCGCTGCACCCCTCGTGGCATGGCTGCGCTCTCGCTAACGGAAACGAGAGTAACGAAAACCAAACGCCCGGGCACCATCCCCACGCCGCACACCGCTCCGCTGGTTCTAGTCACCGAGACGGAGCTCTTTGGCCGTCAGCGCACACGGCGCGCCGCCTCCTCCCGCCGCGCCACCGTGCACCGGGCGCAAGTGGACCAACTGCTCGACTTCACCGACCTCGTGGAAGGCGATTTCGTCGTGCATCTTCAACACGGCATCGCGCTCTTTCGAGGTATTACCAAGCTCGATACCCGGGAAGGCCTGCGCGAGGTCATTTCCCTGGAATTTGACGACCGCGTGACCCTGCACGTGCCCCTGCCGGAGGCTCACCTGATAAGCCGCTACGTTGGTCTGTCCAAAGTCCGCCCCCAGCTCGGCCGCATCGGTTCCGATCGCTGGCAAAAAACGCGCCAGCAAGCCGAACGTGCCACCCTCGATCTCGCCGCCGAGCTCTTGCGCATCCAGGCTGCGCGCGACGCCCAGCCCGGACTCGCCCTGCCGCCCGACAACGACTGGCAGCGCGAATTCGAGGGCGCATTTCCCTTTGCCGAAACTCCCGACCAGCTCAAAGCCATCGTCGCCACCAAGGCTGATCAGGAACGCCCCCGCCCCATGGACCGGCTCATCTGCGGCGACGTCGGTTTCGGCAAAACCGAGGTCGCCATCCGCGCCGCCTTCAAAGCCGTGCAGGGCGGCAAACAGGTCGCCATCCTGGTGCCCACCACCATCCTCGCCCAGCAACACGCCAACACCTTTCGCGAGCGAATGGCCAGTTACCCGATCGCGGTAGAGATGCTCTCCCGCTTCCGCACCCAAGCAGAGTCCACCCGCATCATCGCCGCCACCGCCGCCGGTCAGGTGGACATCCTTATCGGCACCCACCGTCTGTTAAACAAAGACATTCACTTCAAGGACCTTGGACTCGTCGTGATCGACGAGGAACAGCGCTTTGGCGTGAAACACAAGGAGCAGCTCAAGGCCCTGCGCGTCTCGGTCGATGTGCTCTCCATGTCTGCCACGCCCATCCCCCGCACCCTGTACATGGCGATGACCGGTGCCCGCGATATGAGCGTGATCGAGACTCCGCCCACCAACCGCCACCCGATCCAGACCATCGTCAAAACCTACGACGAACAACTCGTGGTGGACGCGATCCGCCACGAGTTGCGGCGCGGCGGCCAGGTCTTCTATCTGCACAATCGCGTCCAGACCATCGCCCTCGTCGCCGCCCGTCTGCGCGAGCTCATGCCCGAAGTCGATATCGGAGTCGGCCACGGAAAAATGGACGAACACGAGCTGGAGGAAATGATGACCGCCTTCGTCGCCGGCCGCCATCAAGTCTTGGTCTGCACCACCATCATCGAGACCGGTCTCGATATTCCGAACTGCAACACCATCATAATCGAGGGCGCGGACCGCTTCGGCCTTTCGCAACTCTACCAACTGCGCGGCCGGGTAGGCCGTTTCAAACACCAGGCCTACGCCTACCTGCTGCTCCACCGGCATTCGCGGCTCATGGAGGTCGCGCGTGAACGCCTCAACGCCCTCCGCACCCACAACCAGCTCGGCGCGGGCTTCCGTATCGCCATGCGCGACCTGGAACTGCGCGGCGCAGGCAACCTTCTCGGTGCGCAGCAATCCGGCCACATCGTAGGCGTCGGCTTCGAGCTCTACTGCCAACTCCTTCGACAATCCGTCGCCCGCCTGAAGGGCGACAAACAAGCCGCCAACATCCGCGCCACGGTAAAGCTCGATTTCGTTTTTGTTGGCGAAGGCACTCCACCGGATAAAAACGCTCCCACCGCTGCTTCCACTCACGCAGGCACCAGCAGTTACCTCGCGATCCGCCAAGCCGAGGACACCGCCGCCGGTGCAGTCGCCGTCTCACGCATCCAAGCTCGCCTGCCCGTCACTTACATCGCCGAGACCCGCCTGCGCCTGGATTTCTATCGTCGGCTCGCTCTGGCCGGCGCGTCGACCACTTTGAAGGAACTGGAAGCCGAACTCACCGATCGTTTTGGGAAATTTAACGACGACGTGCGCGCATTGCTGCTGGTGACCGCGATCCGCATCGCCGCCGAGCAAAAGGGCATCGTAAGCGTCGAGACCGAGGGCACGAAACTGAAACTCCTGCGTGCCGGTCCCGGCCGTCGTGACGACTACGTGCAGCTCAGTGGCCGTTTTCCTCGGCTGGTCGCCCCCCGTCCGCTCGCCCGCCTCAAGGAAATCATCACCTACCTCGGTAACTTGCCCGCACCGACTTGAGCACGAAGCAGCGTGCCTACCTGGCTTTGGGCTCGGTAGCTTTAGGCTTCGTTACTTGGTCTATCCGCCGGTGCGTTTGTCCGCCCTCCGCATCAAAGGTGATGATGGTTCCCTTCTCCATTTGCTGAAGCCACTGCATGCCACTTTGATCAAAATACGCCTGCGCAACTTCAGCCCCGAGGATCGCCTTGACGCGGTTGCGTGAATCGGCGGCCAGCTTGGCGAGCCCGGTTTTTTTCTGCTCGGGTGTGAGTGCGGCGTCGTCGGCGATTTTCAAAGCCGCCGACGGCACTTCGTTTCGCAATGCGTAGATCTTCGATGGCGTGTCGGGTGGCAGGGCGAAACGTTTAGTCGCCGAGCGCAATTGCCGGTAATCGTTGTCACCAGCGCGCAAATACTCGGCGTAACGCTCATCCCCGAGCGCGGCTTTGAGCTGG
>JAIXRU010000253.1 GCA_027485045.1 Opitutaceae bacterium | reverse complement strand
GTGCCGGCTTTGTCGGCGGCGATCCACTGCTCGGCGACGACGGCCTCGATGCGGCGCATGGCCTCGCCTTCGGGGATGCAGGTGTCGGTCACGCGGTTCATGTGGCGATCAAGCAGGGCCTGTTCGTCGGCGGCGGTGAGGTCGCGGTATTGGGGCACGCGCTCGTAGTAGTCGTGGGCGACGAGGTTGAAGATGTCTTCTTCGAGGTTGGCGCCGGTGCAGACGATGGCGTGGACCTTGTCCTGGCGGATCATCTCGGCGAGGGAGAGGCCGAGCTCGGCGGTGGACATGGCACCGGCGAGGGTGACGAGCATCTTGCCGCCGGCTTTGAGGTGATTTTCGTAGCCCTTGGCGGAGTCGATCAGCGCGGCGGCGTTGAAATGCCGGTAGTGGTGGGCGAGGAATTGGGAGATCGGGCCTTTTTTGGCGGCGATCTTGGCGTTGATGAGCTCGGTGAGGAGGGTCTGACGTTTGGCGGCTTTGACTTTGTGGGCCATGGTGGGTGCGTGAGTGGCTGACGATTACGGGTTAAGAGCCGTCGAGTGAGGCAGCGTGTGCGGGCAAGGCCACTCAAAATCCACTTTGCTACAAAAGTGTCGCCAAAACGGGGTATTGGAATCTCGCGGGGCTTTTTGTTGCTCCGCGCCCCGTGGCCGCATCTTTTGCTCGGCTCAACATGCTTACCATCGCCGACGTCTCCAAGTCTTATGGCACCCGCGAACTGTTTTCCGACGTGTCGCTTTTTGTCGCGCGCACCGACCGGCTGGGTCTGGTCGGGCCCAACGGCGCGGGTAAATCCACGCTGTTCGGCCTGATCCTTGGCGAGGAGCGGCCCGACACCGGCACGATTGAGTGGGAACGCGGGGCCGACTTCGGCTACCTGCCTCAGGAATCCGCCCCCGCTGGCGACGAGACCATCCTTACCATCGCCACCTCGGGCAAGGCGCTGGAGCCGACCGAGGACAACTGGGATATCGACTACACTTTGGAGCCGCGCGCCCGCACGATTTTGGCCGGTCTTGGGTTTAAGGAAGGCGACGCCGACAAGGCCGCGAAGTCGTTTTCCGGTGGTTGGATCATGCGCGCGCATCTCGCGCGTTTGCTCACGGCCGAGCCCGCGCTGTTGTTGCTGGACGAGCCGACGAACCATCTCGATCTGGAGGCCCTGCTTTGGTTTCAGGATTACCTGACGCGTTATCCGGGCGGGCTGGTGGTGATTTCTCACGATCGCGCCTTTCTCAACGCTCTCTGCACTGGCATGCTCGAGCTGCGCGCTGGCACGCTCCACTACTACCATGGCAACTACGACGATTTCCTGGTGGAGAAAGAGGCGCGCAAGGAGCAGCAGATGGCGCAGTTTAAGAACCAGCAGCGCGAGATCGCGCATTTGCAGGTGTTCGTGGACCGCTTCGGCGCCAAGGCCTCGATGGCCTCACGCGCCAAATCCAAGGAGAAACAAATCGAGCGACTCAAGGACGCGGCGGTGGAGGAGCCCTCCGAAGAGCTGAAGCGCATCAATTTCAAGTTTCCCCAGCCGGTGCGTTCGGGCTTGAAAGTTATCGACCTCAAGAAAGTGCGCCAGGCCTATGGCGAGAAGGTCGTTTATACGGATCTGAATTTCGCCGCCGAGCGCGGTCAGCGCATTGTGTTGGTGGGGCCCAACGGTTCGGGCAAATCGACCTTGCTCAAGATCCTCGCCGGCACGCTCGCCATCCAGGGCGGTGTGCGCGAACTGGGCAGCAATGTGACGGCCGGTTACTTCGCCCAGCAGCGCACCGATACACTGCGCGAGGACGCGACCGTCTTCGAGATGATGATGGAGCTGCGCACTAACGAGAATCAGCTCAGCGAACAACAGGCGCGCGCGATTCTGGGCAGTTTTCTTTTCCGCAAAGACGACGTGCACAAGAAAGTCGGCGTGCTCTCCGGTGGCGAAAAATCCCGGTTGAATCTGGCCCGCTTGCTGGTCGATCCACCTAATCTGTTGCTCATGGACGAGCCGACCACGCATTTGGATATCGGTTCGATCGATGCGATGGTAAACGCGCTCAAGGGCTACACCGGCACGCTGATCTTCATCTCGCACGATGTGCACTTCATACGCTCGCTGGCCGAGACGGTGCTGCACGTGCACAGCGGACGGCTCACGTCCTACGCCGGCAACTACGATTATTATCTGGACAAATCCAAGGCGACCAACGCCCGCGCCGCGCTCACCGCCGGCTTCACGGATGGACGCCCCTCGGACCACAAGGGCAAGGGCGAGGCGGCCAAGCCCGCCGCTGCTGCCTCGCCTGCGGCCAGCGGGGTGAAAAAACCCACGCCCAACGAGCTGCGCCGTCAGCGCGAGGAAGTCGGGCAGTTGGAGAAGACCGTATCCGAGTTGGAGGCCAAGCAGGGCGACATCACCGCCGCGCTGGAAGATCCCGCGACCTACGCGGACAAGAGCCGTTTTCACCGGCTCAACATCGAGCTTAGCACGATCACCGAGCAGCTCAGCTCGGCGACCGCGAAGTGGGAGGCAGCTGCGACCGCGTTGACCGAGGCCGAGGCGCGGTAGGCATTTTTACGCGGACAAGGCGGCTTGTTCGGCAGGCGTTAGCTCGCGGTAGGCTCCGGGTGCGAGGTCGCCGAGGGTGAGCGGGCCGAAGCTTGCGCGGTGCAGAGTGAGAACCGTCGCGCCCGTGGCGGCGAACATGCGCCGCACTTGATGGTATTTGCCCTCGGTCAGGGTTAGCTCGGCTTCGCGCGGGCCGAGCAGTCGGAGGGCGGCGGGGGCGCAGGGCTCTTTTTCGCCGTCGAGCACGAGGGTGCCGGCGGCAAATGTGTCGATCAAGGCGGGTGAGAGATCGGTGTCGGTGGTGGCGCGGTAGATTTTCGGCACCTTGTGTTTGGGCGAGGTGAGGCGGTGCACCAGCTCGGTGTGGTCGGTGAGCAGGAGCAGGCCGGAGGTTTCTTTGTCGAGGCGGCCGATGCTGGTGACCTGCGGGTTGCGCGCACGCCAGCGGGGCGGGAGCAGGTCGTAAACCAGCGGGCCTTCGCGGGGCTCGTGCGAGCAGGTGAGGCCGAGGGGTTTGTTGAGCAGGAGGATCAGGCCGTCGGGATGGTCGAGGGGTTCGCCGTCGATGCGCACGGCGGCGGGCGAGGGTTTTACGCCGGGGTCTTTTTCGACGCGACCGGCGACGGAGATGCGGCCCGCCTTGAGCCAGTCGCGGGCATCGCGGCGGGAACAGTAGCCGAGGTTGGAAAGGAGTTGGTCGAGGCGGCGCGCGGACATGGTGGTGCCATGCTGGGCAGGCGGCGCAGCGGGAATCAACGCCGGTTGCGCGGGATTTATTCGACGCCGGTGACAGGCAGGTCGACGGGGTGTTCGATGCTGAAGCGCAGGGGGAGTTCGCGTTTCTCGCCGGGCTTGAGGTCGAAGCGCCAGGTGAGTTTGCCGTCGGCGTCGCGGGCGATGCCGGTTTTGAGCGGGAGGGCGGCGGCGTCCTCGGGCTTGAGCAGATCGCGGGCGTCGGGGGCGAGGAGTTTGACCAGGATCTTTTCGTCGCGGGCGACCGGGGCGGCGTCGGTGATGATGACGCGCTCGTTGGAGCGTTTGTTATTGGTGACGGTGAGGAGCACGTCGTAGGTGGTGCGGCGGCTGCGGGTGGTGAAGCCGGTGTCTTCGGTGAAGCGGGAGACGATCTTGCGTTTGATGGCGATGCCTTCGTCGGCGCCGAGGTGGAGGGTGAACTTTTCCCCGGGCATGGTGGTGGCGAGGCGGGCGGTGGCGATGAAGGTCTCGTCGAGGAAGGCGTTGAGGGTGCCGCCGAGGAAGGGGAGGTCCGAGGTGTTGGTGACGGCGGCGGCGAGGTATGCGGTCTCCTGGAGTTTGGGCGTGGCCTCGTAGCGGAGGACGGCGGCCAGGGCGGCGGAGCCGAGGGGGAGCCGTTGCGGGGTGTTGTCGCTGGCGAGGGTGACGGGGGTGGCGATTTTGAAGTTTGCGCTGGTGGCGGCGGGGGCGAGTTCGGCGGCGGCGAGGGTGGCTTCGGCGGGAGGAGGCGGGGCGAAGTTGTCGGCGGAGGCAGAGAGGGCGCTGGCGGGTGCGGCGTCGTAGGCTTTTCGTTTACGCCCTTCAGAGCTAAAAGCGTCTTTGGCTGAGGATAGGGAGCTGCCAAAGCCATCCGCGTAGCCAACAGGCTGGGCAACGTTCACGAGCCAAGGGGCAATCTCGGGGGCGGCCCCGCCGAGGCCGGGGCGGGCGGTGGAGAGGGTGAGGGCGATGTCTTTCCAGTCTTCGCCGGTGGCGTTGCGCACCAGGCCGAAGGCGTCGAGCTGGACCGCGCGTTTCTCGCTGCGCAGGCGGGCGTCGTAGGCGGGCGTCCAGCTCGCGCCGGCGAGGGTGTAGGTGAGCGTGACATCGAGCGCGGCGGCGGCGGGCGTGGCGAGGCGCACGGTTACGACTT
Source organism: Opitutaceae bacterium (assembly GCA_027485045.1). GTDB lineage: Bacteria > Verrucomicrobiota > Verrucomicrobiia > Opitutales > Opitutaceae > IMCC26134_A. Next base: position 10,607 of record JAIXRU010000253.1, on the reverse strand, counting down.
TGGTGGCGCGGCGAGCGGGCTGGCGGCCGCGGAGCTCGTTGAGCTGGCTCTCGGCGGCGGAGATTTTTTCGGCGAGGGCCGAGCGTTCGAGGTCGAGTTTCTGGGCGGCGGCATCGAGGCGGGCGCGTTGGGCGGCGGAGAAGCCGAGCAGTTTTTCGTAGTCTTCGAGGCTGGGGCGGGCGGGCGGGGTGGCGCCGGCGGCGGGCGGCACGGGGGCGGTAGAGGTTTTTTCGATACTGGTGAGCAGGCCGCGTTGGGAATCGAGGACGGCGAGCTGGTCGTTGAGGGCGCGTTCTTCGCGGCGGAGGGCAAGCAGCTGGTCTTGCAGGGCTTTGACGCGGGTGTCGGGTTCGGCGGTGATGAAGACGGTGCGGGCGGCGATATCGAGGATGGAGGCGGCGACGGAGCCGCGAGCGGAGACTTGCAGGGATTCGTCCTGGAGGGAGGCGGGCAGGCTGGCGAAAGTGATTTCGCTGGTGCCGGCGGGCAGGGCGATGGCGGTGGCGAGGCGGGAGACGACGGCGCGGTCGGGATAAACGGTGGCGGCGGCGATGCGGGATTCGGCGGGGATCGGCGCGGCGAGCAGGGCGGGGGAGATAAGCGAGGCGGAGGTGGCGGCAAAGGCGGCGAGGGCGAAGGTGTGAGGGTTCATGCGAAGAGGTGAGACCTCGGTTATGACTGGAGTGTTTCCAAATAACCAGCGTCTGACAAAACCCTGACAATCTATGTGTAGCAGGACGGGATGGGCGACTTTCCGTCGAAGCGCGACAGGTAGTCCTGCCGGGTCAGTATTGCCGTGTTGCGTGGCGATGCCGGCATGGGGAAGTAGGTGGACATGCGGGGTATCGCCAACGCTGAACCTGGTTGGCTGCGGCTAAGGCGTGGCGGAGGTTCGGGCGGGCGAGCGGGGAATCAGGCGGCGCTGCGCTCGATACCCGTCATGAAGCGGAGAACGCTTTCCTGGGTGGCCTCGGCGCGAGTTAGTTCGCCGGCGATGCGGCCTTCGCGCATCACCAGGATGCGGGTGGAGAGGTTGATGACTTCGGGCAATTCGGAGGAAATGAGAATCACCGCCATGCCTGAGCGGGCGAGTTCGTCGATGAGTTGGTGGATCGCGGCCTTGGCACCGACGTCCACGCCGCGGGTGGGTTCGTCCACGATGAGCAGGCGTCCGCCTCGGGCGAGCCACTTGGCGAGCACGACCTTCTGCTGGTTGCCGCCGGAGAGGGAGTTAACCGGCGCATCGAGCGAGGCGGCTTTGATCTGGAGGCGTTGAAAATAATCGGAGGAAACGGATATTTCCGCAGGGCGATCCAGGAGGAATGCGAGGCGACGAACGCGGTCCAGGATGGCCATGCTGATGTTGGCCTGGCAGGACATGCCGAGCACGCAGCCTTGGCGTTTACGATCTTCGGGGACGAGCCCGACGCCGGCGGCAAGGGAGGCTTTTACGGAGCCGAGGGCAAGGGGTTGGCCGTCGAGTGCAACGCGGCCGGTGGCGCGGGAATCGAGACCGAAAATGGCCTGTGCAATCTCGCTGCGGCCGGAGCCGACGAGGCCGGCGAAGCCGACGATTTCGCCAGCGCGAACGGAGAAGGTGACGTCGGAGAACTTGCCGGGCGAGGCAAGGTCGCGGACGGAAAGGACGGTGTCTCCGGGGGCGGTTTCGAGGTGCCGGGGGTAATAATCGGAGACGCTACGGCCGATCATCATCTGCACGACGGCGTCGTGGGTCATTTCCTCTTTTTTGAGGGTGCCGACGTAGCGTCCGTCGCGCAGAATGCTCATGCGATCGCAGAGGCGGAAGAGTTCCGGCATGCGGTGTGAAACGTAGATAAGGGTGAGGCCTCGTTTTTTGAGGTCCTCGATGAGCAGGAACAGGGCGTCGGCGTCGGTGGCGGAAAGTGAGCTGGTGGGTTCGTCGAAGACGAGGATCTGAGGATTGGTGCCCACGGCGGCGGCGATCTGGACGAGTTGTTCCTGGGCGGTGGAGAGTTCGCTCATGGGGCGGGATACATCGAGCGCGACGCCAATGGCGGAGAGGAGCTCCTCGGCGCGGCGCTTCATCAGCACGTGATCAAGGAGCAAGCCGCCGGCGCGGCGCGGATAGCGGCCGAGACAGAGGTTTTCCGCGACCGAGAGGTCGGGACAGAAGGCGAGCTCTTGGTGAACCATGGCCACGCCGGCGGCGAGGGCGTCGCGCGGGGAGCCGAAGGCGTGGGTCTGGCCGTCGATCACGAGTTCACCGGAATCCGGCTTGTGGATACCCGCGAGAACTTTTCCCAGGGTGGATTTTCCGGCGCCGTTTTCGCCCATGAGGCCGTGGCACTCGCCGCGGGTGAGCGAGAGGGAGACACCGGACAGCGCGGTGACGCCGCCGAAGGTCTTGGTGATGTCGTGGAACTGAACGAAAGCGCTCATGGGCGGACGGGTAATGGTCGGGCGGGGATAAGGAGAGCGGGCGGGGTCGTCGCTCTGGCGACGACCCGAGAATGGGCGCTTATTTGGCGAGCCACTTTTCCCAGTTTTTGCCGAAGGCATCCACGTTAACCTTGGTGACTTGGGTGAGTGGATCGACGACGCGGGCGGGTGAGGGAGTTTTGCCGTTGATGATTTTTTCCAAGAGGATTTCGACGGACTTGTAGCCCCAGCCGTAGCAGTCCTGCGCGTAGAGCGTGTCAACGTGACCGGAGCGGAGGTAGTTGAGCTGGGCGGGCAGGGCGTCGCAGGCAACGACCTTCACGGAGCCGGGGGTCCATTTGAGGGCGTCGGCGGTGAAGAGCGGCCATCCGCCGATGAAGGCCCAGCCTTGGATGCCGGGGTTGGCGTTCTGGGCGGAGGCGACGGCTTCGGCGGACTTTTCGGGGGTCTCGATGTGGTAGAAGGCGGCCGGCGAGTTGAGTTTCATGTTCGGGTATTTGGCGAGGGCGGCCTTGGCGGCGTCGACGCGCGCCTGAAGGTTGGGTGCGCTTTGGTTGCCGCCGAGAATCGCGATGGTGCCTTTCTCGCCCATGACGCGCGCGAGTTCATCGACAATGCGAGCTCCGCAAGAGGCGTCGTCCGTGCCGTAATAGGCGAAACGCTGGCTATCGGGGGCGTCGGAATCGAAGCAGATGACGGGAATGCCTTTGGCGACGGCTTTGTCGATGGAGGGGGTGACAGTGTTGGCTTCGGAGGCGGAGACAGCTATGCCGTCGGCACCGCGGCGAGTGAGGGCTTCGATGGCCTCGGCCTGTTTGGTGGCGTCTTCGTCGTTGGGGGTGCGAATTTCGATTTCGATTTTCACGCCATATTTGGCCCCGAGTTCGATGGCGGCGTCGCGGGCACCGGCGTGGGCGGCTTGGAAGACATCGTTGGTCTGGCTCTTGCCGATGAAGCCGATGAGCACGGTGCGGGCGGCGGGTGCCCCGGCGGCGGGTTCGGCTTTTTTGGAGCAGCCGGTGAAGGCGAGCAGAGCGACGGCGGCAAGGCTGGCGGAGAGGATCAGGCGGGTTGGGGTTTTCATAGGGGAAAGTGGGGGCGTGGGGTGCGTAAAAACGAAGCGTGAAAAAGATCAGCGGGAGGCGCGGCGTTGGCGCAGGTGGTGGCTGAGGCGTTCAAGAGCTACGGCGACGACGATGGCGAGTCCGATGATGATGAGGCGGTATTCCTGGGCCAGACGGAGAATAAGAATGCCGTTTTCGATCAGGGCGATGATGAGTGTGCCGAGCAGAGCCCCGAGCGCGGTGCCTTTGCCTCCGGCGAGACTGGCGCCGCCGACGACGGCGGCGGCGATGACCGTAAGTTCGTAACCAGTGCCGGTGCTGGTGGAGGCGGTGCCGAAACGGCCGAGTGAAACCATGCCGGCGATGCTGGCGCAGAGTCCCGACAAGGCGTAGGTGCGGAGCTTGATGGCGTTGACCCGCAGGCCGCTGAAACGAGCGGCCTCCTCATTGCCGCCTACTGCGTAGGTCTCGCGTCCGGCGATCATGAGGCGAAGGTAAAACCAGCCGATGGCGACGCAGCCGAGCATGATGATCAGCGGCAGGGGCTGGATGCCGAAAAACTCGAGTCGCATGAAGTCGGTGGTGAACGCCTCGGGCAGGCGCTTGCCGGCGGCGGGCAGGGTTTTTTGCGCGGGCAGGACGTTGGCGAGGCCGCGGAAAATACTCATCGTGCCGAGGGTTACGATGAACGGGTGGAGGTTAAGTCCGACGATGAGGGCTCCGTTGACGAGCCCGCAGACAAGGCCGATGAGCAAAGGGACGGCAAAGGCGATGGGCAGGACTTGCCAGGCTGGCGCGTCGAGCGGGAGACCTTGAAGCGCGGTGGCACCGCCAAGGGCGGCGAGGGCCATGATGGAGCCGACGGAGATGTCTATACCGCCGGTGATAATGACGACGGTGAGGCCCACGGCCATGATGGCGTAGTAGGACATCGGCGTGGCGACGCCATCGACGAGATTATCGAAGTTAAGAAAGGTGTTGGGACGGCCGGGTGCGGCGTCGTGCCAGCCGTATCCGGCGAGAATGGTGGCGAGCACGATGACTACCAGGGCGAGACCGACCTCTTGGGCAAGGGAGCGGCGGGCGGCGGGTTTGGCGGAGGTGGGCTGGGACATGGATGGGGAGGGTGCTTTTAAAAGCAGCGAACAGGGTAGGGGCCGACGAAGGGGATGAAAGGGGCGTGGGTAACGACTCTACCCTTCATAAGCGTGATACTCGGGTTAAACCCGACAGATTATTTTAACCGCGCGGTGAATTTTATCGGACGCTTCGTTCAAGAAGGGGGGCGGAGGGCGTGTTCGACTTCGGAAAGAAGAATTTGGGCGAAGGCCCAGTCATGCCAGTAGCCCCTGCTATTGTTGCCGCGACTGAGGTCTCCCTCAAATGCATAGACGATGGATTGGCGGGCCGCGACGAGGTGTTCGGCTGCCGAGGCCGACCGCCCTTCGTGGTGGTCGCAGAGCGCGAGGATCAGCCGGAGTGTGGCGATGCGGGCACTCTGGTTGTCAACGGCATCGAAGCCGGACATCGCGATTTTACGGGCCTCGGCGTAGTCGCCCATACGATAGCGCCAGAGGCTGACTGGGATGACCGCCCAACCGGTGGCAAGACGCGGATTGAGGCTGGAGAACCAGAACTCGGTGCGCGCGCCGAGGGGCAGCAGTTGTTCGCGCAGACCGACGTCAAGCGGACGAAGAAGGCAGGTCTGAAGCACGCGGGCCACGGCGTCGCTGTTGTTGGCGGGATTAAACCGACCCACGGCATCGCGGCGGAAGGTGGTGTAACCGGCTTCGTTACCCGCCAAAAGCATGGCGACGCCGTAGGATTGATGGTCAATCGTGACGGGTCCCCAGGTGTCGAGCCGGCCGATTTCTAGAGCCACCTTGAAACGCTCGGCAGCCTCGGCCCAGCGGCGTTGCGCGGCGAGCCAGTCGCCTACGGCGCGGAAGGCGATGACGCCATCGAACGAAGGCTGGGCGAATGGGCGCGGCACGGCGTCGAGCACGCGGGCGGCGGCCTCGAAGCCGCCTTCGCGGGTGAGGAAGGCGGCGCGGGTCAACTGCTCCGTCGTCTCGGCTTGGCGGCGAAGCAGCGTCTGCTGGCGCAGCGCTTCGCGTTCACGAAGAAAGAGCACGGTCGAAGTGCCCAAGCCGGCGAGCAAGGCGAGGGCAACGGCGGCGGTGGCGGCGAAGACAACGCGGTTGCGCCGAACGAGTTTGCGCAGGCGGTAGGAGCGAGCGGGCGGGCGGGCATCTACCGGCTCGTCGCGCAGAAAACGGGAGAGATCCAGGGCGAGCGCGTTCACGGTGACGTAGCGGCGCGAGCGGTCTTTTTCCAGGGCGCGGACGACGATCCAGTCGAGATCGCGTTTGAGGGTTTTGATCAACGCTTCGGGTTCGCTTTGGTGTCGGAAGGCGAGACGTTCCAGTGTTCCGGGATCGAGCGAGCGCAGGAGGCGCGATGGACGAGGCGGGTCGGTCTCGCGCAAGGTGCGGCGGAGGTTTTCCAAGCCGGAGTCCAAGAGGATTTTCGAGTCGAAGGGCGGCCGGCCGGTAAGCAGTTCGTAAAGCAAGGCCCCGAGGCTGTAGATATCGGCTCGTGTATCCACGTCGATACGACCGGACTCGGCTTGCTCGGGGCTCATGTAGGCCGGCGTGCCGATAAACTGCTCGCCGTCGATGAACGTGGCTTCGGTGGAGGGCAGGCCGGTGATGGCCTTGGCGATGCCGAAGTCGATGACCTTGGGCACGGACGCAGTATCCGCCTGGGTGGCGATCAGTACGTTGGACGGTTTAATGTCGCGGTGGAGCACTCCCTTTTGGTGGGCGTGTTGGATGGCGCCGCACACTTTTATGAACAGCTTGATTCGCGCATGTGTGCTGAGGCGAAGTTCGTCGCAATAGTCGGTGATGCGCGAGCCTTCCACCAGTTCCATGACGAAGTAAGGCCGGCCAGTCTCGGTGGCACCGGCATCTAGCACTTGAGCGACATGCGGGTGGTTCATCAAGGCAAGCGCCTGCCGCTCAAGTTCGAAGCGGGCGATTACCCGCTCGGTGTCCATGCCGAGGCGGATAATTTTCAGTGCGACGCGTCGTTTCACGGGCTCTTGCTGCTCGGCGAGGTAAACGACGCCGCAGCCGCCCTCGCCGATCCGCTTTATCAACTGGTAGCGACCGATGCGGATTAGGGGGTCCTCGGGCGGATCGCAGTCAGGGGAATCGCTTGTGCCTGCGATGGCGAAAGAGGTGTTTGCGGACGGCACAGCCGGGAGCAGTTCGTCGATGGGCGGAGGCGGAAGATCGAAGAATTCATCGGCGAGCGCAGAGTTGGCGAGCAGGCGATCGAGACGGTCACGCAGGGCTATGTTCGCTCCGCAAGATTGAGCCAGAAACGCGGCGCGCAGGCCTTGATCGGTTAGGTTGAGTGAGGCCTCGAAGAGCGCTTTTTCGATTTCTCGGGAGTGGTCGGCCATGCGTTAAAAACGGTTAGGAGGGCGGACGATGGGTCACTTCTGGTGCGGCGAAAAAACGGGTTTGGGCTGATCCGAGGTGCGCATGAATTCCAAAAGACAAGCGCGCGCGTAGGCCCACTGGCGTTCGACGGTGCGTTCGGTCACGCCCAGGTTTTCGGCAATCTCGCGGTTGGTAAAGCCACCGAAAAACTTCAGCGTGACGATACGCCCGCTGTCGGGGTCTTGTTGTTCAAGCTGCGATAGTGCATCGTCCACGAGCATCACGCGGTCGTCGGGCGTGGTTTCGGCCAGAGAGAGCGCCTCGAAATCGAGACGCTCCGGGTTGGCGCCACGTTTGATGCTGGATTTGAGACGGGCGCGATCAACGAGGATGCGGCGCATGGCCTGGGCGGCGGCGCGGAAGAAATGGGCGCGATTGTTCCAGTGGCGATCGCCGGGCTTCACCAAACGTATCCACGCCTCGTGAACCAAGGCGGTGGGTTGTAGCGTGTGACCGGCGGATTCGCGGGCCATGCGGGCGGCGGCAAGGTGGCGAAGTTCGTCATACACCAAGGGCAGGAGTTCGTTCGACGCGGTCTGTTGCCCGCGACTTACGGATTCCAGCAGCAGGGTAATGTCGTTCATGGGGTAGATTTAAGTGCGCGGTTGCAAAGGCCGTGCTTGGTAAATCAATCAGACCATCGCTGGCGCTCTGCGAGCGAGGGGAAAAGGGCGCTGGGCCGGGGTTGCCCTCGACGGCATGGCCCGCTGGACACCGCCGCCTCGGTATGCTTGGCCAAGTACGGTTTCCCTCTCACGAATCATCGGCTTTTCTTGAAAACACGCACTACAGCGGGTCGCCGAAGCGGAGGGGTTTGGCGGCGGCTTTTTTCTTTTTGGGCGAAGGAGGGATGCCGACGCGCGGATCGCGCGTTTGGGCGAGCATCACGAGCCGGCGGGCATCGCGTTCAAAGGTTTCGGCGCTCTCGGGCAGGTAGAGCCATTTTTTCAAAACCGGGTGTTGGCGTAGTGCGGGGAACTCGGCGAGCAGGGACGGCTGGTGTTCGTGAAAGGTGCAGACGAGCACGCCCTGCCAGGGTTCGCCTTGGGTGGTGAGGAAGAGGGTGTGCAGGCCGTGGAGCATCAGGGTGCGCCCGCCGAACCAGGATTTTAAGACGAAGGAGGGCTCGTCGCGCAGCGGGTCGGCCAGCCATTCGAGCGGGTGTTCCGCTTTGGCGGCGCGGGGACTGGCGGCGGAGACACGCGGGGCTTTCATATCAATCGCCGGGTGGCGGCGTGGTGGAGGCGGGCGGGCTGATGGCGCCGGGGGCGTGCATGAGGCCGAGGAGGCCGCGACCGAGGCGGGGTTTGGTGCCGGCGGGGGCGGCGACGGTGTCGCTATCGATCACGCGGGGCGGGGTGGCGGCGAGGGCGGAGCGGATTTCAGTTTGGCGTTTTTCGTCCAAAAGTTCGGAGACGCGAGCGGCGAGGGTCTCGGCGCAGACCTGGGGCGGAGCGGGCTGGAGGCGGCGGGCGAAATCAACCGCAAAGGGGATGGCGGCGACGGCCCCGGCGGCGGCGGAGCAGGCGGCGATGCCGAGCAGTTCGGCTGCGCCCAGCGGTTTGATGGCGAGCCAGGCGATGAAGCCAGCCAGTGCGCCAAAAAAGGCGGCGGCACCGAAAAAGGGCGTTTTTGTGTGGGGCGCGGGGAGAGACGAGACGGGTGAAGACATGCGGAGGGACACGGGGCGGATTAACTTGGGTGGTGCGCGCGGCGCGGCCAAGCGTGGAGTTGAGGGCTTTGGGTGATCGATGGCTTGGGTGGTGGTGAAGGGGACGGCGGCACGGTCAAAAAAAGCCGCCGCCCGTTGCGGGGCGGCGGCGATGGCGCTCAGGCGGTAGTGCAGGAACGAAGCTTAGAACTTGTAGGCAAGCGTCAGTTCGTAAGTCCGCTCAGGGTCGGCATTGATAGAACCGTTGCCATAGCCAGGATTTGGCGAAGACCAGTTTTCTTCGTCGGTGAGATTGCGCACCATAAGTTTGCTGGACCATCTTTTCCAAGCGTAGCCAACACTGCCATCCACCGTGATCTGCCACGGGATCTCATTAGCAGTGAATGCTACAGGAGTGGTTCCCACGACTCCGGTACCCACTTGACTGGTAAGCATCGGACCAGTGACTACGGCTCCTAAGCTAAACGAGAAGCCAGAGTTGAATTTGTAAGAGGCGAGGGCGTTTATCAAATGCTCGGGAATACCGGGCTGTTGAAACGAAGACGTGATCGTCGGGAAATCGGGTGTTGGTGCTCCAACCGCGCGTTTATCATACGAGGTTGAGTCAGCGAGAAACCCGGCATATCTCTGTTGGGAATCGATGTAGCTATAGGAGGTCGTCAGGAACAGATTCTTGCTTGGTTGATAATTTGCCTCGATCTCAAAGCCTCGGGCTTTTTTCCAACGATTTAGTCCGCCATTATCATTATCAAACTGGGTTTGGGCATAAACTGCCGCCCCTACAAACAGCGTATTGTTCAGGAATGAAACTTTGGACCCTACTTCGTTTAGATAGTTATCCTGCTGGAAGTATTCCTTGGTGAAGGTGCGACCGTCGCCACCCCAAGCGACGGGAGTGAAGGTGTAGCCGCCTCCAAGAGGACCTGCGCGGTTTGTAGCGGTGTAGGCAAAAGTGTAGTAAGTGCTGACTCTCTGCACGGGTTTGTAGACGAAGCTTAGATTGCCACTGGGCATGACAACCGTGATATCGTCTGAAGCTGCGGTGTATCCGGGCGGAGGGAGTGGATCGGTGTTCTCAACATAGAGAATGTCGGCGCGAGCACCACCCAATACACTGAACTTCTCGCTGATGATGAGGTCGTGCTGATAAAATGGCGAGACCTGGCTCAGTTTTGAGTCGTTGCTGCTGAGATCATCGTAAAGGTACACGTTGCCCGAGGCGGGATCGAAACCATAGGTTGCGCCCGGGGTTGCGTAGCGTGTCGGCAAACTGCCGCGAGGGCCGTAACCGGGGATCGGCAGGGCGGGATTAAAATTATTAAACGGGGGCTGGGCGGCGTTAAAATCACCGAATGCTGAGGCTGGAACACGATTTAAATTCGCGTTGCGCGTCAGGTCGAAGGAGTTGACCGGCTCATGCCAGAAATCGTCCACTGCCCAGACTTCTTGGCGACGCAGTCCGAAGCCAGCGGCGACTTTGTTTTCGAGTGAACCGGTTTCGAATGTATTCTCGTATTGAAAGCGGTTCTCCAGTCCCCAGTTATCGCGATGGACTGAGTTGTAATAATACGATGAGAAAGTATCGCGATCGATGTAATTGAAGAAGGTATTGTTAACCAACTTGGCGTCACCGGCTAGTTTGACGGTTTGGATTACTTGGGCGGTTACGTTTTTACCATAGGAATCATCTCCTGGCGCGAGAAGACGCACGCGGCGGTTGAGTTTCACTGGCGTGCCCTTTGGACGAACGGAGTTAAACCCGCCGCCGATATTATTAATCGCAGCTACGTATGCAGCATCAGTGCCCGCATCGGGAATATAATTGTAAGCGTCCGGCCGGAGACCTACTAGGCGTGGCATGGTCATAGTGATAAAGTGTCCGGCATGGAAACGCCGGTCATCACAACGGAACTGATCAAAGATTACCGTAAGCACGAC
>JAIXRU010000329.1 GCA_027485045.1 Opitutaceae bacterium | reverse complement strand
CGGGTGCTGAATGATGGAGGTGCCGAAATCGCCCTGGATGCTCATGCCTACGTAACGGATAAACTGCGACAGGATCGAAGTGGGCAAAGGAACCCCGTTTTCGTCGCGCATAATCCCGCCCGTCCCGTCCGTCTGCACCAAGCCGAAATCCTTCAGGTAGCCCTCCTCTTTTTCCCGGGCCGACTTGGCGTCCATGCTGCCGGAGGCCTTGGCCATGAGGGTGTCCACCGGGTTGGCGTCGCCCAGGCGCGGTAACCAGAAGTTGATAACAACGGCAACAAAGAAGGTGAGCAGATACCAGCCGGTTCGACCTGCGATGTAGCGAAAAGTGGGGTGGTGCGTTAACATGTTCGGATCAGCGGGGAGGCGTTGGACGGAGGTTCCAGAGGATGCGCGTTCCCGGGCCCTCGGTGGGAATGTTGGGCGGCAGGAAGGGGTCCTTGCTGGTGGGGAAGCCCTGCCAGGTTTTGGAGGTGAATGCGTAGAAAGTCTTGGGCCGATATACGAGTGGCAGGGCGGGCTGCAGCTCCATGCAGAGGCGGTTTAACTCTCGGTAGAGCGAGGTGAGTTCGGCTTCGTCCGTGACCAGCGGGATGCGCGAGAGCAACGCGTCGATCCTCGGCACATAGTCCGGCGAGCCCCGCTGATTAAACCGGCCCATGTTGCTATAAGCGCGCTCGCCAAGCGGCGCCCAGTCTCCGGAGTCCACGATGGCCTTGAAGCGTGACCACGGTTCAGCGGGGGTGGAGATTTGCGACGGAATGGTGAGGATGAGATCGAAGTCCCCGACCGGCAGGGCACGGTAATAGGTCGTGGCATCCACGAAGCGTTCACGCACATCTATGCCCGCTTCGCGCATGCCCCGGACCATGATGCGAACGATGGATTCCCAGTCGCTCCAACCCGTAGGAGACTGGACAAACATAGTCGGTACACGTTTCCCCTCCCGGTCGCGGAGTTCGAGCAGTTCTCCATCCTGGAAGACGGGGGTGAACCCTCCGGCCTTGAGTTCGTCCTTCGCCCGCTGCGGATCAAAGCGCGTGCCATAATTCAACGCATCTTCCTGAGAAAAGTAACGTCGCTCCGGACCGAAGGGCAGGATGAGGCCAGGCTCGAAAGGCAGGCTGTAGCCGGAGACCGCCAGTTCGCGGATGTCGTCGTAATTGATCGCGAACGCCAGTGCCCGGCGCAAGTGGACGTTGTCCAGTGGCGGGCGTTTTACGTTGATGAGCGCGGTGGGAATACTGCCCGGCGGAAAATAGGGCGGCGCGTCGAACCACGTGCGCACTCCTTTGCGGGCTTTCAGCCAGATGCGGGGGATGAAGGTGTTGGCTGCATCGATCCGTCCCTGTTGCAGGGCCATGCTGTAGTGGTCGTTACTCTTGTAAATCGGGGCGATGATGAAACGCGGTGCCGGCAGGCGACCCTCGAAATAGGCCGTATTGCCCCAGTAGTTGTCGTCCCGCTGCAAAACGATTTTCTCGGCGGAAAAGGAATGCAGACGGTAGGGGCCGGAGCCGACCGGATTGCGGTCGAACTTGTTTTTGACCAGCTCGTCATAGCTTCCTCCCGACGACTCGAGCGCGGGAGCCCAGATGTGCGCAGGCAGGATGAAATCGAGCGTGAGCCACTGCAGCACCATCAGCGGGTTCGCGTTGTCGGGCTGGAGCATGAAGGCTACCTTCAAGGGCCGCGCTGCATCGGCATCGAGCACCCGGACCTCCGAGAGATACTGCCAGCTTGGAAAGCCCGGCACGATCCGGTAGAGACGGTTGTAGGTGAAGACTACGTCGTTGGCGTTCACCGGAGTTCCATCGTTCCATTTCGCCCCGGGATGAAGGTCCACTTCGATACGATCGGGAAACTGCCGGTAGGCGGCGGCCAGTTGCGGCTCCAAACCACCGGTCTCCTGATTGAAATAGAAGAGCGGCTGGTAAAGCGCCGTGATATTCTGGGCCGCCGGCCAGTTCGGATTCTGGAGCAGCGGGTTGAAGGAGGTCGGCTCGCCCCATGCGATGCCAAGGAGCAGGGTTTCCTCACGGGGAAACTCGCCCGCGCCCGGCTTAGCGGGTCCGCACCCAGTCAGCCCAAAGAGGGCCAACGCCAGCGATAGAGTGTGAACGACGGAACGAGTGGTCATGGGTGGCAGCTAGCCAGGTGTGTGCACGATCGGTTCAGCGCAGGCCCAAGTGGTCGTAAACCCAGGAGTCCATCGGAGCTTGCTGGGTGGCAGACCAAGCGTGGCCGTGCTCGACGCCGAGTACGAGCTGCTTGGGTGCGGTGATGGCGTTGTAAACGGCGAACACAGACGTCGGCGGGCAGACGACGTCGTTGTAGCCTTGGAAGTAGATTCCAGGCACGCGCAGGCGGCGGGCGAAGTTGAGGGTGTCGTAATAAGTCGAGGTGAGGAGCTTGGGCTCCACGGGAGCGTCATTGACTCTTCCGCCCGCGATGGGACGGAACAAACCGGGCCAGCCGCCAGCTCGTCCGTGCAGATAGCCGGATACGTCACTGTAGGCAGGGTAAAGGGCGGCGATCGCGGTGACACGCGGCTCAAGCGCGGCGGTCATGATCGTGAGCTGGCCTCCCTGGCTGCCGCCCATGACGACGAGGTTCTTCTTGTCCCATTTCGGATGGGTCGTGAGGTAGTCGGCCGCGCGCAGGCAGCCGAGGTAAACGCGGCGGTAGTAGTAGGTGTTGCGGTTATCGAGGTTGAAGCGGTTGTAGTTGTCCAGAGCTCCGCGATGGAGCCCTTCATAGGCCTCCTTGGGCAGATTAACGGGGATGCCGTGGATGCCGATTTGCAGCGTGATCACGCCTTTTTCCGCCATGCCGCGATTACCGGTGTAGGGTCGCACGCCGGCACCCGGCAGGCTCAGCACGACGGGGAAAGTGCCTTCCCGCCGAGGCACGCAGAGTACGCCGTAAATTCTGCTCGGCCCCGGCCAACCACCTACGTTTTGAAAGCTTAGGTAAAACGACTCAACGGTGGGCGTGGAAAGCTCAGGCGCGGGTTCGAGGCGGTAGTCGGGCTCGACCTTGGCGAGAGCAGCTTTTTGCGTCGCCCAGAAGGCGTCGAAATCCGCCGGCTCGGTCTGGGTGGGTTTGATCTGCTCGGGGGCGAAGCCCATGGTCGCCAGCACAGTCACGGGCTTGTCTGCAATCGTGGCGGTGACACTGCACCGCACGAAGCCCGGCTCGGCCGGGGCCGTCACCGGTAGAACGAGACCGCCGGCCGGAACGAGGGCGGTCTTTTCAGGGCCCTCGAGCATTTCCGGGCCGAGTTTGTAGCGGATAGGGACGCCTTCCGCCGGATAAGGCGAGAGGTCGAGAGTGATGCGAAAGCTGGCCTCGGCACCGCGGACATAGGTCCAGTCCGTGCGGTCTGGAGTGACCTTCAGCGGTGTCGCCGCCAGCTCGATGGGCAGGATGCGCGTATCGGGGACGGCGAGCTGG
>JAIXRU010000072.1 GCA_027485045.1 Opitutaceae bacterium | reverse complement strand
GGCACCTTTCAGTGGCTCACTCCCGGCAAAATACTCTCCGAGTATTCCTTGGTCGTTCGCCTCTGAAATGCGCTCGACATCTCGCCTCGTTGCTCGCCTTCGACTGCATCGTTCCGGCTTAGTTTCCAAATATACCAGGCCGAGCAGAATGAGGCCGGAGAAAAAGGAGATTTCGATATCGCCGCGGAAGGTGGTGGAGACAAACCAGTCGACTGGGTTGATGATTAAGGCAGCGGCTGCCCAGCGAGCCACGTGGTGGGAGTCGCTGATTTTTAGACCGATCAGGTACGCAATTGGGATGCAGGCCAGACCGGCGAGGAAACCGGGCAGAAAGGTGAGCCAGTAGTGGACACCGAAAAGTTTGAATAAGGTGGCGACCGGTAGCCAGACGCCCCAGCGCAGGCCGGAGATGACGTTTACGAGTTCGTGATTGTCGCCGTTGAGGTGACTGCGGGTGTAGAAAAGGTAGACCCAGTCGTCATGACCGTAGAGGCCGTTGAACAGCCAGAGTCGAAGGCACGCGGCGATGAGTACGGCACCGAGGCAGTAGGCATAGGGTGAGGTGATGAATGAGCGTTCTGGAGCTAAAGACATAGTTTGTCGGAGGTCCGCTGGCGCGATTTATAAGGCGTTAAGCAGTTTTTGATTTAGTTACGAAAGCGGCGGCGGAGGCGGAGGAGTTGGGCGGCCATGCCGGGGGCGTCGCGTAAGAGGTTCATTTGGCTGCCGGGTTGGTCGCTCCAGTCGATGGGGATTTCTTCGATAGGGTAGTGGTGGCGGCGGAGGAGCAATAGGAGTTCGAGGTCGAAGATAAAGCGGGACTCCTGCATTTCGGGGTCGAAGCGCACAAAGGATTGGCGGGGAATGATTTTAAAGCCGCATTGCGTGTCTTTGATGCCGGGGCGAAGGACTATTGCGGTAAGGAAGCGAAAGCAGTCGCCGGTGAAACGGCGGAGGGCCGAGCGTTGGATGGTTTTGCCGGGCAGGGCTTGGCGGGAGGCGAAGAGGGCTAGGTTGCGGGAGGCAGCGGGTAAAGTTGATAAATAGTTAAGAAGACGCAGGACTTCGGCGGCGGGGGTGGCGCCGTCGGCGTCGGTAAAGCCCAGGTGGGTGGTTTCGGCGGGGGCGGTGCGCCAACCGGCCTTGATGGCGGCGCCTTTGCCTTGGTTGGCGGGGAGGTAAAGGACGGGGGCGAGGAGGTCGGGGTAGTTTTGCAGGTAGGGCGCCACGGCGGTTTGCAGGGCGGTGCGGTCGGCGGGTGGGGAGCCATCGTCTACGATCTGCAGAGTGACAGGCTGGGGGGACTTTTGCAGCAGGGGGCAAAGTTCGGCGAGGTAGCGCGGCAGGCGGCGGGCTTCGCGGTAGGCTGGAATTACCATGTGAAAGCGCGGCTCGTGGGTGTCGGGTGCGGCGCTATTCATGGGGGGCGGTCTCGATGGGCGGCAGGGCGCGTAGGGCGGAGGCGTGGAAGAGGTAAACCGAGTGGTAGTCGTCGTCGGCTTGGATGCTGTAAGCTAGGAGCGCGGGGTTTTCAGTCAGGGTTTTCCACCGGGGGGAGAGTTTGTAGAGGTTCCGTTCCGGGGTGGAGAGGCAAACGTAGTCGGTTTTGAACTCGGAGAGGAGGGAGAGGTCACATTCTTCGTAGAATTTGCGGATGAGGGGCGGGAGGGCGGGGTCGAGGTAGGGGTTGGTGTAGGCGTAGATGCCGGCGAGGGTGGGGCGGGCGGCGAGGGAGGTGATAAAGTGGGCGTCGCTACCGGCGGCGGTGAGGATGCGGGCCTCGGGCGGGAGGTTTTGTTGAATCCAGGTTGAGGCGGAGTGGGCGCGGGAGTGGAAGAGCAGGTTGGAGCGGTTGCCTTGGACGATGCTTTTGACGTAAAAATCGTAGGCGGGGGGAAGGAAGGCCAAGAGGAAAAATCCGAGCCAGAGGAGACGGGAGCGCAGGGCGTCGGGACCGAGTCGCCACTGGGCGGCGCCGTGGGAGATGATGAGGCTGAGGCCGAGGTTCAGAAAGAAGACGAATTTGTTACTGTCGCCCCAGTTTAGGGTGTAACGGTAGTAGTTAACCAAGAGGAAGCAGGCGATGCAGAGGAGGAGGTAGACTTTCCATTGGCCAAGAAATTCGAGCAAGGGCGCAGCGGCGGGCTTACGGATTCTGAAGAGGTAACGGGGCACGAGGGCGAGGAGGGCGAAGAGGGTGCCCCAGAAGAGGAAGTCGCCATTGATGAGCAGCCAGAAGAGGGGACGACGGAGGTACTCGGGAACGACGGTAAAAGCGTGGAGCGGCAGGTGCTGGGTGGCGTCCCAGGCGGCGTAGCCGGGTTGCAGGGGCGGGCCGTAAAACTGGATGTAGGCGAGCTGGGCTAGCCCGAGGGCAAAAAAGGCCGCGAGCACGGGAAGTTGGCGCAAGAGCCAGAGCCGGTGTTGGTAAAGCCGGGGCAGGAGGCAGGGGGCGAGAAAGAGGAAGCCTACGATGTGGGCGAGGGGGAGCAGGCAGATGATCGCAAAGGCGCCCAAGGTGTGGGCGGGGGGCGAGGAATCGGAGGGGGCGCGGGTGCCGAAGGCGATGTGCAGGACGGCGAGGATAGCAGGCAGGCTGAAGAGGAAGCCGCGTTGGGGTTCGAGCAGGTTGTTGAGGATGCTTTCGAAGTTAAAATACGGGAAAAAGAGGATGCTCTCGGTGGGTTGGCCGGTTTTGAAAAAATCGGGTTCGATAAAGCTAAAGTGGAGCAGGTTTATGATGGCCAGGTTGAGGAACAGGAAGAGGGTGGCGGCGAGGAGCACCCAGCGCGGGGGGAGTTTGAGCCAGTGGGTGAACGTGGCCCAGAGTGCGCCCAGCAGGGCGGAGGCGCTGAGAAAGTTGAGCAGCCAGGTGGTGTGCAGAGCGGTGAGGCCGAAACGGGTGAAGTGGGCGAGGGGGAAATCACCAAGAAAGTGATACTTGAGCGGCAGGCCGGCGACGTTGAGGTCGACCGGGGGGAAGCGCGGGGCGGCGAGGAAGCTGTTGGCGATGGAGAGGTGAAAGGCGGTGTCGACGAGGTTGAAATTCGACCAGGTGGTGCCGTCGGGGTCGGTGTAGATGCCCACGTAAAAACGGCTGGTGACGAGCAGGGCGAAAAAGAGAAAGGCGAAGTCCCAGCGCTTGATGGCGAACAGTGCAGTGAACTGCTCTCTGGTTGGGAGGCAGCCGTGGCGGGCGGCGGTGTTGTCCGGGCCGGGGCAATACCAGAAGGCAAGGATGGGGAAGATAAGGGCACCCCAAGTCGCGAGGTCGTAGGCCCAGCCCCAGCCGAGCACGACGTAGAGGAGGAAGTTAACCCAAGTGACGGCGAAGAAAGTGAGGCCGAGGGCGAAAAGGGCGCGAGGCAGGCCGTGAAAATCTCGGAAGAAAACGAACCGGGATTGGACGATGAACGCCAAGTAGAGCGTGAGCAGAAGTTGGCAATAGCCCGGCATGGGAAATGGGTCAGGGACGGGGCGCTTGGGTCGGGATGGCGGGGGCTCTTGGGCTTACTGGGGTTGCAGGAGCTGATTTATTTTTAGCACGTTAATACTGGCGTTGCGTTGATCGGTCCAGATGTGGGCGGGGTTTATGTCCGGCGTATTTTGATGTAAGACGACACGGGTGACGCGGCCCTCGGCTTCGGTGGCGGGGAACCAAGCCAGGGTCTCCCGGATAAAGCGGGGGCGGCAGAGCACGAGGTAATCGGTGCGGGCTGCGTCCCAGTCTTCGGTTTCGGAAGCCCCGGTGATGTCTGTGCTCACCTTGATCGTGGCGATGCCGAGGGTGCGGGCGGTGGCGGCGACGATGGGGTAATAATCGGAGAACCGGCTGGAAATGTGGATGACGAGTCGGCCATCGCGGTCCCGGAGGCGTTTAAAATAAATGTCGAGAGCCTCGCGGGTGACGAGGTGGGCGGGGATGTAGTCGCCGGAGAAGGCGTCGAGCACGATGACGTCGTAGGCGTCGGTGGAGGCTTCGAGGGCTTTGCGGCCGTCCTGGAGGTGGACGTTTATTTTGCCGGAGGCGTCGCCGAGGTAGGAGAAAAACTCGCGGGCGACGCGGAGGGATTTGGGGTCGATGTCCCAGAAGTCGCAGATGTCGGTGGGGCGGGCGTAGGTGGCGAGGGTGCCGGCTCCGAGGCCGATCACGCCGTAGCGGAGGGCGGGGCGTTCGGCTTGGAGTTTTGTCAGGGTGCGTCCGACGCCGCTGCTTTCGCTGTAGTAGGTGGTGGGGCGTTTACGGGCGGTGGCGTCGGCGGTGAGTTGCGAGCCGTGGGTGGTGGTTTCGCTGGAGAGAACGACGCCCTGGGGGGAGGCTTCGAGGAGTATACTGCCATTGCTGTCGCGGAGGTGGAGGGCGTGCAGTTCGGGGGAGCGTTGGGCGAGTTGGTGGTAGCCGATGCCGAGGATGGGGGTGGCGACGACGACGGCGAGGGTGAGGCCGCGGCCGAGGTGGGTTTCGTGCAACATCCAGCCGAGTCCGGCGAGGAGCAGGGCGAGCGAGGTGAAGGCCAGCTCGATGGGGATGGGGAAGAGCCACGGCACGAGGTAGGTGCTGCCGAGTCCGCCGGCCGCGCCGCCGAGGCCGAGCAGGAGGTAAAAGACCTCGGGGCGACGGTCTGGTTTGAGATGATGAAGCAGGGCGGCGGTGAGGAAGCCGCCGGCGGCGGCGAGGGCGAGCAGCCAGCCGAGGCGTGCGCCGGCGATGGTGGCGGGGGTGAAGCCTTTGACCAACATGTAGCCGGTGAGGCTGAGCGCGAGCAACGCGATCAGGAGGCGGGTCAGGGTGGCGGTCCAGCGGCCGGAAAAGGCGCAGGCGAAGCCGAGCAGGTAAAGGCCGAGCGGGCCGGACCAGGCGAGCGGGATGGAGCCGATCTCGCCGGCGAGCTGGTAGGTCGCGCCGAGGGAGTGAAAAACGCCCAAAGCGCCGAGGGCGAACCAAGCGAGCATGCGGGGCCACGGAGAGGCGAGCAAGACGGCGGGCTCGGATTCAGCCGAGACGGGTGAGGCGGCGGAGCGACGCCAGAGCAGGTGGGCGGCGAGGGCAAAGAGGGCGGCGGTAAGAAACAACAGGGTGTGCCAGAGACCGCCTTGGATGCCGAGATCGAGGTTGGCCTCGATCAGGAAAGGGTAGGCGAGCAGGGCGAGGAGACTGCCGCCGTTGGACAGGGCGTAGAGGTGGTAGGGCAGGGTGCCGGCGCGGCGTTCGACCCAGCCGTGGAGGAGGGGCGAGGCGCTGAAGAGCAGCAACATGGCGGGCAGGGAGCTGAGGGCGAGGCGCAGGACGACCCAACCGATGGTGGGGTTGTTGACCGCGCTTTGCGGCAGGTGAAACGTGAGGGCGGCGATCACGGCGAGAACGGCGCAGGACCAAGCCTGGGTGCGCACGGGGCGGCGGAGCAGCCAGAGCGCCCAGGCGTAACCAGCGACCAGAGTGAATTGAAAATAAATGCTGGAACCGAGCCATACGGCGGGGCTGCCGCCGTAGAGCGGGAGGAGTTGTTTGGCGAGGATGAGCTGGATGGCGAAGCCGAGGAACGCGGCGAGCGGCACGGTGAGCGTGGCGATCTGGGTCAGCCAGTCGGTCGGGGCTTCGTTTACCGGGTTGGGTTCGGGCTTCATGAGGAAATAGGGAGGCGGCGGATCAAGAGGCGAGCAAGGTGCGGACGGAGCGCAAGGGCGAGGCTCCGATGGCGGGGTAGGCCTCGCAGGGCGTCCAGCAGCGCGGGCATTTGTGTTCGGCGATGGCCTGACGGACGCCGGACTGGCGGGCGGCTTGCAGAATGGGGAGCAAGTCGAAGCCGTGGTTGCGCACGTTACCCAGCGGACGGTCCCAGATGGTGCAGGGGTAAACCTCGCCTTTTTCCGAGAGGTAGAGAGTGGAAAGCAGGGCGGCGCAGCCGATGCGGGTATCGCCGTGGGCGAGGTAGTGGGCGGCCTCGGCGCGGTAGATGCGTTCGAGGGTGCGCATGACGAGGGAGCCGTGCGACTCAGCGCGGGAGGCGGCGGCGCGAAGGGCGTCGGCTACCTCGGCGCGGTGGGCGGGGCCGCCGAAGTCGTCGCGTTCCGAGGCGGCCTGGTTGCCGTAGTAATGCTGGGAAAGGTGGGGGATGTTGAGGTGGAGGTCGGTCCAGGCGAAGGGCGCGGACTGGCGGTCGGCGAGGGCGGCGTTGATCGCGGAGTGGGTTTCTTCGACCAGGGTGGTCGTGGTGCGACCGGTGGAGCCGGAGTGACCGTGGAGGGTCATGCCGACGAAGACATTTTCCGGGCCGAGCAAGGGGCGGAGCGCGGCGTAGGTGTCCACCGCGTGGGCGAAATCGTGGCGGATGCCGCGCAGTCGGTCGTTGAGCTCGGGTGGTCCGTCGATGGATACGGTGACGACGAGCCGGGCGCGCACCGTTCGACGCAGCTCGGAGACGATTTCCACGATGCGTTTGGTGGCGATGCCGTTGGTGGGGAAGTGAACGAGCAGCAGGTGAGGCGAGGCGGCGGCGAAGGCTTGGACTACGGAGACAAAATCGGGGCGGTCGGTGGGCTCGCCGCCGGTGAAGTCTATCCACTGGAAGTAGGGGTTGGCGACGGCGAGGGCGCGGATCTCGTCGAGGGTGAGCTCGGCGTCGAGCGCGCCGGGGGTGTCCTTGATTTTCCAGATGTCGCAGTAAACGCAGCGGGAGTGGCAGCGTTTGGTGACGACGAAGTTGAGCTTGGTCGGGCGGCCCTCGCGGCCGAGGGCGGCGGCGGCGGTGCGGGCGAAGAGGCGGGACCAGGCGTAAACGGGTTTCACGGCGACGGTGCGGACGGGGCCGGGTCAGGGGCGGGGGCGGGGGCGGGGGCGAGCAATTCCTGGCGGGTGCGGGCGAGGAGGGCGTCGAGGCGTTCGATGCGGTCGGGTTCGGCGGGCGGGGGGCCGCCGAAGCGTTCGAGGCCGGCGGGGGTGTCGAGGCGGTAGAGGGCGAAGATGTGTTCCTGGCAGGGGCGACGGGCGATTTCGGAGGCTTCGGTCAGGGTGATGAGACGGGCGAAGTCGCGGGCCATGGCGGGCTCGCAGTTGTCCCAATAACCGAAGTGGAGGTAGATGCCGCCGGGGTATTGGCGGACGAGCTCGCGCAGGCCGGTTTCGAGCTGGCCTTGGATGGCGTGGAGGTCGGTGGCGTTGCGGCCTTCGAGCAGCCAGGCAGTGGGGGCGCGGGAGAGCACGAGGGCGGCGTGGGGCAGGCGGGCGGCCTGTTGCTCGATGAAGCGGACGTCCTCGCGGGCGGCGGCGGCCTCGCGGGTTTCGGTGGGGGCGTAAACAAAGGTGCTGGTCCAGTTCAGGAGAAAAATGGCGGCGCAGGCGTAGCCGACGAGCGGACGGCGGCGCAGGGCGGGGAGCAGCCAGGCGAGGCCGACGCCCATGGCGAAGGCGACCGGAGCGCAGGAGACAACGGCGTAGCGGGAGCTGGCGCCGTAGTGATAGCCGCCGGCGTAGAAGAGCACGAAGATGCCCCAGGAGAGGGCGAACCAGACGGTGAGAACGACGGCGGTGGCGAGACGTTGACCGAGCAGCCAGGCGTAGCCGAGCAGGGCGAGCCCGGTGCCGGCGAGGGGGAACCAGGTTGAGGTAAAAAAGTAACCGGCGTTGCTGCGGAAGTTTTGCGCGATGAAGGCGAAGTCGAAACGGCGTCCGTCGGTCGCGCCCCAGTTTTCGTTGCGCACGGCGAAGAGCTGGAGGGAGTTGGGCAGGATGAGGGCGAGGGCAAGGGCGAGGGCGGCCCAGGCGAAAAAGTCCTTCATAAAGCGATCCTCCTCGGACCAGAGCACGGCGGCCACGAGGGGGAAAACGAGAAGTGACTCGGGGCGGAAGTAGGCGGCGAAGGCGGTGGCTCCGGCGAGGAAGAGCGAGCTGGCGACCGAGCCCTGAATCGTATCGGGATCGCGGAGACGTAGGTAGAGCACGGCGGCGAGGAAGGCGAGGATGGCGGTGGCGGCAGCAGCGGGCTCGACGGCGGTGGTGTGGCCCCACCAAGGCACCAGCGGGGTGAAGAGAAAGAGGGCGGCGGCGGCGGCGGCGGTGCCCTTGGGCAGCCGCCACGGGGCGAGGGCAAGAGCGAGGTAGAGGGCGGCGGCGGCGAGACCGATGACGACGCGGTTGAGCTGGTGGGAGACGGCGACGGAAGCGCCAAAGACGCGATAGACGAGAGCGTGGAGGTAGGGCAGGCCGTTGGGCTGTTTGTTGACCCAGCCGTCGACGAGGTCGAAGTTGCCGTATTCGGTGCGGGCGTAGCTGGCGCATTCGGCCCGGCCGGTGTGGGCGAGGGTCTGGCCGATCTGCATGTAGATGTGTTCGTCGAAAAGGATGCGGTTCAGGCGCGGGGCGAGGCCGCAGGCGAGATAGCCGAGGACAACGAAACCGAGGGCGATGAGCAGGCGGCGGTCGCCGAGCAGGCGGCGGATAGTGGGGGCGAGGGAGCCGAGCCCGGCTACGATGGCGATGACGCAGGCGTGCATGCCCCAGACGGTGAACGAGCCGGCGTGATGGAGGAGCGCGTCGGGGTCGTTGGTGGCGATCATGCCCCGGGCCCAGTACGCGGTGGCGGACAGGGTGAGGACGGCGGCGAGGAGCCAGTAGAAGCGTTGCGAAAGGAGGAGGCGGGGAATGGTCACGGGCGGGAGGCTTTGCTAAGCAACGCGGAGCCGAGGGCAAGGTGGCGCACGCCGCTCTCGTGCCAGGCGGCGACGATGTCGGCGGGGAGGTCGGGCATGGGCGCGCCGTGGAGATTAAGACTAGTGTTGATGACCGCGCCGGTGCCGGTGCGGGCGCGCACGCCTTCGAGCAGGCTGCGCCAGGGGCCGGTGGCCTCGGGGGGCACGAGTTGCGGGCGGCAGGAGCCGTCGGTGCCGATGGCCCCGGCGAGGGCGGCGCGGCCGGCGGGGGTGGTCTGGAAGCCGGTGGTCATGTGCTGGTTCAGGTCGCGGGCGTCGCGGTAATCGGCGAGCAGGCGAGGGGCTTCCTCGGCGAGCAGACTGGGGCAAAAGGGTTGGAACCAGACGCGGCGTTTGAGGCGGAGGTTGAGGTCGTCGCGGGCGGCGATGCTGTCGGCGCGGGCGACGATGCTGCGGGCGCCGAGGGCGCGGGCGCCGAGCTCCATGCGGCCTTGGGCCCACATGACGACCTCGCCGGCGGCGACGAGATCGGCGACGGCGGCGGGCACATCGGCGGGGCGGGTGCAGGTGGCGGCCAGCGGGCGGGCGAGGGCTTCGGCGTCGGCGCCGAGGTCGCCGTGGTCGGGTCCGAGGCGGAAATCGGTGAAGGGGGCGGGCGGCTGGCCGGTGAGGCGGAACCAGGCGGTCTGGGCGGCGCCGAGGGCGAGGCCGCCGTCGCCCATGGCGGGGCAGATTTCGAGGCGTTCGATGCCGGGCGTGAGGCGGAGGAGGCGGTTGACCTTGATGTTGGAGGCGACGCCGCCGGAGTAGGCGAAGTCGGCGCAGCCGGTGGCGCGGGCGAGGGCTGCGAAGTAGGCGGGGACGAGGGTTTCGAGGACGTCCTGGGCCATGCGGCAGAGTTGTTCGCGCGGGTGGCACCAGACGAGATCGCGCACGGCGCGGGCCATGGCGCTGGGGCGGATGGCGCAGGTGAGGCGGGGCAGGCCGTCGGGGCCGGGGGCGAGCTTAAACCAAGACAGGAAGACGTTTTTCTTTCCGGGGGTTTCGGCGGCGAAGGTGGCGAGGGCCATGACCTTGCGCTCGTCCTCGAGCGGGCGCATATGGAGCTCGTGGGTGACGTGTTCGAAGAAGAGGCCGAGGGAGTGCGCGCCGCCGACGCCTAGGAGTTTTTTTAAGGTGCGGGTTTGCGGAGACCAGTGCCAGACGGAGCCGGATTCGCCGTCGCCGATGCCATCGAGGGTGACGGCGAGCACGTCGCGTTGCCAAGTGGGCCAGAAAAGGGCGGAGGCGGCGTGAGCTTCGTGATGCTCGACGAGGTGGACGTTGGCGGGGTCGGCGGCGAGGACGCGGGCGAAGTGGCGGCGGGTCCAGGCGCGGAGCGGGTCACAGGGCGGCCACTGGGTGAGGTGGTATTTGGCGTAGTGGGTGAGGCCGTGGAGCGGGCCTGGGGGGGCGAGGCGGCGGCGCTGGCGGTAGTAGCGCTCTTTGAGGGCGGGGATGAGGCGGGTGAGGGTTTTGGCGGGGTCGGACGTGGTGACGGCCCAGTGGAGGGGACGGTCGCCGGCGGCGGCGCGGAGGGCGGCGATGGCGCGGACGGGCAGGCCGACGTCGAGTTTGCGGCCGCTGAGACGTTCTTCGTTGAGGGCGAGGGCGACGCGGCCGTCGAGGAGGAGGGCGGCACCGGCATCGTGTCCGTCCCAGACGCCGATGAGGGCTGCGGGGGCTGCGCTCATACGGCGGGGGCGGTGCGGCGGGAGCAGAGGCCGCGCACGAGGTAGGAGCCGTAGCTCAGCCAGGTGAGGGGGGAGGCGAGGGAGATTTTGGAGTAACCGGCGGTGCGGGCGCGTTCGTGGGTGGGGACCTCGGCGAGGCGGGCTCCGCGGGCGAGGGTGGCCATGATCATTTCCATCTCGATGGTGGTGTGGCGGGAACGAAGGCGGAGCGAGTGGAAGAGGTCGGTGCGCAGGGCGCGGAAGCCGTTTTGGGAGTCGGAGAGGCGGGAGCCGAAGCGGAGGTTGATAAGGTAGGTAATGAAGGCGGAGCCGGCGAGGCGCAGGAATTCGTCGCCGCCGCCGTGCAGTTCGTCGGAGCCGCCGAGGAGGCGGGAGCCGCCGACGTGGTCGGCTTGGTTGGCGCGGAGGGGGGCGACGAGGCGGGGGATGTCGATGGGGTCGTGGGAGCCGTCGGCATCGACGAAGACGAGGTAGGGGGTGGTGACGGCGGCGGCGGCCTGGATGAGGGCGGCGCCTTTGCCCTGGCCGTGGTCGCGGAGGACGCGGGCTCCGGCGGCGGCGGCGGCGGCGGGGGTGGCGTCGGTGGAGGAGCCGTCGATGACGATGACGTGGGCGGCGTGTTCGCGGCAGGCTTGGACGACGGCGGCGATGGTTTCGGCCTCGTTGCGGGCGGGGATGATGGCGGTGAGGTCGGGGTCGGGCGCGGGGGCGGGGGCGGCTAGGGTGGCGGGGTCGAGCAGGCCTAGGCGGATCAGGCGGTGGACGCGGGGGGCGACGAAGGGGGCATCGAGGGCACCGAAGTAACTGTCCGGGGTATTCGGGAGCGGGGAGGCGGGGACCATGTGCTACCAGTAGAACAAGTTGCCTCGGCTGAACTCGGTGGTGGTGGGGTTGCCGACGGGGGAGAACTTGGCGAGGTTGGCGTCGTAGGCGTAGTTGCGAATGGGGCTGAAGTAAACATCGCCGCCACCACCTGGTTGTTGAAATGGGCGGGTAAAGTGGGAGCAGTTAAAAATGCGGCCGACGGAGCCGTTGAAACTGACGGATTTTCCGCGCCAGTCTTCGAGGTAGCGAACGAGATTTTGCGCACCGCCGGAGGTGACGCCACCGGCAGAGGCTACGCTACCAGTTATCAGCCCGGCGTTTATCCTCATGTCGGTGGTGGATTCGGTGGTGGCAGTCGTCTCCGGCGCATCGACTACGTTGGCCACGCGCACATCAGAAGGGGAGGTGCTCATGGCGGAGGTAGCGTCAGTGTCAGTCCAAGAATATGATAGTGCAGTTATGGCATCGCCCATGAGCATGGCTGAGACGACGGCGGTTTGATCGTCGGTCAGGGTGCATCGCTGGGTGTTGAAATGACCTTTGACGTAAAGACCGGCGTTGGTGGCGAAAGATACCCCTTGAGAGGTGATCACGCTGGTGCTCGGGATACGCCAACGTAGGGTGTTATCGGACGAGGTTTTACCAAAAACGGGTAGAGCGGCGCCGTTAATAAGGCGCAGGGCTGAAGGCGCGTCGGACGTGCTATTACGGAAATTGACGTAAATCAGACCGTTGCAAGGTAGGGTGACGTCGGCGTCGAGGAGGGCAGCCAAGGTAGCAATGTTGAGCTCGGTAACGCGGATGTTTCGGCCTTCACGCTTATCATAAACATTTTTAGCATAAGCTGTTGCAGACGGAGAGGCGTCGAAATCAGTAAGGATAGTGATGTAGGCGGAAGTGCGATCGACGAGGGTGTTGTCGACTTGGCGGGCGTAGATAGTGGGGGTGGCGGCGGTACCGGTGTCGGTGATGTCGATTATGATGCCGGCGCGGTTGTAGGTGCGGCGAGGGGCGATTTGCGGTTGGTCTGCGGCTTCGGCGGTGAGATTGGGGTATTCGTTGGCGTTTTTAAGGGTGGTGCCGGTGTCGCCCGGGAGGAGCAAGTCGGGAGGGGGTACGAGCATGGAGCGGTTTACGTTGCTTATTGCGGTCGCCCATTCTTCTGCGGTCCAGACAGTAGGGTCGAGGCGACCGGCGGGGCCGAAGAGCTTGGGGCCGCGGGGACTGCCAGCGATAGTGACTGAGGTGTCGGAGGCTACGGTGGTGACGTTAATGCCGCCGAGTAAGTTTTCGGGTTGGTCGAGGGTCTCAAGCTGGGTGCCGGGGGTACCGGTGCCGTTGGCAAAGACGGGGGCTACAAGGGCGGTGGGAGCGGTGCCGGCGTCGGGGTTGTAGTAAAGGGTGTTGCCATCGGCATCGACGTTGAAGCGCTTGGAGCCGAGCATGCGCACAGTGTCGCTGACTGTAAGAACGCGACCAGATGCGGGGCCCATGTAGATATCGCCGCTGGAGTAAACGTCGCCATTTACGACGATGCTGATACCGGGGTTTAGCTCCAGGTCGCCTTCGTAAAAGAGACTGTATTGAAAGACGGAGGTGTTGGAGTTTACGAAGCGACGGCCGAGGCGGACGGGTTGGACGCCGGCTTGGGAACCGGAGGCGGGCATGGAGATTTCCACCCGGGCGGTGATGTAGCAGTAGTTGCCTGTTTTGGTGGTGCCGGGAATGGAGCCGTAGATGGGGTCGAACTCTTTGTAGAGGGAACGTTTGATG
>JAIXRU010000209.1 GCA_027485045.1 Opitutaceae bacterium | reverse complement strand
GGCGATCTCATCATCGACGCCGCCACCCAGCTCACCTTCCTCGGCTCCGTCACCGTCGGCGGCCAGATCCGCATCCGCAACGCCGGCACCGCCACCTTCGCCGCCAACGTCACCGCCGCCGCCCTCGACGTCCGCTCCGCCGGCAACCTCGCCCTCTCCGGCACCGCCAACCGCGCCGGCTCCGCCCTGCTCGTCTCCACCCTCTCCAACGGACTGCTCACCGTCGCCTCCCTCGCCGTCGGCTCCGGCGGTGCCTCCTTGGTCGCCAACCAGATCGACCTCCTCGGCCCCGTCACCGCCACCACCGCCGCCGCCACCCTCAACCTCCGCGCCTTCGATTCCACCCGCGCCATCGCCCTCGGTGCCAGCGTGGTCGGCGCCCCCGCCACCGCCCTCCGCCTCTCCGCCTCCGATTTGGCCGCCATCGGTTCCGGCTTCGCCTCCATCCTCATCGGCGACTCCACTTCCGGCACCGGCGCCGTCCTCGTCGGTCGCCTCGGCCTCCTCGCCGGCGAAGCCTCCTTCGTCAACCCCACCACCGTCACCGGCGGCTCCGTCACGATTACCCGCAACATCGACATCGATACCCGCGCCACCTCCGTCACCTTCGTCGCCCGCACCGGCCAGATCACCGTCAATGGCTTCGTCAACCAGGACGCCGTCTCCGCTCGCCTCGAACTGCGCGCCGCCACCCACATCGTGGTCAATCGCGGGCTCTACGCCTCCGACTCCGTTCGCTTGCTCGCCGGCACCTCCGGCTCCGGTTCCGTCATCCTCAACTTCATCGCCGCCACCACCGGCTCCATCGTCGCCAGTCGCGTCGAGCTGACGGCCGGTGCCTCGGCCGGCGACTTGGTCCTCAATGACGGCGCTTCCGCCATCACCGTGGCCGCCGAGTCCGAACTCGTGCTCCAAGCCTCCGCCGGCACGGTCCGCCAGACCGGGGGCATCGTAGTCACCGCCACCCTCGCCGTCTCCACCGCCACCCCTGCCACCGTGGTCGCCTTGGTCTCCCGTGTTGAAAACGCCCCGGCCGCCCCGCTCGTCCCTGAGTCCGCTTCGCCTGCTGTCACCACGCCTGTCACCGCCACCCCAGCTCCGGTCTTCGCCCCGGTTGTCGTCACCGTTTCGGCCACCAGCCTCCAAGCCGATTCCTTGGTCTCCTCCCTTACCGTCCAGTCCGCCCCCGTCGACGCTCCCGCCTCCTTTACCTTCGTCGCCACTACACCGGCAACCTCCGCCGTCTCGTCCCTTACCGTCGCCGCGCCTGCCCGCACCTTCTTCCCCGCTCCGCTCGGCACCTCCCTCCAGTTCGCCGTCTCCTTCGCCTCCACCTTTGCTCCTTCCGCTTTCCACCACGTCTTCAGTCCTTTCGATTTCTTCGCCCCCACCGCTTCCCAGACCCTTCGCTCCGGCTCGCGCTCGGCTTCCCTCTTCGCGACTTCGACGCCCCTCGATTCCTTTACGGATAGCCTTTTCGCACGGGATTTAGTGCTCACTTTTACCGGTCCGGCAGACGAGTATGAAAGCGGTTCAACCGATGCCGATGAAAACGTGTAAATCAATCTCCCTTAAACAAGTTCGGGCTTGCGCGCTCTTCCCGGACCCACGGATAAACTCCCGCGCCTAAACGCTTTTTTTACAGTGTCCACTTCCAACGCTTCCAGTCCTGTCACCGCCGCAACGTTTTCGCTCGAGGCCCTGGAGTCACGGCTACTCCTCTCCGTCACCGACGCCCCCGTCGAGGAGTTGATCAGTCCCACCACCGGATCGACCACCGTCGTCGCCCTCGCCGACCTCGGTCACGCCGACCTGCTCGCACCCACCTCCGGCGCTATCGAGCCTTCCACCCTTTTCTCCGAAGTCCCAGAATCCCTGCGTCTTACCCTTACCGCCGCGTCGCTTAAAGAGTTCGAGGGCCAGGCCAGCACCGTCTTCGGCACCTCCGATCTCCTCACCCAGGTGGTCATCGGCGATGGTTCAGGCACCGCCGTCACCCTTCCCGGCCAATCCACTCTTCTGCGCGGCGACACCGTTGAGATCAATGCCCCCGTCATCGCCCAACACCTCGTTATCCAGGGCGACGGCTCCACCGTTAAGCTTAACAACACCATCACCAGCACCTCGAACATCATTTACGATGCCATCGAGGTCAGTGGTTCGTTCTCCAGTAACCCCGTCCGCACCATCACCTCCAATGCCGGCGTCCTCACCATTCAGGGCACCCTCAACGGCGACAACCACACTGGCGCGCTCACCCCGGTGAACGAAAACGGGGGCGTCGATGACGTCGTGCTGAATGCCGTCGAGACTGGCTCCGCCTCCGGCGATATCCTCATCAGCGGTGCCGTCGGCGGCATCACCGACAACGGCCTGCGCCACATCAGCATCAACACCCAGGCCGGTAATGTCGGCGACATCACCTTCGGCTCCACCGTCACCCTGCTCGGCAATCTCTACATCCGCGCCGGCGAGAATATCACCTTCGGCGCCAACGTCGTGATCGGCGGCGATCTGATCATCGAGGACGCCTTCGACGTCCGCTTCAACGGCACCCTCACCGTCGCCGGCGATGTCCGCATCATGAAGGCCGGCAACGTCACCTTCGATGGCAACGTCGCGGTCACCGGCGATTTTACCATTGGTCGTCCGGATACCCTTTCGAACATCACCAGCGTCGCCTTCGCCACCTCCGCCCGCCTCGATTTCGGCGGCAATGGCGGCATCTACACCGCCGGCACGATCAACTTCGGCAACAACGTCGGCCAAAGTGTTTCGCTACGCCCGGACAGCTTCACCCTGGCCGCTGGCGGCACCATCACGTTCTCCAGCAGCTCCTCCCTGATACTCGATGGCAGCACCCCCTTCATCATCACCCGGGCCACCAACGTCGTGTTCAATGCCGACGTTGCTGCCGGCAGCGTCACCATCGGCTACACCACTCTGGTCACGGGCAACATCACCTTCATCGGCACCTCCAATTCCGTCCAGTCCCTGAATCTCACCACCTCAGGCAGCACCGGCACGGTCACCATCGCCTCGATGGTTATCGGCAGCGGCAACGCCACCATCACCGCCAACAATATTGACCTCACCGGAGCGATTTCGACTTCCAGCGGCAACACCACCCTCACCCTCAAGCCCTCCGACCCCTCCCGCGCCATTGCTGTAGGCACCAGTTCGGTCGGTGCCCCTTCCACCCGTCTCGATCTAAACGCCACCGACCTCTCCAACATCCAGCCCGGCTTTGCCTCCGTTATCATCGGTGACCTGTATGCCGGCACCGGCACCGTCTTCACCGGCTATTTAGGCGAACTCCAGGGCGGCCCTTCGATCGTTAACACCACAACCATCGCCGGCGGCGTCATTACGGTGACCCGTAATATGGACATCACCCAGGGCGCGGCCTTTTTGCGCCTCGTGGCGCGCGTCAGCACCATCACCATAAACGGTGTAATTAATCGCGGCTCGATCAATGGAGACAACCTCCTCGAAGAAGATTTCTACGACCGCAATAATTGGGTGCGTATGGAGGCCGCCACCGACATCACCATCAACCGCCCCGTCTACGCCGCCGACCGCATCTCGCTCACCGCCGGCACCGGCGTCACCGGTGGCTCCGTCATCCTTGCCTCCACCGGCGCAAACTCCGGTCTGCTCTCCACCATCAATACCGCCGGGGCCAACAAACGCGTCGAGCTCATCTCCGGCGAAACGTCCGGCAGCATTACCCTCACCGACGGCGTCGGCGCCGATACCATCAAAGTAGCCGGTAGCGGTTCCTCCATCCTCCTGCGCGCCAACGGCGGTGCCATCTCCCAGACCGGCGGCCTCCTCACCGCTTCCACCCTCGCTGCCTGGGCCATGGGCGACGTCACCCTCCGCACCGACGTCTCCACCATCGGCAGCCTCTCCCTCAACGGCGAAATCCTACCCGGCGGCAGCGGCGCCACCGCGACCGCCAACATGACCGGGGCGGTCTCCACCCTGTTCCTCACCAGCGGCGGCACCGGCTACACCTCCGCCCCCACCGTCTCCTTCACCGGCGGCGGCGGCACCGGCGCGGCCGCCACCGCCGTCGTGGTCGGCGGTTTTGTCACCCAAATCAACATCACCAACCCAGGCTCCGGCTACACCTCCGCTCCCACCATCGGTTTCTCCGGCGGCGCTGGCAGCGGCGCGGCCGCGCTCGCCCTCGTCACCCCCGGCGCACTTACCAGCTTCTCCGTTGACGCCGGCGGCTCCGCCTACACCGTCGCCCCCACCGTCACCGTCCTGGGCGACGGCCTCACCTCCGCCACCGGCACCGCCACCGTCCTCGGCTCGGTCGGCTCCTACCTCGTCACCAGCGCGGGCTCCAGCTACACCACCATCCCGCTCACCCCCTCCGGCAACGCTACCGTCTCTGGCACTCTCAGCTCCGGCCAGCTTAGCTCCGTCACTCCCGGTTCCGCTGGCTCCGGCTACACCCTCGCACCCAGCGTCACCGTGGGCGGCGATGGCTCCGGCGCCGCCGTGCTCGCCACCCTCAACGGCAGCGTCACCTCCATCGCGTCCACCGCCGGCAGCGGTTACAACTACATCCCCACCGTCAGAGTCACCGGTGGTCGCGCCTCCCAACTGATCAACGGCCTGCAAATGGTCGGCACCGGCAACGTTTCCGTCACCAACACCGGCTCCCTCACCATAGCCAACGCCACCACCACCCCCGGCACTCCCCGCGGCAACTACACCTTCACCACCGTCGCGGGCGGCAACGGCAACATCTCCGTCGGCTACCTCACCTCCTCCACCGGCAATATCACCCTCAACGCCGACGGTGCCATCCTCGATTCCAACCCCGGCTCCGACACCCCCCCCAACATCGTCACCTCCGGTCTGCTTATCCTGAATGCCAAGACCGGCATCGGCGCCACCGGCGGCGCCGACCTCGATGTCACCATCGGCTCCCTCCAGGCTACCAATTCCACTTCCGGCAACATCTTCGTCCAGCACACCGGCCTCTCCGGCTTCACCATCGCCGGTTCCGGCGTCCAGACTCAGGCCGGCAACGGCTCCATCAACCTCCAGAGCAACGCCCTCAACTCCAACACCGGCACCCTCACCGTCAACGCGGCCGTCACCGCCCACGGCTCCGGTTATATCCGCCTCCAAGCCACCGGCTCCCAGTCCGACATCGCGCTCGCCAACTCCGCCGCCGACCTCACTTCCACTTCGGGCAACCTCACCCTCATCGCCGAACGCACGCTCACCAGCTCCGCCGGCACCCGCCTCACCACCACCGGCGGCGCCATCTACATCGAGGCCACTAACGGCGTCCTCACCATGGCGGACGACTCGCTCGCCTCCTCCACCGGCGGTGCCATCCGCGCCCTCGCCAACGGCAATGTCACCCTCGGTGGCCTCGACGCCGCCACCGGCACCGTCTCCGTCCTCTCCAATACCGCCTCCATTCTCGACGCCGGCGACACCCATACCGACATCCTCGGCGGCTCCGTCCGCCTCATCGCCGCCACCGGCGTCGCCGTTTCCTCCAACGCCCTCGAAATCAGCGTCGTCACCCTCTCCGCCTCCGCCGGCGCCAATGGCATCACCCTCGTCGAGGCCAACGACGTCACCGTCGCCTCCGTCTCCACCACCACCACCCAAGTCAACCTCGACGGCACCACCACCGCCGCCATCGACGCCGCCCAGTCCGACCTCGCCACCACCGCCAACGGCTCCATCAGCTTCACCTCCACCTCCGGCACCATCACCCTCCAGGACGGCGACTCCGATAACTTCGCCGTCTCCGCCAACGGCACCGGCAACGTCCTCCTCACCGCAGGTGCCGCCATCGACGCCCAGTCCGCCATCCTCTCCGGCACCGGCCACATCTCCGTCCTCGCCGCCACCTCCCTGTCTTTCTCCACCGCCGCCGCCGACCTCACCACCAATGGCGGGACGGTCGACCTGCTCGCCACCTCCGGCTCCCTCAGCCAGGTCAACGGTGCCGTCGTCTCCACCACCTCCGGCAACATTCGCGCCCAGGCCGGCCAGGACGTCACTGTCGCCTCCTTTAACGCCGGCACCGCCAGCGTCTCCGTCACCGCCGGCCGCGACATCCTCGACGGCGGCGACACTGATCGCGATATCATCGCCTCCACTACCCGCCTTGTCGCCGTCACTACCGTCGGTGCCGCCGCCAACGCCCTCGACCTCAATGTCACCACCATCGCCGCCTCGGCCGGCTCCGGCGGCATAAACCTCTCCGAGCTCAACGACCTCACCGTCGACACCGTCTCCATCACCGTCAACCGCGTCGCCGCCAACCACACCTTCTCCGCCCTCGCCACCGAGACCCTCGCCGACCTCGTCACCACCGGCGGCGGCCCCATCAAGGTTATCTCCGGCGGCAACCTCACCCTCAATAAGGGCGACGCCGACGACGAGTCCGTCGATGCCGCCGGTGCCGGCACCATCGACCTCACCGTCACCACCGGCACCCTCACCATGGAAAACGGTGCCATCGCCCGCACCGGCACCGGCACCATCGACCTCTCCGCCTCCGGCGACATCGCCCTCTCCATCCTTTCCAGCACTTCGGGCAACATCACCGTCACCGCCGGCAGCGGTCCGTCCACCTCCGGCGCCATCAGTGATAACCTCACCGGCGAAGCCGCCAACCTCCTCAGCTCCGGCCTCGCCACCCTCGACGCCGAAACCGGCATTGGTGCCACCGGCACCGCCGACATCGACACCGCCCTCGGCTCCCTCACCACCCGCAACCGCACCTCCGGCGACATCGTCATCCACGAGGCCAACGCCCTCACCATCGCCGCCCCAGGCCTCGACAACGACGTTTCCGGCGCCCACATCATCCTCTCCAGCGACGCCGGCACCCTCACTGTATCCGGTGCCGTCACCGCCACCGGCTCTGGCAACATCCTCCTCACTAACGCCGGCGCCAGCTCCGACATCACCTCCACCGTCGCCATCTCCACCGGCACCAACGGCAACATCTCCCTCCTCGCCGCCCGCTCCCTCAG
>JAIXRU010000042.1 GCA_027485045.1 Opitutaceae bacterium | reverse complement strand
CCAACGCCCTCTCCCCCTCCGCCGCCTCCTCCATCTTTGCCGTCAAAAACCGACCGTCCGATAATCCGTTGATCGTGCACATCGCCTCCATGGACATGCTCAAACAAGTGGTGGCTGTGGATGAGCATGGGGAGCCGAGGATACCGTCTTGCCTGAAGCCGGTGCTGGAGAGGTTCTGGCCAGGTCCGTTGACGGTGCTGTTGCCAAAGGGGGAGAGGGTGCCGGTGGAGGTGAGGACGGTGAAGGTGGCGGAGTTGGCCGGGGTGTAGGCGTTGACGAGGGAGACGGCGAGGTTGCCGCCTAGGGTGGTGGTGCCGGTGACGACGAGGTTGTCGAACTGGCTGGCGGTGCCTTGGAAGGTGGTGGCGGCGGTGGTGCCGCCGAGGTCAAGGGCGAGGGTGCCGGGGGCGGTCAGGGTGTAGTTGCCGTTGATGGTGGTGCGACCGGCGATGGCGAGGTCGCCGGGGGCGAGGATGCCGGCGGTCTGGTTGAGGCCGGAGGGTGTGAGGCCGCCGGAGGCGGGGGTGGCGAAGCCGGCGGACGGGGTGATGACGGCGGCGGTGAGCTGGCCGCCGGTCCAGTTGAAGGTGCGGGTCTGGCCGGAGGTGGCGGCGGCGGCGGCGAGGGTGCCGCTGAGCGAGAGTTCGCCGCCGTTTAGGTTGACGGTGTCGGTCTCGGCGGTGCGGGCGGTGGTGCTGCCGAGGGTGAGGCCGCCGGCGAGGAGGACGGTGCCGCCGGGGCCGACGGTGAGGGAGTTGGCGTTTACCATGGAGCCGCCGTCGGCGAGGGTGAGGCCGCCGGTGGAGGTGAGCAGGCCGGGGCCGCCGCCGGAGTTGTCCACTTGGAATACTAGGGAGGTGTTGGTGCCGGTGGCGCTGCCGTGGCGCAGGTTGATGAGGGTGTTGAAGCGGAGGGCGCCGTTGATGATACGCCAAGTGCCATGGCTGTAATCGCCGTTGGTGGAGATGGTGACGTCGGCGCCGTTGGTGAGGGTGTAGGTGCCGCTGGCTTGGGCACTGGTGTTGTTTTGGCCGATCTGGCCGAGGGTCCAAGTGCCGCCATCGAAGGTGTGCTGGGAGCTGGGCGCGGAGGTGTTGTAACCGAAGAACGAGAAGGTGACGCCGCCCGAGCCGGACTGGCGGAGCACGGCGCGGGCGTTGTCGGCCCCGACCTGAAACATGGAAAAACTGCTGCCGCCGGCAAAGGTGAGGTTTTGCGACGTGGTGGAGCTGTTCCAGATGAGACCGGTGGCACCCGTGCCGGAGAGGGTGCCGAGGGAGGCGATGGGCGCGGTGATATCGAGACGGCCGTTGGCGGTGATGGGCGCGGGGAAGGTGCCGCCATTGAGGCGGGCGATGGACGCGGAATTGTTGGTGCCGTAATTGTAGGTGGGCAGGCCGCCGGCGGGGGGCGAGATGAGGAGGCCGCCGGTGAAGGTGTTGTTACCGGAAAAGGTGGTGGTGCCGAAGCCGGCGAGGGTGAGGAAACGCGCGGTGCTGGAGTCTCCGACCGCGCCGGCGACGGTGAGGGTGCGGCCGGAGTTGACGGTCCAGGTCTGGTGGGCGCCGAGGGTGACGGGGGCGTTGACGGCGAGGTTCTGGGTGGCGGCGGAGAGGTCGATGCCGCCACCGCCGAGGGTGAGCGGACCGATGCCGGCGTTCAGGGTTATGGCGGTGGTGGCGGAGTGTTGGATACGGGCGACGGAGAGGCCGGTGCCGATGGCGACGGTGCCGTTGGTGTAGGTGCCAGTCCAGGACGCGGTGTCGTAAAGGCCGGGAACAGTGCCGCCGGTCCAACTGCCGCCCTGGTCGAGGGCGGTGGTGTTGTTGAGTTTAACGATGCCGGTTGGGTTGAGGGGCGTCAGGGCGGCGGCGGCGGAAGTCGCGGTGCCGGCGGGATTGGTGACGACCACGTCGAAAGAACCGGAGTCCGTCGTCTGCACCGAGGCGATGGTGTAGCTGGTGCCGGTGGCGCCGGGGATGGGCGCGCCGCCCTTGCGCCACTGGTAAGTGTTGGAAAGGCCGCTGGCGGCGACGGTGAAGGTGGCGGACGCGCCAAGGGTGACGATTTGCGGCAGCGGTTGCTGGGTGATCTGCGGCGGGAGTATGACGGTGAGTGTCGCGGGGTTGGAGGTCGCGCTGCTGGCGATGTTGGTGACGACCACGTCGTAGGAGGCGGCGTCCGAAGCCTGGGGCGAGGCGAGGGTGTAAGTGGTAGCGGTGGCGCCGGGGATGGGGGCGGTGGCTTTGCGCCATTGGTAAGTGTTGCCGATGCCGCTGGCTGCGACGGTGAAGGTCGTGGCCGTGCCTTGGTTGACGGTTTGGGAGAGCGGATGCTGGGTGATCTGCGGGGGCAGGACGACGGTGAGGGTCGCCGCAGCGGAGGTCACGGTTCCTTGGGAATTGGTAATCACCACGTCGTAGGAGGCGGCGT
The DNA here is from genome assembly GCA_027485045.1 of Opitutaceae bacterium. GTDB lineage: Bacteria > Verrucomicrobiota > Verrucomicrobiia > Opitutales > Opitutaceae > IMCC26134_A. The sequence goes on along the minus strand of JAIXRU010000042.1, from coordinate 6,523 downwards.
CGTTCGTCGAAACCGCCGGCAGGGTGTAGCTGGCGGAGGTGGCGCCGGAGATCGGCGTGGTGGCCTTGCGCCATTGGTAGGAGAGAGCGCCGCCGGTGGCGGCGACGGTGAAGGTGGCGGAGGCGTTTTGCGCGGCGCTGATCGAGGCGGGCGGCTGGGTTACCTGCGGCGGCACTACGACGACCAGGGTGGCGGTCGCCGAAGTGGTGACGCCGGATTGGTCGGTGACGACCACGTCGTAGTCGGCGGTGTCTGAGCCCTGGGTGGTGGAGAGGGTGAAGCTGGTGCCGGTGGCGCCGGGGATGGCGGTGCCGTCCTTGCGCCATTGGAACGTGCTGGCGATGCCGGTGGCGGCGACGGAGAAGGTGGCTGGGGCGCCTTGGTTTACAGTCAGCGAGACGGGTTGCTGGGTGATCTGCGGCGCCAAGCCGAAGAGGGTGGTTTTCGCGCCGAAATACTCGGCATCGGCGACGACGGCCTTGGCGGTGTAGAGGCCGGTGAGGGTCGGGAAAGTCGGCGAACCGTCGTAGGTAATGACGGGCGTGATCGCGGGCTGGGTGGAGGTGGCGGTGACGGGGGAGACGGCGGTGGGGGCGGTGGTGTTGCCGAGGGTGACGGTGACGGCGGTGGCGTTGGTGATGAGGAGGCGTCCGGTGGCGGAGGCGGAGTAGACCGGGTCGTCGAGGGTGGCGACGATGTCGTAGAAGCCGGGGGCGGTGGGCAGGGCGGTGGAGCCGTTGTAGGTGACGGTGATGGGCGAGGTGAGGCCCTCGATGGGGAGGACGCCGCGGACGGGGACGGGCACGTCGGTGGCGGTGTAGGCGGCGCCGTCCACATCGGAGATGTAGGCCTTGCGCACGATCATGGGGGCGAGCAGACGCGAGGAGGGGACCATGGGCACGGGCATGGCAGTCTGCCCGGCGCGCACGGCGATGGTGACGGTGCGGTCCACGTCGACCTCGACACCCATCGAAAGCGGAATCTTGGGCGATCCGGCCGGCCGCACGAGGAGGGTCAGAGACTGAGTGGTGGTGCCATCGATGTTACGCGCGGAGAGGGTGAGGTTGTAGGTGGTCGCGGTGGCGACGCTGGGCAGCGTGCCAGAGAGGAGGCCGGTGGTGGCGTTGATGGTAATGCCCGCAGGCAGACCGGTGGCGGTGAAATTGGGCGAGCGTGTGGCCGGCACGAGGTTGGACACCGGAAGCTGGTAAGACCAAACGGAGCCGGCGAGGGCGACGAGCTGGGCAGGGGTGCGGAAGGCGGGCAGATAGGGAATACGTGTGGGTGGGTTGGCCTGGTAACGGTGGGGCAGGCCGGCGGCGCTCAGACGCATCTCGACCTGTTTTTCATAGAGTGAGCGGACGGCCATGCGGGTGCCGTTGGACCAGACCTCGGCTTTGCCCAGGTGGGGGGCGGCGTAGGCATAAGCGCCGGAGGATACCGAGTTGCGCCAGGTGGGGGCGCCGCCGCCGGGTTTGGTGTTGCCGAGAGCCCAGTTGGGCGAGAGCGGCATGTTTTCAAACGTGATCGTGCCGAGGATGCAGTTCCAGGCGACGGAGGTGGCGGCGGGACGCTCCAGTTTCACTTGGAGGATGTTGTCGGTCACGTTGTCCCACAGGCCGCTGTTATTCCATTCAAGATGGGCGCCGGACTCGTTGTAGCTGCCGATGGCGGTGCTATCGACGAAGACGTTGAGGCCAGAGATGGCAGGCCAACTGGTGACAAACGAATGCCGCCCGTATCGGGAAATCGAATTAGCCACGAGGCCCTGTTCGCCCGAGAGCAGAAAACTATAACGGCGGGCACCGATGATCCGTGAGATGCCATCGAGATACTGGCTGCGGTTAACGGTGACCTTGCGGGTATTGGAGCCCACGGAGGCAATGGAGAACGCGAAATAGCGGGCGGTGCAGGAATGGACAAAACCGTCCTCCACGTTGCTGAAGTTGAGGGCGTTGACGGCGTGGGTCTCGTCGGTGTCGCTGGCGTAACTGCTTTCCATATAAACGCCGGAGATGCCCACATTCGTAATGTAACCAAACGTGGTGACGGGGACGACGTAAGCCTGCCCCCAGGCCGGATCGAAGGGCGTGGTAATGGGGGCGTCGAGAGTGATGGTGTTGGCCGTGACTGCGGTGATTTGGCGGTTGGTGGAAATGGCGGGGTCGAGCGCCGTGGTGGCGGCCTGATCAAAGAGGCTGGCTTTTTGCCAGACGACGGAGCCGGGCCAGCGGAGCTGGATGCGTTGGCCGACGGTGAACGGGTGGCCGGTGAGCGGCACGACGCTCGTGCCGGAAGGCACGTAAACGGCGTCCACGAGGGTGCGGGCGGAGGCGTTGACCCCGATGGAGCTGCCTAAAAAGCTGAGTAACGGAGCGCGCGGCAGGGTGCTGCCGCCGTTTTCGTTGATCGTGCCCATAGCGTAGAGACGCGTGCCGGTGAGCGGGTGGTCGCCCTCGCCGCGGATAACGACGCCGGAGGTGCGGATGGCGAGGCGGTTGATGGAGTGGATTTCCCAAGCGCCGGCCTTGAGCAGCAGGGCGCCGCGAAAGCCGTTTACGAGCGGTTTGGCGGAGATGAAATCGAGGGCGGCCTGGATGCGGTCGGTCTGGTCGCCGGTCTGGGGGGAAAGGGTGACGAGGACGGGAACGTCGTAGCCGCCGGGCTCGCCGGGGAGGGGGGAGTTGCCGTAGTTGTAGCCGACGGTGGAGAAGTCGGGGATGCGGTCGCCCTTGGGGGTGGGGTTGTAGGTGAGGGATTGATCGGGGTTGATCGTGACCGGAAAGGGAAACTGGGGTGTCTGGGCCAAGAGCGCGCGGGAGCAGAGCACGAGCTGGAAGCCCAGAGCTAGGAGATAAACGAGCAGGAGCTTGCGGCTTGGCTTCATGGGGCCGTTACGCGGAGGCGGAGGAGGCGGGAGGAGCCGGAGGTTAGGGTAACGGTGCGGAGGGGTTGGCAGTGCCGGGCTTGGGGTGGTGCGGCAATGGGGAAACTATGAGCGCGAGCGGTTAGAGGAACAAATGGGATAATGTTCAAAACGTTGAATGCCTGTACTGGAGGTGTTGGGGGCAGGCTGGAAAACGGGAATCGAGCGATCAGGGGGCGGTGACGCGGAGGCGGAGGAAGCGGCGGGGAGCCGGGGTAACGGAGTCGGTGACGGTGACGGGCACGGCGGGGCTGACGGTGCCGGGGTTGGTGGCGAGGGTGGACCAGGTGGCGAGGTCGGAGCTGGCTTCGACGAGGTAGGTCAGGTCGGAGCGGGCGCGGAGGAAGCTGAGCTGGAGTTTGGAGCTGGGAGCGGGGAGCAGGGCGACGGTGGGAGCGGCGGCGGAGGCGGCGGAGGTGGGTGAGGAACCGAGGGCGTATTCGAGAAGATTGGACAGGCCGTCGCGGTCGAAGTCGGCGAGGTCGGCGGCGGAGCCGGTGTTGGCGATGGTGCCGAGCGTGGCCTGCCGCCAGGATTCGAGCGGGGTCAGCGAAGCGTAGGCGGAGAGGGTGACGGTGTTGCCTACCTGCGAAACGAGGAAACTACCTTCCGCGCCGGTAGTGATCAGGCGGGAACCGAAGGGGACGTTGGCGAAAGATCCGGTGAGCGCGCCGGTGGACGTGAGGATGGTGAAGGAGGAGGCGTTGAGCGGGATAAAGCTGTTGCCGAGCGTCACGGCGAGGTTGCCGCCGAGGGTGGTGGTGCCGGTGACGACGAGGTTGTCGAACTGGCTGGCGGTGCCTTGGAAACCGGTGGCGGCGGTGGTGCCGCCGAGGTCGAGGGCGAGGGTGCCGCCCGCGCTGAGCTGGTAGTTGCCGTTGATGGTGGTGCGGCCCGGGATGGAGAGGTCGCCGGGGGCGAGGATGCCGGCGGTTTGGAGGAGAGCGGTGGTCGATACGCCGCCGGCGGCGGGGGTGGCGAAGCCGGCGGACGGGGTGATGACGGCGGCGGTGAGCTGGCCGCCGGTCCAGTTGAAAGTACGGGTCTGGCCGGAGGTGGTGACGGCGGCGGCGAGGGTGCCGCTGAGCGAGAGTTCGCCGCCGGAGAGGTTGACGGTGTCGGTCTCGGCGGTGCGGGCGGTGGTGCTGCCGAGGGTGAGGCCGCCGGCGAGGAGGACGGTGCCGCCGTCGCCGATCGTGAGGGCGTTGGCGTTTACCATGGAGCCGCCGTCGGCGAGGGTGAGGCCGCCGGTGGAGGTGAGCAGTCCGGGGCCGCCGCCGGAGTTGTCCACCTGGAACACGAGGGAGGTGTTGGTGCCGGTCGCGCTGCCGTGGAGCACGCTAATGGCGGAGGCGAAACGGAGGGAGCCGTTGACGACGCGCCAGGTGCCGTGGGCGAAGGTGCCGTTGGTGGAGATGGTAACGTCGGCGGCGTTGGTGAGGGTGTAGGTGCCGCTGGCCTGGGAGTTGGAGTTGTTTTGGCCGATCTGGCCGAGGGTCCATGTGCCGCCGTCGAAGGTGTGGGCGGAGTTGGGGGCTGCGGTGTTGTAGCCGAAGAATGAGAAGGCGACGCCGCCGGTGCCGGACTGGCGAAGCACGGCGCGGGCGTTGTCGGCACCGACCTGGAACATGGAAAAACTGCTGCCGCCGGCGAAGGTGAGGTTTTGCGAGGTGGTGGAGCTGTTCCAGATGAGACCGGTGGCACCGGTGCCGGAGATTACGCCGAGCGAGGTGATGGGTGCGGTGATATCGAGACGGCCGTTGGCGGTGATCGGCGCGGGGAAGGTGCCGCCGGTGAGGCGGGCGATGGACGCGGGATTATTGGTGCCGAAATTGTAGGTGGGCAGGCCGCCGGAGGGCGGCGAGATGAGGAGGCCGCCGGTGAATGTGTTGTTGCCCGAGAAGGTGGTGGTGCCGAAACCGGCAAGGGTGAGGCGGCGGGTGCCGTTGGCTTCTCCGAGGGCGGCGCTGAGGGTGAGGGTGCGGCCGGAGGCGACGGTCCAAGTCTGGTCGGCGGCGAGGACGACGGGGGCGTTGACGGTGAGATTTTGCGTGGCGGTGGGGGTGATTTCGATGCCGCCGTCCGCGAGGGTGAGCGGGCCGGTGCCGGCGTTTAGGGTGAGGGCGGTGGTGGCGGAGTGTTGGATACGGCCGACGGAGAGGCCCGCGCCGATGGCGACGGTGCCGTTGGTGTAGGCGCCGGTCCATGAGGCGGTGTCGTAGGGGCCGGGCACGACGGAGCCGGTCCAACTGCCGGACTGGTCGAGGGCGGTGGTGTTGTTGGCTTTGGTGATGACGCCGGAGCTGGCGAGCGTGAGGCTGGCGGCGGTGGACGTGGCGGTGCCGGCGGGGTTGGTGACGACCACATCGTAGGAAGCGGCGTCCCCGGATTGGACGGAGGCAATGGTGTAACTGGTGGCGGTGGCTCCGGAGATGGGTGCGCCGGCCTTGCGCCACTGGTAGGTGTTGGAAAGGCCGGTGGCGGTGACGGAGAAGGTGACCGGCAGGCCCAGGCCGGCGGTGCGCGAGGCCGGCGGCTGGGTGATTTGCGGCGGGGCGATGACGGTGAGGGTGGCCGGGGACGAGACCACGCCGCCGGCGGGGTTGGTCACAAGCACGTCGTAGGAACCGGTGTCGGCGGACTGGACCGAGCCGATGCTGTAGCTGGTGGAGTTGGCACCGGGGATGGGCGCGCCGGCCTTGCGCCATTGGTAGGTGTTGGAGAGGCCGGTGGCGGCGATGGTGAAGGTCAGCGAAGATCCCTGGGTGAGGGTTTGCGCGGCGGGTTGCTGGGTGATTTGCGGGGCGACGATGAGAGTCAGGGTGGCGGCGGAGGAAGTGGCGTTGCCCGCGATGTTGGTGACGACCACGTCGTAGGACCCGGCGTCGGAGGAAAAGGCGGGGAACACGGTGAAGCTCGCGCCGGTGGCGCCGGGGATGTTTGCCCCGGTTTTGCGCCATTGGAAGGTGTTGCCCAGGCCGGTGGCGGTGACGGAGAAGGTGGCCGAGCTGCCCTGGTTAATGGTGAGCGAAGCGGGCTGTCCGGTGATCTGGGGCGGGGAGACGACGGTGAGGGTGGCGGCGGAAGAGGTGATGTTGCCGAGGGGGTTGGTGATGACCACGTCGTAGGCACCGGAATCGGCGACCTGGACGGAGGGGATCGTGTAGGTGGTAGCGGTGGCGTCGGTGATGGGCGCGCCGGACTTGCGCCATTGGTAGGTGAGGGAGCCGCCGGTGGCTGAGACGGTGAGGGTGGCGGATGCGTTCAGGCCGACATTTTGGGTCACGGGCTGCTGGGTGATCTGGGGTTGCCGGAGAACGGTCAAGGTGGCGGCGGCTGAGGTGGTGACGCCGGAGGGGTGGGTGATCACCACATCGTAGGAAGCCTCGTCGGCGAGTTGGGCGGAAGGGATCGTGTAGCTGGCCGAGGTCGCGTTGGGGATGGCGACGGAGTCTTTGCGCCATTGGTAGGTGTTGGGGGTGCCGGTGGCGGTGACGGAGAAGGTGGCGGACGTGCTCGGGTTAACGGTCAGGGAGACCGGTTGCAGGGTGATCTTGGGCGGGATGCCGATGAGGGTGAGGCGGGAGCCGAAATACT
>JAIXRU010000121.1 GCA_027485045.1 Opitutaceae bacterium | reverse complement strand
GCCGGGGTGCACTCCAGATAGGTGATGCCCTCGTAGCGGCCGTCGAGGTTGGCACCGGTGCGGCCGGCCATGACGTTGGTATCCACGTAAACGGGGTAAACGGGGTCGGGTATGGCGAGCTGGAGGCCTTCGGTGGCGAAGATTTCCTGGATGTTGCCGCAGTCGCATTTGGAGCCGTCGGAGACGAAAATCTCGTCGGCGGAGATGGGGCAGCCGCGGGCGGCGTAGTCGTGGGTGGCGATGGCTTCGCGCAGGAAGGCGTAACCCTGCTCGGGGCCGTAGCCCTTGAAGGTGGCGCGGTTGGCGAGTTCGTCGGCGCCGCTCTTGAGCGCATCGATGCAGACTTGGGGGAGGGCCTCGGTGACATCGCCGATGCCGAGGCGGATGATGGGCTTGTCCGGATGGGCCGTGGTGTAGGCCGTCACGCGCTTGGCGATATCGGAAAACAGGTAGCTGGCTTTGAGTTTCAGGTAGTTCTCGTTGATGCGGATCATAGTCGAAATAAGAGGTGAAACGCTTGAACAAGAGGCGGGAGCCTCCTTTGTTCAAGCCCTCCCCTACTTCGCGCTCCTACTTTTTTATTCGATGCAAATTATCCGTTCCGTGCCAGAAATGCAGGCCCTCGCCGCCGCTTTGCACGCCCAAGGTCAGATTATCGGCCTGGTCCCGACGATGGGCGCCCTTCACGAAGGGCACCTGAGCCTGATCCGCCTGGCGGCTGAGCGTGCGGATGCCATCGTGGTGTCGATTTTTGTTAACCCCACCCAGTTCGCGCCGAGCGAGGACTTTAACAAGTATCCGCGCGAGTTTGAGACGGACGTAGCCAGTTGCGAGGCAGCGGGAGCGGATTACGTTTTCGCGCCGCCCAACGAAGAGATCTACCCCAAGGGCTATTCCACCTATGTCACCGAAGAGCACGTGGCCAAACCCTTGGAAGGCGTCTCGCGCCCGACGCACTTTCGCGGGGTGACCACGGTGGTCGCGAAGTTGTTCAACATTTGCCGGCCCGATCTGGCGGTGTTCGGGCAGAAAGACGCGCAACAAGTCGCGGTCATTCGCAAGATGGTATTCGATCTGAATTTCACCGTGGATGTGGTCGTGGCTCCGACCCTGCGGGAACCCGATGGCCTGGCCATGAGCTCGCGTAACCGCTTCCTCAGTCCAACGCAAAGGGTCGAGGCCTTGGTAATCAGCCGGGCTTTGTTCAAGGCCCGCGACATGGTGGCGGCCGGTGAGCGACGGGCGGATCGACTCGTCGCCGAGGCGACCCATATCTTGAGCCAGCAGCGCCGGATTCGGGTGATCTACGTCGCGTTGGTCAGTCGCACCACGATGGAGCCGGCACGCGAAGCCCTGCCCGGCGAGTCGGTGCTGACCATCGCCGCATGGATGGATGACGTCCGCTTGATCGACAATCTCGTGCTGTGAGCGATCCCGCCCCCTTACCTGCCTTGGCCGCGACGCTGGCCCGGGCTTATGATGTAATTGTGATCGGTTCCGGCATCGCCGGGCTGAGCTTCGCGCTTAAGGTCGCCCGGGAAGGTCGCTCGGTCGCCATCCTGACCAAGAAAAATAAGGCCGACTCCAACACCAACTGGGCGCAAGGCGGCATCGCTGTGGTCATGGCGGAAACCGACGATTTTGCCAAACATGTCGAGGACACGCTGGTCGCAGGCGACGGTCTGTGCGACCGCAAGGTGGTGAAACAAATTGTCGTCGAAGGACCGGCCCGGGTGCGGGAGTTGGTGGATCTCGGGCTCAAGTTTTCCCGTGACGAGGAAGGCGAATACGATCTCGGCCGCGAGGGCGGACACAGCGAGCGGCGCATTCTTCACGTCAAGGATATGACCGGAAAGGCGATTGAAGCCGCCTTGATCAAGGCCATCACCCGCGAGCCGCGTATCGCGTTGTTTGAACATTTTTTCGCGATCGATATCATCACCACCGGCCGCATCGCCGGAAAGACCCGGCGCAAACCCTCCGCCGCCAGCAAGCCAGCGGACGAAGCCAAGGACCAGGACCGGGTGGCAGGGGTCTATGCGCTCGATGTGCGCGACGGGCGCGTAGTCGCCTTTCAGGCGCCCGTGGTGGTGCTGAGTTCGGGCGGCGCAGGGCAGGTTTATTTGTATACGACGAATCCCGACATCGCCACCGGCGACGGCATAGCGATGGCCTATCGCGCCGGGGTCGAGGTGAAGAACATGGAGTTTATCCAGTTTCACCCCACTGCGCTCTATTCGACCTCGGGCAAACGTTTCCTCATCAGCGAGGCGGTGCGCGGCGAGGGCGCCATCCTGCGCAATGCCGAGGGCGAGGCCTTCATGCCGCGTTACCACAAGCAGGCTGATCTCGCCCCGCGCGACATCGTGGCCCGCGCCATCGACGCCGAGATGAAGCGAACCGGAGCGCCCCATGTTTGGCTCGATATCACGCACCGCAACGCGGCCTTCCTGCGTTCGCGCTTTCCGTTGATTTACCGCTTCTGCAAGGAGGATGGTATCGACATCGCCAAAGATCGGATACCGGTGGTGCCGGCCGCGCACTACACCTGTGGCGGCGTTGCGACCACGCTTTCGGCCGAGACCACCCTGCCCGGACTTTATGCCTGTGGTGAAGTCGCGTGCACCGGGCTGCATGGGGCGAACCGGCTGGCGTCCAACTCCTTGCTGGAAGCGGTGGTCATGGCTCATCGCGGCGCGGCCTCGGTCGAAGTTTTCCTGAAACGTAACGAGCAGAGCGGCGTGCCCGCCCCGACGATTCCTGCCTGGCGCGACCTCGGTGTGGTGGATCAAGACGAGCGCGTGGTCATCGCGCATAACTGGGACGAGCTGCGGCGGACGATGTGGGACTACGTGAGTATTTTACGCACCACCAAGCGGCTGGAACGCGCGCGCACCCGCATCGCAACGCTGGCGCGGGAAACCCAGGAGTACTACTGGAACTTCTCGGTGGATACGCGCCTGCTGGAGTTGAGAAATCTCATCCAGGTTGCTGAGTTGATCGTGGCGGGCGCCCTGAAGCGTAAGGAAAGCCGGGGCCTGCACTCGATAGCCGACTACCCGGACAAACTACGCCGCGCCGAAGATACCTCGCTGCGGCGATCCTACTGAGTTCACCGTAGTCAGTTTGCCAAGGGGCCCTTTTTTTAGATATCGGGACTTCCTGGTTTATTCGCGTTCGGGCAAGCCAGAGAGACGTTTATCCCGAAGTCGTGGTCTGTGTAATCGGACTCAAGTGTCACCCTTATTCGGTATTGGCAAAATAAAGGAAAATATTGCAATATTTATTGAAAAAATTGAAAATATAGATTCCTATGAAGCCTCAAATCCAAGCCCCTTGGATATCTGACGCAGCGTTGGATGGTTCGTTTATTACCCTTGGTTGATTCAGTTAACCTATTTTTAGTAATTGCTTTAAAATGAATACCCCACTATTTAGCACTATCGCATCAGGTTTGTTTACGCGGTCAAAATCCCGGTCGGGAAAATTCCAAAATAACGGGTGTAACCGAGGAGTGACCTGGTTGTTGGTTTGTTTGCTTGGCGTGGTTCTAAATGGCTCAGGCGGCAAAGCCTGGGCGGCGACTTCTTCGGCCGCAGCCGATGCGGCATTCACGCCGGTAGCGGCCTGGCCGACGGTGGCGGAGTGGGTTTTTGACCATTCATCGGAAGCGGCCGGTGCCGTGGAGGTGACTCCGGTAAGGGAAGGCGAGCCTCTGGTACTTCTGCCGGGCATGAGCTTGGTGGCGGATAGTCGTGCGCCGGGAGGGAAGGCTCTAAAAATGGACGGCACCCAGTCGAAATGGGCTACGAGCGCCAATGTATTGCCCACCAAGGAAAACGTTTACGTGGATCTGCGCTTTTGTGCGTCGCAGGATGGGGCGGAGCGGCAGACCTTGGTGAAGTTATCCAGGGGACCGGAGATTCGGGTGAACCTTAAAACGTCCACGGTGGAGTTGATTCTCTGGACGGTGGACAAGAAGTGGACCTCAGCCCGGGTGCCCTACGTGCCGGGGGAATGGTCGGCCCTGCGTGCCAGTGTGATTGATGGGGTGTTGACCTTGGAGTTGAATGGCGAAATCGCCACCGCTCGCATGCCCGAGGGCGGGGTGCTGGAAACCGGTCCCAGCCGGGTATATGTCGGCTGTTACGCCGACCGGCCGTTCAAGGGCGCGATCGCCTATCTCGCGCTGCGCTCGCCGTGAATTTCACCGTTAAACACCGATTTTATGCGCACCCTTTTTTTTGGTTTTCGTAGCATTGTGGCCGGCCTCGTGCTCGGCGCGACGGCGGTTTCGGCCGAGACCGTATTCTGGGTATCCCCGGCGGGTAAGGATCAAAACGACGGCTCCAAGGCCGCCCCGGTCGCCACGGTGGCCCGCGCCGCTGAGCTGGTACGTTCGGCCCGGGTCGCGCGCCCTGCCGAGGCGGTCACGGTATGGCTGGGGGAGGGGACGTATCCCTTGCTCGACGGCTTTGCTTTCGGTCCGGAAGATTCCGGCACAGCGGCCGCGCCGGTGGTTTGGCGGGGTGTCGAGCGCGCCCGGGTTCGCTTCATCGGAGCCCGTCCGGTGGGGCTGGACCGGCTGAGTCCGGTGCGTGATCCCGCGTTGCTGGCCCGCATGGTCAAGGAAGCCCGCGGTAAGGTCATGGAGTTGGACCTCGCTTCCGAGGGGCTGCGGCTGATCAAGGCCTTTCCGGATTACCAGCGTGAGCCAGCGGATTTGCTCGCAGTTTTCTCCGAGGGGAGGCGCCTCGCGCTCTCCCGCTGGCCCAATGGCGAATACGGTTACACGACGATGAAACGCGTCGTTTCCAGCGGGAGCTTTAAAGCCCGTCAGACCGAGGGCGGGGTGTTCGAGTATCGCGAGGACCGGCCGGAGCGCTGGCTTGCCGCCGTGGCCGAGGGCGGGGCTTGGGTGCGCGGGTTTTGGCGTGTGCCCTGGGCGGCCGAAACCTTGCGAGTGCAAACCATCGACCCTGCCGCTCGCACAATCGGTCTGGCGGTATCGGTGTCCGACGGGATCGGCTCCAAGTATTCCAAACTTGTCGAGGGCACACGAGTCGGGGACGGCAAGGAGTCCTGGTTCGCGTTAAATATGATCGAGGAGATCGATCAACCGGGCGAGTGGTCGGTGGATTTTAAACGGGGCAAGTTGTTCATCTGGCTGCCCGTTTCGACGAGAAACAGCCCTCTTTTCATCGCGGATTCAGCCGCGCCATTGCTGCGATTTGACGGGGTGAGTTTCTTCACCCTGCGCGATGTCACCCTGGGCCTGAATGCCGGTGATGGCATAACCATCACGAACGGCGAGGCGGTGCAGATCGCCGGGTGCGCACTTACCGGCGTGGTGAAACGCGGCATCGTTATCCGTGACGGTAGCAAGCACCGGGTGCAGAGCTGTGATGTTTTCGAAATCGGGCTGACCGGCCTCGACCTCTTGGGCGGGGACCGGCGCACTCTGAGTCCCTCGGGTTTTGAGATCCTTAACAACCACTTCTATCGCATCGCGCTCAATGCCCCTCTACCCGCGCTCACGGTGGGCTCCAGCGCCTCGAATCAGAAGATCGTCGGCGCGCGTGTCGCCTATAACCGGATACACGATACGAGTTATTCCGGCATCACGTTCGCGGGTAACGACAATGTTTTTGAGTTTAACGAAATCTACCGGGTCGGGCTCGATGGCGGGGATCTGGGCAGTTTCTACACCACCGGGGGCTGGACTTCCCGCGGCAACGTGGTGAGGGGCAATTTCCTTCATCATAGCGAAAACTCCAACGCCATCTACGCCGACGACGGCTCCTCGGGTTTGCTCGTGGAGGACAACCTGATCTACCGCACCGAGTCGGGTATCTTCATCGGCGGCGGCCATGACCATATCGTGCGCAGAAACACCATCGTCAGCACGCCCCGCGCCTTTCACGTCGATGACCGCGGCGTCTCTCGAAAATACGTGGCCACGGACCGCCGTCTGCGTGGCGATCTCGATTCCGTGCCCTACACCGAGTCGCCTTGGCGCGAGCGTTATCCGGCATTGCTTGGTATTCTGGAAGCGGATCCAGCGGTGCCCCGGGGCAATCTGCTCACGGGTAACTTTGCGGTGGGCTGCACCACCCTCACGCGGCGCAGCGGGCGCCCCGAGACGCTCACCGGCTTCACCATCACCGACAACAAGGAGCTGGCCGCCGCCGCCGTCTTCAAGGACGCCGCTGCGCTCGATTTTACCGCGCCGGCCAGCGCCGGGCTGCCTGCGTTTTCGCTGTCACGATTTGGTCTGCAACGCGATGCCTTCCGCCGCACCCTGCCCGAACGCGACATGCGGTTGCTGCGCGAGGGTGACACACGCCGCAAGGCCTTCGATTCCCAGCAAGATGTCGATGCTTATAAGCGCCCTTAAGCCCAATGCCGTTAAGGCATTGGCAGGATACATATGGAAATCATGCCCGAACTGCTTGTTTGGGCATCTTTTCTGGGCCAGGAGCTGATGGTCTGGCGGATTGCGCGAGGACAAGATCGGG
>JAIXRU010000168.1 GCA_027485045.1 Opitutaceae bacterium | reverse complement strand
TCGGCCAGCGCCCGCCGCGCCTCGTCAGGCGTCACCGGCCAATCGAAGGACTCAAGCCGTCCCGGATGTTTGGCGAAACGCGCGCCCACCAGCGTCAGCACCTCGCGGGTGGTCGCATCCGGCGCAAACGCCACCGGCACAGGCACGCCCTTCGGTCCCGACTTGGGGAAACTCCCCCGGTTGTCGTGATCGTAGTTCCATTGCCCGCCCTCAGGTTCGCCCTTCGCGTCGAGCAATACCGCATACCGCCGCCGCAGCTCCCGGTAAAAAAACTCCAGACGAAGTTGTTTTCTGCCCAAGGTGTGCGCCTTAAAATCCGCGATGCTGGCAAAAAAATGGCGGTCCACCCGTGTCTCCAAAACCACGCCCGCGCTCTCCGCCGCCGCTTCCAGTGCCCGCCAGACGCGCCAATCGCCCGGCTCGGTCAATACCAGTCGCGCAGGCCGCAGCCGCGTCACCGCCTGTGCAAGTTCACCGGCTAAGCTGCCGGTGTTATCTGTCTCCGTCAGTTCCGTGTAATGAACCGTAAAACCTTCCGCGCGGCGGGCGTCGCGAAAGTGCCGCATGGCGGAAAGAAACAGCGCGGTGCGCGGTTTGCTCGACCATACGTGCTCCGACTCCTGCGCCACCTCGGCCATCCAGATCGCATCCCGGTCGCGGTCGAAACCGTCGAGGGCCGAGGCATCGGAATTGAGCTGGTCGCCCAGCACGAGCACGAGATTTCGCACCGCCATTTGAGCGCTCATGCGTCGCGCTCCACCACGTCGCCGCGCAAGGCTTTGAACGCCGCGAGCGCTTCCTCCCGGGCGATGGCGTGATCCACCATAGGGCGGGGATAGTTGCCGCCCTCCGCGACCAAGCCCAGGCGCACGCCCGCGAACTCCCGCAGGCTTTCCGGCGCAGTCCATGGCGCGTGCAAAAACTTATCCGGAAGCTTCGCCAGCTCCGGCACCCAGCGACGCACATAACGACCCGCGCCATCAAAACGCTCACCCTGCGTCACCGGCGCAAAAATGCGAAAATACGGCGCGGAATCCGCGCCGCAACCCGCGCTCCATTGCCAGCCGAGCGTGTTGCTCGCCAGATCGGCGTCCACCAGGGTATCCCAAAACCACGACGCTCCCATTTGCCAGGGCAGGCGCAGGTGTTTCACCAAAAAGGAAGCCACGATCATACGCACCCGATTGTGCATCCAGCCCGTAGCCCAGAGCTGGCGCATGCCGGCATCCACTATGGGGTAACCCGTCTGGCCGCGCTGCCAGGCGCGCAGTTTAGCGCCGTCCACATCCTCCGCCCACGGGAAACGCTCAAAATCCGGCCGCAAGGGCCGCTCCGGGGTGTGCTCGAAATGATAAAGGAGGTGGTAGGCAAATTCGCGCCAGCCGATCTCCGACATATAAACTCGCGCCCCATTACTCGCCGGATCCGTGCCCGTTTCCTTACCCAGCGACCGCACCGCCGCCGCGACTTGGCGAGGCCCGATCTCGCCCCAATGCAGGTGGGGTGAGAGCCCGGAAGTGCCGGTCACGTCGGGCAGGTTACGCTGTTCGTCGTAACGATGCACCGTCCCGGTGTTCAAAAAATGGTTCAAACGCACCCACGCGCCCGCCTCTCCCGGTTTCCACTCCGCCGCGAAGCCCGCATCCCACGGAATAACAGGGAGCAATCCCAGGTCGGCGACGGCCAATCCCGCAGGCTCTTCCGGAGGGGCTAAGAGCGCCAGCGCCTTCAAGTCATACGCCACCGGCTCAAGAAAAGCCTGCGCGGTGCAATGCCGCCAATACGGGGTAAAGACCTGGAACGGTTTGCCTTGTTTGTTCGAAATCGTGTGCGGTTCGTTCAGCAGCGCGCTGTTGAAGCTTTTTGCCTCCACGCCGTCGGCCAGCAAACGGCGTTTCAGCTCGGCATCCCTCGCCCGAACCTGCGGTTCGTAACGCCGGTTCCAATACACCGCCCCCGCTTTCGTCTCTCGAACCAACCGCATCAGCTCCTGTTCCGAATCCCCCCGCGTTACCAGCAAACGGCTCCCCCTCTGTCGCAAAGCCGCATCCAGCGCGGTTAAGGAATGGTGCAACCACCAGCGCGAAGCCCCGCCCAGTGGCCAAGTTCCCTCGCCGGCCTCGTCGAAGATAAAAACCGGCCAAATCGGTCCCCCTCGCGCAAGAGCCGCCGCCAAAGCCGGGTTGTCGGCGAGGCGCAGATCTTTACGAAACCAAAGCAGCGTCGGGGAAACGGAATTCACCTGCTGAACGAGTGCGCTCGATGGCCGTTAGCAAGCAAGCCGGCGTGAATAGAATTCATTCCTGAAGATCTACCCGGACCACGGCACAAACCATGCTCACCCCTTACTGTTTCACCCAGCCAAAACCGACCTAAAACCATGTCCACTTCCTCCGATCTCAATCGCCGCCAATGGCTAAAAACCGCCGCCGTCGGCGTTGCCGGTCTCGCCGTCGCTTCCAACTTCGCCACCACCCCGCTCGCCGCCCAACCCGGGCCGCCCTCCGGCAAAGCGGAACTATCCAGAATCCAAGGCAACGAAAACCCTTACGGGCCGTCACCGATGGCGGTCGCGGCCATGATCAAACACGCCCCTCGCGCCTTCCGTTACGCCACGGTCGATGACGCCAACGAACTTATCGGCCTGATCGCCACCGGCAACGGCGTTGCTCCGGCCAATGTGGTCGTAGGCTCGGGTTCAGCCGAGATTCTGGAAAACTACGCCAAATACCTGAGCGCCAGCGGCACCGGTGAAGTCATCACTGCCGCACCCGGTTATCTCAAATTCACCGATTCGATGAAAAAGCTCGGATCGAAAATCGTAGCCGTGCCCGTCGATAAAGACATGGTGCATGATCTCGACGCCATGGCCGCCAAAGTGGGCCCCGCCACCAAGTGCGTTTACATCTGCAATCCCAACAACCCGACCGGCACGATCGTGGATCCGGAGAAACTCAAGGCTTTCTGCATCGAGATTTCCAAAAAATGTCCGGTTTTCGTCGATGAAGCCTACCTCGAATGTTCGGATAAGTTTGAAGCCAATACCATGGCTCCGCTCGTCGCCGCCGGCCACAACATCATCGTCGCACGCACCTTCTCCAAAGTTTACGGTCTGGCCGGCCAGCGCGTGGGTTATGGCCTGATGTCAGTCGAAGCCGCCAAGGGTGTGATGGCCTACAACGAGGCCCGCCTCAACCTGCTCGGTGTCATGGCGGCCATAGCCAGCTTGAAGGAGAAATCCTACGTCGCCGAGACCCGCGCCAAGATCAAGGCCGAGCGCGACAAGCTCTGCGCCACGTTCGACGAACTTAAACTTACCTACGCCAAACCGCAGGGGAACTTCGTATTTTTCCGCACCGGTATGCCGATAAAGGTTTTCCAGGAAAAAATGCTTGAGGGGAACGTCCTGGTCGGCCGCGCCTTCCCTCCCGCCGTGGACTGGTGCCGTATCTCTATCGGTACTCCCGCGGAAATGGCTCCCGCTCACATCGCCCTGCGCAAAATCTTCAAGGCCTGATTTCGCAAAACCCGCCAACGAGTAAACCCCGTCCGCTTGAGGCGGACGGGGTTTCAGGGGAACCTGATCAGGTGGCTAGGGCCAGAAAGCTTACGACAGGAGTCGCAAGGCGGTCTGGGCGGAACCGTTGGCTTGTGAAAGCATCGCGGTACCTGCCTGCACCAGAGTATTCCATCTGGCTAGCTGCGTTGACTCCTCCGCCACGTCCACATCGGTGATGCGGCTGGTAGCGGCCTCGAGGTTGGTCTTGTTCACGGTCAACAGTTCCGAGGCGAACGCGAGGCGACTCTGCTCGGCGCCGTTTCCGGCGCGCATGGTCGCTACGTTCTCGATCGCACTGGTGATGTCCGAGAGCTCGACGTCGCCCAAACCCGAGACGGAGGAGGCGGTGACTACGCCTACACCCGAATTGGAACTGGAGACATCGCGATTGCTCAACGATACGGCGGAGGTCGAAGACGCATCTTCGGTCGTGGCGACCGAAAGCGCGGTTCCGAACAGCGCGATACCGTTAAACTTCTCGTCCGCGATAGAATTCAGCTGGCTTTTCAACTGGCTGAACTCCGTATCGTAGTTGGCCTTATCGCCAGAGCTCTTGGTGACGTCACCATGCAAAGTCTTGAGTTCGCTCATGCGGTCGAGGATTTTACCCGTGACCTTGAGAGCTCCGTCTTGAGTCTGCAGATAGGAGGTAGCGTTAGCGATGTTGGTGTTGGTCGCGCCCTGGCGTTTAGCCGTGGCGGCGAGCTTCATCGACACCGCCAAACCACCTGCGTCATCGGAGGGGTTGACGATCTTGGAGCCGCTAGAGAGCCGGTTAAGGCTCTTTTGCAGCATTGTGTTCGAGGCGGCCAGGTTGTTGGAGGCAACGGTGGCCGAGTAGTTGCTATTAATTACGACTGCCATGGTAGTATCTTTCCTTGATGAGTGCGATGTCCGTCGTCGCCACGAATCCGGAAAAAACGGTCCGAATTATACCGTCTGGGACAGAAAAGCCCCAAAGCGTTTTACCGAGGGTAAAGGGGGTCCGCTGGCTGGCTAATGAGCCTGCTCAACCGAAGGAAAACTACCAAACAGGATGCAAAGAACACTCTGACTTCTATTCGCCCCGGGCCGGGGGCGCGCTTGGCGCTAGTCGCCGTGCGCGCCCCTGCCTGACGGGGAGGCGCTTAGCTTTGCAGCAGTCGCAGAGCGGTCTGCGCACTCTGGTTGGCCTGCGACAACATCGATGTGCCGGCCTGCACCAGTGTATTCCAGCGCGCGAGCTGGGTTGATTCCTCCGCCACGTCCACATCCACGATGCGACTGGTAGCGGCCTCCAGGTTGGCCTTGTTGGTGGTCAACATTTCGGAAGCGAAGGCGAGCCGGCTCAACTCGGCGCCATTGCTGGCGCGCATGTTGGCGATGGTCTCGATCGCCGTGGTAATTTCACTTAAAGATACGTCAGCCAGACCGGAAACGGACGCGGCATTGATCACACCTATGCCGGTTGTGCTGCTGGCGAGATCGCGGTTGTTCAGCGTGAGTGCCGAGCTGGTCGAGGCGTCTTCGGTGGTAACCACCGAGAGCGAGGTGCCGAACAGCGCGATACCGTTGAAGGTCTCACGACTGATGGCGGTGAGCTGGGTCTGCAACGCGTTGAACTCCGTATCGTAGTTGGCCTTGTCGGTGGAGCTCTTGGTGACGTCACCGTAGAGCGTTTTTAGCTCGCTCATACGTTCCATCACCTTGGAGGCGACTTTTAGGCCGCCATCCTGCGTTTGCAGGTAGGAAACGGCGTTACCGAGGTTGTTACCCACCGCACCCTGGCGTTTAGCCGTGGCGCTGAGCTTCATCGATACCGCCAAGCCGCCGGCATCGTCCGAGGGGTTTACGATTTTCGAGCCGCTGGAGAGCCGGTTCAGGCTCCGTTGCAGCATGTTACTCGAAGCGGCCAGGTTGTTCGAAGCGACCGTAGCCGCGTAGTTGGTATTAATTACAACAGACATGTTAATCTTCCTTGATTTAAGCTACCCTGTCCGTAGGGCGACGGGTCAGAAGGGGATCTGAACCAATCCGACTGAGGTGTTATCCCCAGCTACTTCATAATACGGCTCATACTGGTGAAATCTTTAACCCCAAAGTCATATTTTTTTAGCACGTAATCCAGTCGCCACCGCCCGGCCCCTCGCTTGGATTGGTTTTCTTCGCCCTGTGAAAACCTTCAGCTTCCTCCGTTTTATCGTAACCGTGTTGGCCCTGGTGTCCGTCGTAGGCTGCACTAACCTGAACCGTACCGTTAAGCCGGACCGCAACCCCGCCACGCTCGAAGAGATTTTTGTCGTGACCAACCTGAATGACAATCACGGCGTATCCCGCGAGCTTGCCACCGCGCTGCGCTCTCGCGGCGTGCGCGCTTCCCACGGCCCGCTCACCATGCTCCCGGCCACCGCCCAGGCCGTGCTAACCTACGATGACCGCTGGAGCTGGGACTTCGGCGAGCACATGACTTACCTGCGTCTTGAGCTGCACGATCCGGGTGAATTGCAATCCTACGCCACCGCGACCCGCACCCGCTTCATCGCGCGTTCCACCAATCTTGAACGCGAGTTGCCCCCTCTCCTCGCCGAACTGCTCGCACCAGTTGCTAAGTAAGGGGCCGTCCGCAGCTCATGTCGCTCTCGCCACAAAAATTATCCCTCTTCTATCGCCAGCTCGGCCAGCAACTGAGTGCGGGGCTCACGCTGGTCCAGGCCCTGCGCATGCCCTCCCCTGCCCCGCTTGCAGATTGCCAGCGCCTCGCCGCACAGGCGGAAGCCGGACAATCCGTACGCACGCTTGTGGCCTCCGCCGGCCCTTGGTTACCCGAGCAGGACAGACCGTTTCTAACCGCGTCCGCCGAGTCTGGTTGCCTGCCTAGGATACTCGAAAATCTCGCCGAACGTTACGCCCAGCTCCATGCCATCCGCGTGCGCGTGGCCCTGGCCTGTGCGTATCCGTTGGTGGTATACCACCTCGGTGCCTTGGTATTTCCTTTTCTGCGCCTGATCGATTTTCAGCAGGGTATTACCTGGAGTTTGGCGGGCTACCTTGGCGGCGTATTCTGTCTGCTCCTGCCCGTTTGGGGCGGCGGCACCGTATTCTATTTACTCGTACAGAAGGGGCATCCGTTAGCCCTGGGCCTGCTGGATCGTCTACCGGCCATCGGCGGCTACAGGGAAAACCAGGCCCTGGCCGACTTCGCGTTCGCTTTGGGCAACTTGCTCGAAGCCGGGGCCCCCATCGGTTCCTCATGGCTGGACGCTGGCCGGTGCTCGCGTTCCACCCTCATCGAAACCGCATCCCGCCACGTCCACTCAATCATTGAACAAGGCCTTGCGCCGGGCCCCCGCCTGGCCGCCACCGCCGTCTTCCCCGGCGAATTTATCGCGCGCTATATGACTGGCGAAACCACGGGAAACCTGGAGTCCGCCCTGCTCAAGCTCGCCGCTGATTATCAAGCCAAGGCCAACCAACGCCTGCTCGTCGCCTCCATGCTCTACCCCGGCGTGCTTTTTGGCCTGATCGCGCTGCTCGTCGCCCTTTTCGTAATCAGTTTTTACGCCAGCTACTTCAACGCCTTGAACGCTATGGCCAACGGCTAGCCAGCCGATCTCCCATTACGAGTATCCCGCTTCCCCACCTTTCGCCCATGGACCAATCCGAACGCGACCCTTTGCACGGCAAAACTCTCGAACACATCGTTACGACTCTCGTGGAGCATTATGGCTGGGAGGAGCTGGCCGGCTACGTGACCATTCGCTGCTTCACCCACGACCCCAGCATCAAATCCAGCCTCGTTTTCCTGCGTAAAACGCCCTGGGCGCGCGCCAAAGTCGAGCAACTCTACCTCCGCCTCAACCACGCCAGGTAAAGGCGTGGCAAAGCGCCACACCCGCCGCGTCGGCTTCGTCACTCGCCAGCATTCGCCCGTGGCCGAGCAGGGCCATGACCGTGCGCGCCATCTGCTCCTTGCTGGCGCGGCCCGCGCCTACCACCGCCTGTTTGACCCGCAGCGGCGCATACTCCCAAACCTGCTCGTGGCCGTGCACCGCCGCCGCCGCGATCGCCGCGCCGCGTGCCGCACCGAGTATCTGCGCGGTCTGAAAGTTCTGCACATAAATGGTCTGCTCCAGCGCTACGTGGCGCACTTCGAAGTCCTTTAAAAACTCCGTTACCGCGCCAGAGATCTGCCCCAAAGCAAACGCCATGCTCCGCTTGGCCGGCACACTCACGGTGCGGCAGCGCAGAAGCACGGGTTCCCGCCCGGTTCGGAATTCGATCAAGGCGAGCCCGGTCCCGCGCAGCGAGGGATCTATGCCGAGCACTTGGCCCGAAAAAGAAACCCGCTGCGTGCCCTCCAGGGGATGTCCGGCCGCACCCGCCGCCCGCCGCACCGCACTGACCGGCACCACCGCGCCCACCGGCAGGCCCGCCAACCCACCCGCCTTGCCCTTGCCGAGCCCTCCCCCGGCGAGTTTAGCCGCCCAAAGTTGTCTCACGTTTTTAGATGCCATGGGTTATTGGTTTCAGTCTCACCCGAGCAGGAGTTTCAGTCCAGCCGCCGCGCTCAAAAACAAGGCCAGCCGCTCGAACCACACCTGCGATACCCGCGGCAGCAACCAGCGGCCCAACCAGGCTCCCGCCAACACCGCCGGGGCCAGTATCAGATTGAATTGAAAACTCGCCGGCGTGATCAACCCGAGCCCCACCATGAACGGGACCTTAAATAGATTCAGCAGCAGGAAAAAAACCGCACTGGTGCCGATAAACGCATACTTGGGCAGCTTCATCGCCAGCAGGTAAATCGCCATGAGCGAACCCGCCG
>JAIXRU010000017.1 GCA_027485045.1 Opitutaceae bacterium | reverse complement strand
TTGTTATTAATCGCAAACGATGCCGCGGCGATGGACACATTGGCAGCTTCGGCAAGTTGACGCAGAGTAATGTGACCCATCCTCCAGACCTACGACTAAACGATTAAGTTTCAAGGTGCTTTTCACAATCGTAAGCCCCCGCATCATTGCCGCCTCTAGACCCTTGGATACCCCGCTCTCCAGTGCCCCCTTAAGTCGCTTTCCCATGCCCACCCTACTCTCGTTCCAATTTTATAAATTATCCCAAGATAATCTAAAAGATGATCTTGTTGGATCGCCAGCCAACCCGCTTGGCTGCCTGCCAACCCGTCTGGCTTTTCTTGGTAAAATTCTCGGCGTGTTTATGTTTCTCGGCCTTACCCTCTTCGCTCAGACCCCGCCGACACCAAAACCCGTTGATAAAAACCTTTTGTTCGAGGGGAGCTTTCTGGAGTACACCGCAGAAACCCCGGTAGGTTGGTCCGCAGGTGGATTTGCTGGAGGCAATCACGGTAACACCAGCAGAGTGGTGCCCGATTCCAAAGGGAACTACATCAGCCTCACCATCGCCAAAATGGAGAGTTCCAATTTCGTTTTAAACCTGAACGAACCGATCAACTTAAAGCCCACTTGGAAAAAGCTCCTGTGCTCGGTCGACATCCGCGTTTTCAACTTTATCCAGGGTTCCGAGTCATACCATAAACCCCGTATGCACATCGTTTTCCTTGATGAATCATACAAGGAAATCACAACCCTCGGCGTCTCCCTGTCCACCCGCTACACCGATGTATGGCAAACGGCGGAACGCGAAGTGCAGATCCCCATCAATGCCACCATGGCTAAAATCTGGTTGGGCACCTTGAGCAGCACGGGGCGACTGGAATTTCGCAACCCCTACATCGCGCCGATCGAGTAATCGCTCGGCCAGGCCCGTGCGTGGTTTTTTTGAGGCCCTATCTGCTGCTTACCCATGATCCAAAGCCTGCTCCTTCGCGTAGCAATTGTCTCGTTATGCCTTCTTAACCACGCCGCCGCCTCGATATCCGCTCCAGAGGCCCCCGTCGAAACCCTCTCCGCCACCGACGCCCGCCTCGTCCTCAACGGTCTCTGGCGCTTCCAACCCGCCGCCGGCCCCGCCGCCACCTCTCCCGCCGGCCCCGACACCGCTTGGGGCGCCATCCGCGTGCCCGGCCACTGGGACAGCGAAGGCTGGGACGCCCGCTGGCTCGAAGGCATCGTCACCCCCGCCACCACCGGCGGCTGGTCGGCCGTCACCATCGAAACCGTCAGCGCCTCGCGCCCGACTCGCGTAATCAAAAAACTGGAATCCGCTTGGTATGAACGCACCCTCACCGTGCCCGCCGCCTGGCGCGGAAGCCAGGTCGTGCTTCGCCTCGAAACCCCATGCACCGACGTGCGCGCCTGGCTCGATGGCCGCGAGGTCGGCACCGGCTCCTGGCCCATCGCCGAACTCGACCTCACCCCGCAACTCCGCTTCGACGATAAACCCTCCGTCCTCCGCCTCCTCGTCACCGCCACCCCCGAAGCGCGCGGCATCAGCCAGGCCATGGACCACGACCGCATCACCGTCACCAAGGGCGTCGTCGATCACCGCGGCCTCGCCGGCGATGTCCTGCTCCTCGCCCGCCCCGCCGCCCGCGTGGACGGCGTCTTCATCCAGCCTTCCGTCCGCCAAAAACAACTCGGCCTCGATGTTGATTTCACCGGCGTCAAACCCGCCACCCGCGTCGCCCTCGCCATCACCGCCACCCGCAATGGCACGACCGCCGCGACGTGGACCGAATCCGTCACCGTCCCTGCACCCGGCCCCGACGGCCGCGCCACCGTGCGCGGACTCCGCCTCCCCTGGGCCGATCCCGTGCTCTGGGATTTCCAACAACCCGAGCTCTACACCCTCTCCCTCCGCGCCACCGCCCCCGGCCTCGACTCCGAACACCGCGAACGCTTCGGCTTCCGTGAATTCTGGATCGCTGGCCGCGACTTCTACCTCAACGGCACCGTCTTCCACTTCCGCCCCAATAACCTGGACTCCCAACACACCGACCCGCGCCTCATGCGCCTCAGCCTCGAGGCTCTCATCGCGAAAAACTTCAACCTCGCCGAATACTGGCCCTCCCCCGATTCCGCCCGCGGCAGCAAAACCCTCATCCTTCGCCATCACTGGACACGCATCGCCGACGAACTCGGCTTCCCGCTCATCTACCCGCTGCTCTCCCCCGACGCCTGGTTCGACCCCCTCGACCGCAACCCCGCCCCCGCCGCCTTCGCCGCCTGGCAACGCGATGCCGCCGTGATCTGGCGGCTGACTCGCAACTCCCCGTCCGTGCTCATCCACAACTGCGTCGGCAACCGCTTCAGCCACGGCGACGACCAAAACCCCCTCCGCATCGGCCAGCGCGCCGCCCTCGGCAACGTCCTCGGCCGCACCGAGGTGATCGCCCCCGCCCACCGCCTCATGGACGCCCTCCGCGCCCTCGACCCCACCCGGCCCGTCATGTCGCACCATGCCGCCGATGTCGGCGACATCCACACCTCCAACAACTACCTCAACGTCACTCCGCTCCAAGAACGCCAGGACTGGCTCTCCCAATGGGCAAAACTCGGCGACATGCCCTTCATGTCCGTCGAGTTCGGCGTCCCCTTTTCCGGCACCTACAATCGCGGCCGCGCCAACCACACCGGCCAGGACATCTCCGAGCCGTGGCTCACCGAATTCATCGCCACCTACCGCGGCACCGCCGCCTTCCTCGACGAAGACGCGCCCTACCGCCGCATGATCGCCGAGGAGCACAAAGAAGGCTTCTTTTATCGCTCCGCCCGCGTCACCCGCAGCAGCCAGCTCGCCCCCTTCCAAGCCTTCTGGGTCAACGAAACCTGGCCCGCCTGGCGCACCTGGGGCATCAGCGGCGGCATGATCCCGTGGGAAAACGCCAACGGCTTCCAGAGCCCCGGCAGAACCGTCCGCTACGAACCGCTCCCGCCCACCGAAGGCATGCTTGGCAGCTACCGAGGCGACATCCCCGAATCCCAACTCGGCCTCGCCGCCCCTTCCCTCAAAACCAACGTCGCCGGCGAGGCCCTCGTCGCCGCCAACGCCCCGATGCTCCTCTGGATCGCCGGCCCGCGCGACGATTTCACCCGCAAGGACCACCGTTTCGCCCCCGGTGAAACCATCACCAAATCCGCTGTCATCCTAAACGACACCCGCACCTCCCAGTCCTGGACCGTCAGCTGGAGCGCCACCTTGGGCGACACCGTCATCGCCTCCGCGTCCACCGACGGCAGCGGCGCCCCCGGCACCTCGACTTTCGCGCCCATCACCTTCACCGCCCCCGCCGTCTCGTCGCCGACCGATGGCCGCATCGAGGTCACCGCCCGCCTAAACGGTATCGATAAAAAAGATACGTTCGCCTTCCGCATCGCTCCCGCGCCCATGTCCGCGGCCCCCGCCGCCGCGCCGCTCTTCGTCTTCGATCCCGAGGGCGCGAGCCTCGCGCTCCTCCGCGCCGCCGGCCAAGCCCCCTCCGCCCTCACCCCCGGCTCCCTCCCGCCGGCCGGCGCCGGCCTCGTGCTCGGTCGCAACGCCGTCCGCGACTCCGCGTTCACGCCCGAGTGGGCCGCCGCGCTCACCACTTGGGTGCAGACTGGCGGACGCCTTCTCCTGCTCGCCCAAGACCCGGACTGGCTCCGCGAACGCAGCGCTTTCCGCTTCGCCCGCCACGTCTCGCGTCGAGCCTTCCCAATCGTCACCCAACGCGACCACCCGCTCCTCGCCGGACTCGACTCCGCCGACTTCCGCGACTGGCGCGGCGACGGCTCCCTCCTCGCTCCCAACTACCAAACCGACCTCGACCGCCCCGAGGTCAAGGTCCCCGGCTTCCGCCCGCCCACCTTCGGCTGGCGCTGGGGCACGCGCGGCTCCGTCGCCTCCGCCTCGCTCGAAAAACCCCACCTCTCCGGCTGGACTCCCCTCCTCGAAAACGAATTCGACCTCGCCTTCACTCCGCTGGCCGAGCTCGTCCTTGGTCGCGGCTACGTGCTCTGGAGCGGACTCGACCTCGAAGCCCGCGGCACCGACGAACCCCTCGCCCGCGATCTCGCCAGCCGCCTCGTCAACCGTCTCGCCGACGTGCGCCCCGCCCCGCGCCGCGAAGTGCTCTACCTCGGCGA
>JAIXRU010000230.1 GCA_027485045.1 Opitutaceae bacterium | reverse complement strand
CAGGCGTGGAGTCGGTAGCGGAAGCCAAGGCCGCGAGGGGCGAAAGCAGGAGGGCGAGAGCGTGGCGGGTAATGAAACGCATGGGTGGGGTGGTGCGGGGTGGGACGGACGGATCAGGGGGCGGGGGCCAGCCAGAGGCGGCGGAGGTGGGGGCCGCCGCGCCAGCCGTCCTTGAGGGCTTTGATTTCGAGGGTGGTTTCCTTGGCGGGGAATTCGAGCACGCCGAGCTCAACGGTTTGCCAGGTGGTGAAGCCGCCGGTGGCGGGGACCGGGGCGGCGACGACGGGTTTTTGTTTCACATTGAGGGTGAGCTGGGCGGGGAACTCGGCGGCGACCTCGGCGGTGACGCGCCACCGACTGGCGGTGGGGACGCGCACCGGGTAGTCGATGGACCAGCGGTGCTCCTTCCAGTTGGTGAGGACGGCGTCGGCTTCGGCACCGACCACGGTGAAGTTGCCCTCGGCACCGCCGTGCAGATCGGCATCGATCACGCTGTGTTCGATACGGCCGTCGGGGCCGGGCAGGTTGTAGCCGAGCTGGGTGATGGTGACGGGGCCGGGGAAATCGAGGCGCACGACGGAGATGTTTTCATCGGGCGCGGCGGCGGGCAGCGAGACGACGAGACCGGCGGCGGAGGACTGAGCGGAGACGGGGGCGTCGCTGGCGAGCAGCGCGGCTTTGGCGGGGGTCTCCGCGAGGGTGGGCAGGAGGAGTTTGCCGTCGGCGGGCCAGTCCCAGACGTGGAGGTAAAGCGTGGTGGGGCCGCCGGGGGCGGGGCGTTTTTGGGTGACGCGTCCCCAAGGCAGGCGGCGGGGGAAGGGGCCGGCGCCGGTGGCGTAGATAGCCTCGCCGTTGGTCTGCATCCAGCGGCCGATGGCCTGAAGGCGCTCGACGCTGGCGGGGGGGATGCGTCCGGAGGCGTCGGGTCCGACGTTGAGGAGGAAGTTGCCGCCCTTGCTGGTGATGTCGGAGAGATTTTGCAGGAGCTGGCGGGTGGATTTCCAGTTGGTGTCCTTGGTTTTAAAACCCCAGGTGCCGTTCATGGTCATGCAGACCTCGAAGAGCTCGCCGGGGTAACCACGCGGCGGAATGTGTTGCTCGGGGGTCTTGGTGTCGCCCTTAAAGCCCTGGCCGAGGCGGTTGTTGCTGATAATGCCGGGCGCGAGTTCGGCGAGGGCGTCGGCGAAGGGTTTGACCCGTTCGGGCGTCATGGCGACGGGGGTGTCCCACCAGATGATGTCGGGCTGGTAGCGGGTGAGGATTTCGCGGACCTGGGGCACGGCGACGTTCTTCAGGTAGGTGTCGTAATCGCCGAGCTGGGCGGGGTCCCAGCGTTTGGCCTGGGCGTAGTTTTCGCCGCCGGGGTTGATCCAGTCTTGGGACTGGGAGTAGTAGGCGCCGAATTTGAGGCCTTCGGCGCGCACGGCGGCGGCGAGAGGGGCGATGAGGTCGCGGCCGGCAGCGGTGGCCTTGACGACGTTCCAGTCGCTGGCGGCAGAGTCATAGAGGGCGAGGCCGTCGTGATGTTTGGCGGTGACGACGACGTATTTCATGCCGGCCTCGCGGGCGAGGGCGGCCCAGGCCTTGGGGTCGTAGGCGTCGGCGGTAAACTGCGGGCCGAGGGCCTTGTAATCGGCGACGGGGATGGAGGCCATGCGCAGGAGCCACTCGCCGCCCTGGGTGTAGTAACGGCCTTTCCACTCGCCGGCGGGCACGGCGTAAACTCCCCAGTGGATGAACAAACCGAAACGCGCCTCATGAAACCAAGCGGTGCGGACATCGCGCGGCGGAGCGGACTGGGCTTGGGCGGAGGTGGCGGTGGAGAGGGCGGCGGCGGTGGTGAGCAGGGCTAGAAGGCCGCGGAGTCGGAGTGGGGTATTCACGCGAGGGAGGGTGCTTAGATGAGCGGGGTATAAGCGAAATGGGCGAAGTCGGCCCAGGCGTCGCGGGTGGCGAGGTCCTGGCAGGCGAGGCCCCAGAAGGTGCCGGTGAAGCCGCCTTGGGGGGAGGCCCAGTCGCCGCAGAGCGTGGCCTCGAAGACGCGCTCGACCGGCTGCCAAGCGCCCTCGGGGCCGAAGGCGTAGGCGAAGCGCAGTTCGACGCCGCGCATTTCCATGCGCAGGCGGATACCGGCGGTGGCGGTGGTGAGGGGAAACTCGGCGACTTCGTGGCGGGAGAGTTTGTCGAAGGCGGAGGTGTAAACGCCGAGCTTGGCGCGGCCGGGACCGGCGGCGGTGACGCGGAAATAGTGGTAGTGCAACCGGTCGTAATAGGCGATGAGCCCGGCGGCCTGTTTGAAGTTTTGGGGCGTGAAACTGAGGAGCGTCTCGGCCGAGGCGTGGTGGTGCTGGAGGCGGCGGGCGACGAGACTTTGGTCGAAGTTGGAGGCGAGCGAATCGCGGCCGCGCAGGCTGAGCCAGCCGGGGCGGCGGGAGAGGCTCAGCCAGGAGGCGTCGGGCGGCTCGCGCAGGGTGTTGAATTCGGGCGGGAGGGCCGGGCCGGAGAAGGCGGGCGAGGCGGGGGCGGCGGGCCAGGGGTGGGCGGGCAGGTTGACCTCGACGGTATCGCGCGGGGAGTTGTCGCCGTGGGCGAGGCGGGGCCAGCCGTCGGCGTCCCAGCGGAATTTTTGCAGGCAGGTCTCGCGGCCGAGGGGCACGGATTTGTTTTCCTCGCGGTCGAGCACGAGGCGGCCCGGACGCTGGAGCGGGCGGTGGCAGAGGTGGACGGTGAACCACTCGCCGGCCGGTGTATCCACGAAACAACCATGGCCGGTGGACCAGAGGGTGAGGTGCTCTTTCTGGTAGGCGGTGAGCATGGGGTTCTGCGGATGGATCTCGTAGGGGCCGGCGAGGGTGCGGCTGCGGCAGACGCTGATGGCGTGGCGGACGGAGGTGCCGCCCTCGGCGGTGATGAGATAATACCAGCCGTCTTTCTTGAGCAGGTGGGGGCCCTCGGTGATGCCGATGGGGCTGCCGGGCCAGATGTTGACCGGATCGCCGAGCAGGCGGGCGGAGGCGGGGTCGTATTCCTGGAGGAGGATGCCATCGAAGCGGCGCGGGGTGGCGGCCTCGCCGGTTTGCATCTGCACGATGTATTTACGACCATCGTCGTCGTGGAAAAGGCTGGGGTCGAAGCCGCTGGAGTTGAGGAAAACGGGCTCGCTCCACGGTCCCTCGATGTGCTCGGCGGTGACGAGGTAGTTGGGCGTGTCGTGGACGACGCCGGAGCCGTGCTGGCGGACGTTGGTGTAGATGAGCCAGAACTTGCCGTCGGCGTGGGTGAGGCAGGGGGCCCAGATGCCGCCGGAGTTGGGGCAACCGCGCATTTCGAGCTGGGAGACGCGGTCGAGGGCGGAGCCGAGGTGACGCCAGTGGGCGAGGTCGCGCGAGTGGTAGAGACGCACGCCGGGCCACCACTCGAAGGTGGAGACGGCGATGTAGTAATCTTCGCCGACGCGGCAGATGGACGGGTCGGGGTGAAAACCGGTGAGGATGGGATTATGGATAAGGGTTGCGGAGGACATAAGGGTTGGGAAATCGAGGTAGCGCGGGAGCGCGGGGGACGCAGTAGCGGGATAGACCGGTCTAGGGATTGAAGCGAGCGGCGAGGATCTCGGTTTGGCCGGCGGGCAGCGGCAGGGCGACGGTGCGGTCTTGGTAACGCACGTTGACGTTGACGGGACGTTGGCTGCGAAAAGTGGCTTTTTCCAGGCGACCATCGCGCCAGGCGAGGTCCACCTCGACGCCGCCGCGCGCGCGCAGGCCGCGGACGGAGCCGGTGGCCCAGGGCTT
>JAIXRU010000298.1 GCA_027485045.1 Opitutaceae bacterium | reverse complement strand
TGAGAAAGTATCTATCAATGAATTATTTATGAAAGACATGACCGTTTTTGATTCAGAAGCAGCACCAGAACATGATTTTAAACTATTGGCATGAAACAACTTACTACCGGACACTCGTGATTTTAACCATATTCGGCACGCGGACAGCGAACTTGAGCCGGGCGACGCAGAAAAGGTCGTGGCTGGGTTTAAACTCAATCCAGCGCGAGCTTGGAGAGCACGGCGCCGTGATAGGGCAGGGTCGCCCCACCCCTTCATAGCGTGGCCAGTTCCCCAACAACCAAATCGCTCCGTATCCTTTAAAACCTACAAATTCCGACCCGAATTTTTTTAAAAAAGACTTCTTCGACAGAAGGCATCCATGTAACAACCCGACCCGTTTTCATGGTGACACAAACACACACAAGCCGGAGGGATTAATGCACCGGTTCGATGTTAGGGCGTTCTGAACGCCTGCACTTGCCAGAGAGGCGGCAAGTCACACAGATTGCAGGCATGAGCACGTTGGCCAAGAACCGCAAACCTGTCGCGAAGAAGTCCGCCCGTAAATCAGTCGCGAAGAAGCCGGCAACACGCAAAGCGGCCCAACCAAACGAGCCAAAAACCTTTGGCGAATGGGCCAAACGCGTGGCGGGCATGGTGAAGAGCGGCCGGAGTGACCTTTCCATGCGTGAAGGCTTCGGGGATTAATTACCTCGTGGACGCCGGGCCATTGGTTGCCTTGCTGGATAGCTCCGATCAGTGGCACCGCTGGAGCGCAGGCACCTTGGGTGCGTTGGGAGATGTGCGTCTCGCGACGACTGAAACCGCCTTGGCCGAGGCGTGCCATTTGCTGGGATTCAGCCGTTCCGCCGTGCTCACAGTCGTTCACATGGTGCAGGCGGGAGTACTCGTTCCGTTCCCCACGCTGTCGGAAGACGCTGGACGCATCGGGGTGCTTTTACAGAAATACCCGCAGATGGACTTGGGGGACGCCACGCTGGTCGTTCTGTCGGAGCGCATCCCGCGCGCCCGGCTCATCAACGTGGATCGCAAAGATTTTTCGGTGTATCGCCGGGCGGATGGAACTGCCGTCCCGTCCGTCATGCCTCCGAAGTGAGGCAGCGATCGTGGCAAAGATGTGGCAGCGTGCGGCTTAGCACTACTCCGTTAAGGAGTGCTACAGTGGTCGCGAAGCTCCTGTGACCAAAAGGGGGGTGTATCTGAAAAAGGGCGTCGTGTTAAATGGATTCAATTTTATGAAAATTAACCACTTAACATTAATGCGTTCGAACGCGGATCTAAGCTTTACGGGGAAAGACTAAGCCGGGCGGGAGTCGCTCGCCGGCCAGCGCTTGCAGGTCGGCTGCTTCGTCATCCGCAATCACCTCCCGGACACGATCCCGTTGCGCCTCCGTCGCCGGCCAGCGGGTGAGTAGGGCGATCACGGCGCTTTGCTCTTCCGGCAGCGCGTCGAGCGTGCGCTCTCCCGTCCGCCGGAATGCTTGGGCCAGCGCCGCGCAGGCGGCCGGCGCGTGGGCCCCGAATTTCAAGGCGGCGAAGGTTTTGAGGAGCTCGGGCAGAATGTCCGGCGGCAATACCGCCGCCGGGTCCCCGGATAAGGAACGGCGGGAGCAGAGGCGTCCCAGCGCCCAGAGCCAGGCTTCCAGTTGTCCTGACTGCATGGAGACAAGACGCGGCAGGCGTTCCAGCAGCCGGCGGACGAGTTGGCGACGCGTTTCTTGCGGCAGACGCTCCAGCGTGGCGGCGGCGCGTATCAGCTCCGGCGGCACGTCGGCGGCGCGAAACGGGTTTTCCCAACGTTTCCAGAGCGCGGCCTGGCGGCTGGCGTCGAGACCGCCCGCCACGCGCCGCCACAGGATCCATTCCTGAGTCTGTACCCGGGGATCGCGGGGGAAGGCAAGGCCGGTTTCGCGCACGCGCCAGAGGTCGTTGAGGCGCGCATCGTCCAGCGGCCAGCCACAGCCCGGGCGCAACAAATAACCGGCGAGGCTGAGCCAGGTGGCTTCGTGCTCGGGCGAGCGTTGGCGTCGGGTGATCGTGGCGGCGAGCGCGGGCCAGAGTCCGCGCAGCACTTCGGGCGTCCACTCGGCGCGGGGCGCGGAAAGGATTTGCTCCAGCGTCGGAAAGAGGTTGCGCGGTGCCAGTTCGCGGTCGCCACCCGCATCGGCCGAGGAGGCAGAGGCTTTGATCGGGACGAACACGGCCTCAATGGCGGCGAGGGCCGGAGCCAGGGCCGCGACGGAAACGGTCGCAGCCACGGACTCGGGCGCAGCCGAAGAGCGCAGCGGGAAGTGCAGATTCCACGCTTCGGGGTAACCCGGGCACGGGTGCAGGGGCAGGCAGCGCACGCGGAGCAGGCCCACGGCGTTGATGGTGGCTTCAAGCGCGACGGGCAGGACCCCGTTCGACGGGCGCGGTGCGCCCGGAGGGATTTGCAGGATGGCGGTGAGTTCGGGCAGCGCGGTGTGCTCGGGGCCGGCCGGTCGGAGTTCGCCCGCCTGCTCGTGGTCGGGCCGGGCCGAGGAGTAGAGGCGGAAGGCGATAGGCTGGTTGACGCGGGCCAGCAGTCCGCGCGGGGCCACGCGCACGGAAACGTCCAGCGGCGTGCCGTGGGGAAGCAGGCAAAGCAGGCCCGGTGCCGGTCCCGTAGTTCCGCTGTGGTTACCGGCTGCTTTTTCCGGGGTGCCGGTGGTGCCGGTTTCGATCCAGAAGGCGTGGGCGGCGTGGCTGGCGATGAGCGGGCTGCCCCGGCGGAGTTGCGCACCAAACCAAGCGGCCCCGAGCGCGACGGCCTGGTCGGGGCGAGGGTTGTCGAGTTCGCGAACCGGGTGACCTTGCCAGGTGGAAAGCAGGCGGGTGAGTCGCTCGCGGAGAAAAGGCGGGGCGAGCGTGCCTCCGTTGTAGAGCACGGCATCGACACGGTGTCCGCGCAGGAAGGCGGCGAGGTGGCGGGTGATGGCGGAATCGGCGGCGTAAGGCAGGCCAAGTTCGCGCAAACCTCCGGAGGGACGCGAGGGCGTGGCGTCGGCGGGGCACTCGGGGAAGAAACCTTCGAGCACCAGGGCGCGGATTTCGGCGGGGTCGAGCGTGAGCGAGCGGGTGGCGGCGAAAAGTTTACCGCCGGGCAGGGTGATCGCAACCGGGTGGGGGGTCGGGTCTTCGGGTGCCCGCGAGAGCAAGGCTTCCTTGGCGTCGCGGGCGGCCGCGACCAGCGCGGGCCAGGTGCGCGGGTCAGGCGGGAGCGCGAGTTTTTGCTCAAGCAGACGGGCGATGGTGGCGTCGATGTTGTCGCCGCCGAGCAGAAGATGTTCTCCCACCGCGATGCGTTCGAGGTAGGGCAGCGTGGCGGAGCTTTCCGGTGCGCGGAGTTCCGAGGCCGGAGCGTCGACGGGCGCGGGGCGGGCGGTAAAGAGACTGAAATCCGAGGTGCCTCCCCCGAGGTCGATGACCAGAAGGTGAAATCCTTCCGAAGCGTCCCGCCGGGCCAGAAACGGCGCGAAGCCGGAGGCTCCGTGGCGGGAGAGCCAGTCGTAAAAGACCGCCTGGGGTTCTTCGAGCAGTCGCACGTGCCCGGGCAGACCGGCCTCGCGGGCGGCCGTCAGGGTGAGCTCTTGGGCGTCAGGCGCGAAGGAGGCGGGAACCGTGAGGATAATTGGGATGTCGGCCCACTCGCTCGCGCCAGCGGAGGCGGGCAGGTAGGGGGCGGCGCTGGCCCAGAGCTGGCGGAGGAGTTGCGCGGAGGCGGCCACCGGGGAAAGGCGTTCGGCCTCCGGTACCTCGGCACTGCCCCAAGGAAGGATGGGGCGGGTGCGGTCCACGAGGCGGTGGCAGAGCCAAGACTTGGCGGCGTGGGTAACCCGGCCGGGCGTGCGCGAAGCGGCACGGCGGGCGAAGTGTCCGGGGATGGGGGCCGGGCCGAGACTGGCGTGTTCGTCGGGACGGGGGTGGTAGAGGAAGGACGGCAGCAGATCGGCGGCGACGGTGGCGCTGGCGGAGTCGAGCTGGGTGATCGGGACAGGCCGGGGCGCAACATCGTTCGCGGTCACCACGGCCAGAGCGCTATTACTCGTGCCGAGATCGATGCCGATGCTGAGAGCGAATGCAGGGGCGGAGTTGTTCACCACGTATCACCCGTCCGGTTACGCGGTGCGGACTTTGAATTCGAGTTTCCAGGTGCGCGCGGTGGCCACGTGGCTGAGGTGAAGCTCCAGCACGCCGAGTTCGTTCACGCGGGAGACCAGTTTCACGGGGATAATGTCGCCTTCGGCCAACCCGTCGCCGGGCGGAAGCTCGGTCTCGACGCGGGCGCTCTCTTCCAGGTCGCGGAGGGCGTCGGGCACCAGCGCGCCGGTCTGGTCCCCGGCCCGGGCGGTGCTGCTGAAAAGGCGGAACTCGACCGCTTCGCCGACGACGAGTCCGAACTCGCGGTCAGCGAGAGTCGCGGTGGTGCCCTCCTCCATGCCCTGGGGGGCGACGCAGAGGGCTTTGATGGCGGGCTTGAGTCCGGGCACGGCCAGCACGGTGGATTCGAGGCCCACGTAATAAGAGCGGGCGGTGCCGGCGCGGATGCGCACGCCGCCGCCGGCATTGAGGAGGCGGCCGTAAGCGGCAGCCCCGCGGGCGACCGCGAGGTCATAGTCGGCGCCGGCGAGTTCGGCGGGGGCGGTGCCAAACCAGGAAGCGAGGAGCTCAAGTACGCGACGGCGCATGGGGGCGGCCTTAAAAACTCCGCCGTTGAACAAGACATGGGTGGGGCGAAGCAGCTCGTGTTGGCTTGCGCCCAGCGCACCGGCGACACGCGCCTGCAACTCCTGCGAGGACGCGACGTTCTGGTGGCTGCGGTAAAGAAAACGGGCGAGGTGTCGGCTGAGCGCGGGGTCGGCGGCGTAGTTGAGTCCGAGCTCTCTGAGACCACCGGCGCTGCGGGCGGCGGGCCTTTCGGCGGGGCTGGTGAGAGGAAGAAACCCGTCCAGGGCGATCGCATCGAGCAGGGAGCGTTCCAGCCGGGTGGATACGGTTTTGGCAAAGAGCCTGGCGCTGCGGGTCGGCACGGCCACGGGAACGCCGCTCAGGGCGGGTTCGTTGAAAAGCGCTTCTTTGGCGTCGCGGGCGGCCTGGACCAGGGCGAGAAATTGCCAGTCATCGATGGGCTGCTGCGCCTCTTCAAGCTGGGCGCGCAAGGCATGGGCGAGGGCAAGGTCGAGATTGTCTCCGCCCAGCAGGATGTGTTCGCCCACGCTGATACGATCCAGCGCGAGCGCGCCGGCGTCTTCACCCACCGCGATGAGGCTGAAATCGGCGGTGCCGCCGCCCACGTCGCACACCAGCACGATGTCACCGGGGCGCACGTGGCGACGCCAGTCATTGCCCGCGTGTTC
This sequence comes from Opitutaceae bacterium, assembly GCA_027485045.1. Classification (GTDB taxonomy): domain Bacteria; phylum Verrucomicrobiota; class Verrucomicrobiia; order Opitutales; family Opitutaceae; genus IMCC26134_A. Next base: position 13,143 of record JAIXRU010000298.1, on the reverse strand, counting down.
CAGCCAGGCGTAAAAGGCGGCGAGGGGTTCTTCGAGGAGCAGGGGCTCGCTCCAGCCGGCGCGGGCGGCGGCGTCGCGGGTGAGGTTGCGCGCCGCTTCATCGAAAGACGCCGGCACGGTGATGACGACGCGCGTGCCCGACCAATCGAGCGCCTCCTGGTGCGCGGCGGCCGCACGCAAGTGAGTCAGGAAAGCGGTGGAGGCGTCCAGCGGGGAGACTTTTTCAGCGGCGGGAACCGACTCGGACTGCCACGGGAGAATGGCCGAGGTGCGGTCCACGCGGGGATTGCACAGCCAGGACTTCGCGGAGGTGACGAGCCGGTCGGGGGCGAGCGCGCCGCGACTGCGGGCGAAGCGACCAACCACGGGGGCATCCTTTTGTTCGGACCAAGGCAAAGTGAAGGCCCCGGGATTTTGTTCGTCGGGGTGCGGAAGATAGAGCGCGGAGGGCAACACCGGCAGGGCTTCAAGCGCGCCGGGCCCGGCGGACTGCACGAGGGGAAGAATACGCGCAGGGGCGGTTCCGGTGGCGAGGGCGACGGCAGAGTTACTGGTGCCCAGATCGATACCGAGCGCGGAGGTGAAGACGGAAGACATACGGAAAAGGAGAAGAAAGAACCGTGGCGGGAGGCGTTCCAGTTACTCGTTCACCGGAGTTCGATTTCGGCGGGGGCGACGATGCCGCTGTGCGGGCGCGCAGGGTCGGTCGCGTGCGGAAGTTTCACCGTGGCAGTGCGCCAGCCGCGATGGAGCAAGGTACCGTTGAAGGGCGGCGTGCCGGCGACCTTGCCCAGCAGGCGGTGGGCCTCGGGATCAAAACCGGGCGCGAGCGTGACGGAGGCCCCCTCGGCGGCGGCATGCAAAGGCTGGAGCGCGAAGGCGCTTTCCAAAGTGGCGCGGCAGCCCGCGTGCACCACCCGGGCGACGGCGGCGACCTGGGCGTCGGAGACGCTGCGAATATCCTCCAGCGCGAAGTCGATCAGGCGGCCTTGTTCCTGGAGTTTGGCCAGCAACCGGAGCGCGCCTCCATCCGCCACCGCCCGCGGATCGATTGCCGGAATGCTGGGCACCGGGGCAGGTGAAGGCGAAGGCGGCGGCGGGGTGACGGCAGGCGCAGGCGTTGCCGGAACAGGTTCGCGATTCGCGGTGGATCGGCTAAGAAGACCGGCGGCGGCAGCCAGGGCGGCGCCAAGCAAAGCGACCGCACCGGCGGCACGGAACCGGCCATCCGGTTGGAGAAACAGCCAAACCCCTAGCCCGGCACCCAAAACGGCGGCGGAAAGGGCGAGCACCTTGTTTATGGAAAAATCGGAGGAGCGCATGGACATACAGGGTGAAGGACAAAGCGAACCCCGCGCCAAGGGCACTCACAAAACGCAGCAGAAACGTTTCACGCGACTGTCACTTAACGCTAAACCTGGCGAAACGCCGGTCACGAACCCGGAAGTCCGGGCCTTGGGTTCATGCCACCTCCTTCGTTATCGACTGAAAAAACCAGGCACCTCCAGCAGCAGGCGTCCGCGCGCTCGAACCGGCAGATCAAAAGCTCCATCGCCATTGCGCAGAATCAACTCACCCGTGCCAAAGACCCGCACTTCCCGGGCGGCGGGCGGCAGACGCAGCACCTCGCCGGCGAAGGACGAGCGCTCCTCGATCATGTCGATGTCCATCGCCTTCCGCACCGGGATGTAGTGCAACAGCGTGAGCAGCAAATCTGCGCCGCGTCGCCGCGGGTAGACCTGAATCGTGGAGGCCAGTCCGTGGCCGTAGGGCGCGGGGCCGATCAGACGTTGAAGCGCGATCCGGCAGGCGTCGCGCGCGGCGATGTTGCCCGACTTACGGTATTCCCGGAAAACCGGATCAGCGAAGTAAACGAAGCGTTCGCCCGCGATCACCACCGGCTGACCGGAAGACTCAGGGCGAGGCGGCGTTTGCAGGTGCGAACAGTAACGCACCGCGTCCCGCTTGAAATACGGCAGCACTCGCTCGACCAGTGTCTCCGTGCCCGCACCGGCGGAAACCACCAGTCCGGGTTGATAAAACACCCGGTCGGAGCGGGCGAGTTCCGGTGAAAACACCGCCGACGCGCGCCAATAGGCTGGATACAAATCCAACTCCCCCGCCACCGACACGGGCAGGAAATCCAAGGCCCACCGCCCTGAAGCATCGCAACCGCCTTTGTGCGAAATCAACAGCTTGCCCCCCGCCGCGTGGTAAGCGCGGAGTTTCTCCACGAAATCCGGGGTGAGCGTGGTGGAATCCCCCAGCACGACGGCATCGAGGCCCGAGAGTTCGCTGGCGCTGTCCAGCAACTGACACTCGTAGTGAAACTCCTCGCACATCTGGATCGCCCCTTCGTCGGACTGCGCCGTGCCATCGCCATCCAGTCCGGGCGTTCCGGAGGTGACGATGCCGACCTGGGCCAGCGCCGACGATCCGGCATAGAACGGCTCGGCGGCGGCCACCTGGGCGTAAACCGCCCCGATCAAATCGTAGGCCGCGGCGTCGAGCCGCCCGCCCGGCGGCAGTTGGTCGCCGATGGAATTGGCCCCGCCCAGCGCCTGCGGACGAAAACACTCAAACTCCAAGGCCGCCTGCGGCTTTAAGCCGCCGAAGTCGCCCCACATCGTCTGGAAGCGTCCGGTCATGCCGAGCCAGGGCTTGCCCCAGTGCGCGGTGGAACGCGCGAGACGTGGAAAATGAAAGTAGCCCCAGAAGCCCGAGGGCAGCGACTCGATTTCCATGTGGCTCATGTTTTCGTAACGCGCCCGCCCGCCCAAGCCCGGCTCCAAAAAGGTGTCGGAACCGGCGTTGAAAAACACCGTAGCCTCAGGGCGGGCGGCGCGGATCACATCCCAGTAGCGCCGGGAAAACGTCTCCTGCGCCTTGGCGAGGAAACGATCAAAGCCGGCCGGCGTATCGTCCATCAGCCCGTGCTTCGCGCGAAACTTGCGCGACTCCGGCGACCAGCATGCGCCCTTGGGAAAAAAACAGATGTCGTAGAAAAAACCATCCACCTCGCGCCCGTAGCGTCCAAGGGTCTCGCGCGTGAGGTCCTCCAAGTGCTGCTGATAATCGGGGTGAATCCAGTTCACGAAAGCCCAGATGCCGGGCTGCCCCTTCCAGTCCCCGAACTGCCCGTCTTTGAACAGGGTTCGCCACTCCGGGCGCGTCTGGGTAAGCAGCGCGTCCCAGCCGACCGTCAGATAGATCGGGCAACGGATACCCTCGCGGTGCAGCGCCTCGATCTGCTCACCCAGCAAATCCCGACCCGGCGCGAGCGTGGGATGGGGCGTGCCGACCTGGGACGGATAATAGGTGTAGCCGTGGTGACACTTGGCGAAAACCGTCACGCTGTTTACGTGGGCCCGCTTCAGGGTGGCGGCGAATTCCCGCGCATCGAAGTCAGCCCCCACGCCGGGGATGTGCGGCGAGGTGTGGAAATCGAGATGAACCTGGCGCTGATGAGTGAACAAGGGGTGGGAATTAGGCATAAAAAAAGCGGCTTCGATAGCGGGCTACGCACAAGGGGACAGCTACACTCGGACAGCTACACTCAATCGAGAAACGTCACACGAAAGGCCCAAACCGGGATCACGCCCGGGCGAAGGGCGGGAAACTCCAGCTCGAAGAGATCGTTGCCCTGGCTCCAGCGGATAGTATCTCCCGAGCCGAGCAGGGTGACGCCCCCGATTCGCCTGCCCTGCAAGTTTTCCAGGCCAAGCGCCTTGGCCGTCACCACGGGTTCGGGCCAACTGCGCACAATAATGTATAGCGCGCCGTCGGCGCCGGCCGTGTAGCGCAGATCCGCCTCCTGCGAGCGGGAGATCTCGTCACGCACGGTGTCGACCGTGGCGACATCTACCGCCGTGCCTCCGGCGCTGGCGACTTTCGCAGGGGCGACCGCGCGTGTCTCGCCGACCACGCGCCAGGCGCGCGCGCCGTAAACGGCGTCTCCGTTGACCGCCAGCCAGTCGCCCACTGTCTTCAAACGGGCCTCCGCGCCGGGAGGAAAGGTGCCGTCGCCGCGCGGGCCGATGTTAAAGAGCAGATTGCCGTCCTTGGCCACGACGTCGGTCAGCAGTCGCACGATTTGCTCCGGGGTTTTCCAATCGAGGTCGCGGGGATGGTAACCCCAGTTTTTACCCAGCGTGGCGCAAGATTCCCACGGCCCCGCCAGCGTCGCGCCCGGAACGGTTTGCTCGTGGGTTTCGAAATCGCCCAGCCGGTTGCCCACCCGGTCGTTGACGATGCAGCCGGGCTGGAGCCGCCTTATCAATTCGCGCAATTCGCGGCTTTGCCCGACCGTGATTTTCTCCGGAGTGTCGAACCAGAAAATTGGAATCGGGCCGTAGTTCGTGAGTAACTCGGCGACTTGAGGCAGCACCTTCCGGCGGAAGTAGCGGTCGAACACCTTGGCGTCCTCGTCGGGGTAATCCCAGGTGTTGGAACGCCCGCCTTTGGTCGGCCAGTCCGTCGGCGCGTCGGGGTCGTGCCAGTCGCGCCCCAGCGAATAATACACTCCGAACAACAATCCGTGGCGGCGGCAGGCCGCCGCCAGCTCGGCCACGGGGTCGAACGCGTAACCGGAGTGATCCACGATGTTGAAACCACTGGACGCGGAACGGAACATCGCAAAGCCCTCATGATGCTTGGTCGTGAAAACGAGGTAGCGCATTCCCGCCGCCCGCGCCGCCCGCGCCCAGGCGTCGGCGTCGAACCCGTCAGGGCGAAACCCGCGCGCGAAATCCTCGTATTCACTAACCGGAACACGCGCCTGCAATTGGAGGAATTCAGTGAAGCCCTTGCCCTTCCAAGCTCCCTCCGTGGCGACCCAGGAACCCTTCCACTGGCCCTCGGCCTTCGAATAGAGCCCCCAGTGGATAAACAACCCGTAGCGGGCGGCGCGCCAGTCCGTGAGAGTTTGCTTGGAATCACCGACCGGGGAGTCGGCGGTGGAAACAGTGGATGTGATGGTCATAGGGCGGGTGGCGTCTTGCGCAGACGCCGGCGGTCCGAGGCCGGCCAGGATCAAGGCGAGGCCGGAGACGCCGGTGGCGAACCGGCGGGGGAGAGGTGGTTGCGTTGCCATTGGAAAATGGACGGAATCGCAGGCTCGGGCAGAGGAGGCATCTCGTCCGGCACCTCGGCGTGGACGACGTTGCCCCTCGCCAGGGCGAGCTGGGTGCGGCCGCCGGCAAAGCCGATCATGGGGGGCGTAACTCCATAGAACGTATTATCCACCAACTCGACGCCCACCGAATCGGCGCCGAGAAACACCGCCGGGGCCTTCGCCTGTCGCAATACAAAGACGTTGCCCGCGATCACGTGATCGAAGCTCTTCTCCTTGGCGAAAACGGCATGGCCGGCACCGATCTCGAAGCGGTTATACAGCACGAGCCAAGCTTCGTTTCCGCCCAACATGTGCAGCCCGTCTTTACGGCTAACGATGTCGTTGCGATAGGCGACATTGCGCGGGCCCTGCGGGCCGTGGATGCCGCTGGACGGGCCGGAGGCGTAGAGGCCGTGACCGTAACTGCCGCCCTTGCCCCGGGCGTCGATGAAGTTGTTCTCGTAGAGGTTTTCCAGCGTGAAGCCCGCATGCCACTGGCCGTCGCTGCCGAAGAAGCGGCTGTTACGAACGACGTTTCCGGAGGCATTCCACTGGCTGTTGGGCGCGTGGCGCATGCCGCGCACTTCGATGTTTTCCATCAGGCAATCCCAACTGCGATCAAAGCCGATGTAGCCCGTGCCGCCGCCGCCCTTGAAGAGCGCGTCGTCAAACAGGCAGTCGCGAACCTCGATGTGCTTGGACATCGGGAAATACGCGGAATTTCGCCCGGTGTTGCGCACCGTCACGTCCCGCATCCAGCAGCCCCAGCCGTAGCTGTAAATCACGCCGCTGGTCCAGAGATCCTCGATCGCATGCCAGAGGGTAGCGCCGATAAACGGCCCGCGCGGTCCTTGATTGGGCACTACGATTTGTTCGAGGTAAACGCCTTCCACTCCGGAGCCCGAAACCATCTGGACCTTTTGCACATACGATCCGTCCTCGACCAAAAACGGGGTGCGCAGGACCTGGTGAATCGTCACCGAACTCTGGTCCACCGCCACCACTTCGTAGAGGCTCTGCGCCTGGATGGCCCAATGCGATTCATGGCCGACCAGTTTACGCCAGCGCTCGCTGGCCGGGGCCACCAGATTGATCTTATCGCCAACCACGAAGGGATGCTCGGCCCCCACCGCCAGGACCCGGTCCCCACGCCGGCCGTCCGCCGCCAAAGGACGCCGTTCCGACACCAAGCCGCGGCCGACAAAATTGATCGCACCGAGCTGCACGGGAGTGGTCTCGCCGGAAGCGGCCCCGGTTAGAATCAGCTCAATTTCCTGTGTCACCCGTTTGCCGTCGGCGTACTCGGCGATGGCGGAAAAGAGCTGCGGTCCTTCGCCCAGTTCGCCCAGTGCCTGCTGGGTGCCGACCCGAAGCGAAAATGTGTCGCCCCAGTGGTCTTTTCTTGTGTCGCGCTTCAACACCCGCTCTCCCACGCGCAGTTCGATCGCGACCAGATCCTTGGGGTTGGTGTGAAATTCGATCACCGTGTTCCGTCCCATTTCCTGGCCCGGCTTGATGCGGAAAAAGCGGATTTCTCCATACGGTATCTGATAACGAAAGAGCAGGCGGGTCTTGTCCGAGCCCGCGCCGCGAATCACCACGTTGGAATCGAAAATCATCACCGGCTCGTCCAGATGGAACACGCCTTCGCCGATCTCGATGGCCCCGCCGCCCGAGGCCGCGACTTTTTTGGCCGCCGCTTCGAGCAAGGCGGAAATGTCCTCGCCCGGCTTTGCCCCCAGGTCAGCCAAGCGCAAGACGGTCGGCACCCGCGGGATGCCGCCGGGCACGCCCGCCATGCGCCAGTCGGGGTAAACGCGTCCGTCGGGCGCGACTACATCGGCTGCCGTCAGGCGCTCCGTTTCATCGGCGCGCAGCTTGTAGGTGCCCGGCCAGGGTGCGCCCGCCGAAATGGGACGCGCGGTGAGTTCGAACTCATCCAGCTCGACGGTGTAGACGGGCGGTCTCCAGCCGGGGCGCTGCACCACGATATCCATGGTGGTGGCGGCCTGCGGCGGGATGGCGTTGAGGTGATTACCGACCCATTGCAGACCCTTGTCGTTGTTGACCCGGCCTTCCTCGCGAAAGATTTCGCGACCGGTGGCGTCGAGGAAACGCAGGTAAATGCACGTGCCATCGCCGGCCAGCACGCGGCCCCGCCAGGCCAGGCGGTAAGCCATGGCATGATCCACCGGTATCCGCTCACTGGCGACGAACAAGCCGGTGTCGTCCCGACTGCTCTCGATGCGCAGCCCTTGCGCGCCCGCGGCGGCGGCCTCCTTGGAAACCGAGGCGATGCCCTGGGCGGCGGAGAAGTCCCAGTGTTGTGCGCCTAGCTCGAAGCCCGCGTTGGGCACGGCGATGACGCGCGCGGATTCCGGCGCTTTCTCGCGCGGAGCGTTCCCCGCAGGCTGCGCCTGCAAAGACAAAGCCCCCGCCAGCAAGAGCGCGGCAGAGGCGACCAGAAGACGACCGATGCGAAGAGGATCCGGGGTTTGTGAGATCATGGCTTGAGGCGGCGGCGAAGCGGGGGCCGACCGGCAGCGGGGGGTATCGTTGGGGTGGATTTCAGGGGGGCGAATCACCGGCAGAGGCGCAAAGTCCGCGCCGGAAGTTCGCAGGGCTGGAATAGTAGAGTAAGACTGCGCGACGATTTTACCGAGCGCAAAGGCCATTGCGTTCAATGCGTTGAACAGAGTGTGATTTTCAGCCGTTTTTTGGTCGAAGCAATGAGTTGAAACCGGATGGATTTCGCCAAGGCTCGAACCATGGGAAAAATGGCCAACCGGGTGTCGTTACAGGATATAGCCAAGGCATCAGGCATGCATGTCTCCACCGTCTCCCTGGCCCTGCGCGACCATCCGCGCCTTTCCGAGGAAACACGCACCCGGATCAAGGCGCTGGCCGCGCGGCTTGGCTACCAGGCCAATCCCCTGGTCAGCGCCTGGCTGCGGCAGGTGCGCAAACCGGAGGTGGCGCAGGCGGGCGTGGGACTGGCTTTTTTTCTCGGGCTCAAGGCCAGCGAACGGGTCGCCACCGAGCCCTACTACCGCACCCTCATCGAAGGTGCCCGGTCCGAGGCCTCCGCCCTGGGGTATCTGACCTCGGAGGTAAGCTTCGGAAGGGACGACGAAGTGCGCCTGCTGAAGGCCATCGGGCAACTGCACTACCGGGGCGTGCGCGGGGTGCTGCTCTTTGATCCAGCCGAGTGCCTCACCCCCAAGGTGGCGCAGGAACTGGAGGAAGGTTTCGCCGTGGTGGTCATGCTGCGCTGCGGCGGCGGGGCGCGCTTCCATCGGGTGGGAACGGACATAGGCGGCAACGTCGCCCTCGCCCTCCAGCAATTGCGCGAGACGGGGAGGCGTCGCATCTGCTTCCCCGTCAAACCCGGACGCCTTGATCGCGTGCGCAAGGAGGCGCTCGCCGCCTACCTCGGCCTGCAACAACTCTGGCCGGTTGAAGAACAGGTCCCTTTGCCCGCCGAAGAGGTCGAGAACGACCCCAAGCTCTTTATCCCGTGGCTGCGCGAGCAAAAGGCCGACGCCGTATTGAGCGTCGACTACCTGCTGCACGATTACCTGCTGGAGGCGGGCTACCGGATACCGGCGGATTTGGGCTTCGCCCACCTCGGCGTGGATGCGCGTCCCGCCCTGGCCGGGATAGTCAACCGGGGCGAGGAGGTCGGCCGCACCGCCGTGTTTCAACTGGCGGGCCTGATTGCGGCCAACCGTTTCGGACGCCCCGTAATCCCGCTAAACACCCTCGTTCCAGGGGTCTGGCGCGAGGCGCTGGAGCAACCACCGGCACCGGCGGCGTCTGTCCCGGAGACGACCGCTAAAAACCAGACCTCCGGCGCGGGTCGCAAACCGTCACGTCGAGGCCGGGCCGCCGCTTCGTGAAGGCGACGCGCCAGGGAGCCCTCGTTATCGGATAAAGGTTAAATGATAGCGTGCGCCCGGGCGGGTTTCGATTGTCACCCTGCCCGCGTCGCCGGCTTCGGACGCAAAGGGAACCGGTTTTCCCGCTTGATCCGTAACGCTGGCGACCCGACCGCCGCCGACCCGCAGGCGGCAGGAGCCGCCGTTCTTGGAAAAAACCGTGACCTTCCCCATGCGGCTCTCCTGCCACTCGGCCCCAACCTGGAACCCGCCGATCGCGCGCAGACCACTGAACGAACCCGTTCCCCATTCCCTAGGCAGGGCGGGCAGGAGGTCGATGAAGCCCTCGTGGCTTTGCAGCAGCATGTTCGCGATACCGGAGGTGCCGCCGAAATTGCCATCGATCTGAAAGGGCGGATGCGTGTCCCAGAGATTGGGCAGCGTGCCCTTGGCCAGCAGAGTTTGCAGCAGCGTGAGGCAACGCTGGCCGTCCTTCACCCGAGTCCACGCATTGAGCCGGTGCGCCATCGCCCAACCGGTGCTTTTGTCTCCGCGCAGGTCGAGCGTCACGCGCGAGGCGGCCAACCACTCCGGCTTCTCGGTCAGCAACGTGCCGGGAAACAGCCCGATGAGCTGGCTGATGTGGCGATGCTTAGGGTCGCCATATTCGCCGTAAGCGTTTTCCTGGCGGAACTCTTTGATTTGACCCGAGGCACCGATGAGCACGGGCGAAAGTTGCGGCAACTGCTTCTCCAAGGTGGCGAGGATGGGGTCGCTTTTCCCAAGGATTTTCGCCGCCTCCAGCGTCATGCGGTGGTTCTCATAAACGAGTTGCTGATCGTAGGCCGCGCCCGGCAGGTTGACGTAAGAGCCGTCCGCATTCTTCTGCTCCGGCGACCACGACGTTTCGCAAAGCCAGGTGCCGTCGGTCTGCTCGACCAGCGCCGACGCGAGGAAGCGGCTCGAGCCCAGCAGAAAGGGCCAGACTTGTTCCAGCACCTGCGTGTCGCCGGTGTAGCGATACCATTCCCAGAGATTCAGGATGACAAAGGGTCCCGTGCCCGCGCCGGAGGTGGGACCGGGGCCGGAAACGTGGAAGGCACTGTTGCCGGTGCCCGCCGTCCATCCTCCCTCGGCCGCCGGTCGCTTCCACGAACGCAGCCTGGCGGTCGCGTTGCCCTGGCCCGCCGGGAAAGAGGCTTTCCAAAACGCGGCGTAGGGCTCGAAGGTATCCTCCAGGCCGGTGACGAAGGCGGGCCAATAATTCATCTGCAAGTTGATGTTCGCCCAATAACCACCCGTCCAAGGCGCCTTGCGGTTCATATTCCAAGTGCCTTGGAGATTCGCCGGCAACGTGCCGGGCCGCGACGAAGCGATCAGGAGGTAACGGCCAAACTGAAAATACAGTTCCTCTAGGTAACGTGCCGCCGGCGCGGCCAGACTCGTCGCCGCCTGCAAGCGGTCCGTCGGCAGCCCGGGGTCGATGCCGCCAAGATCAATCTGCGCGCGGCGAAACAAGGCCGCGTGGTCGGCCACATGCCGCTCGCGCAGCCGTTCCCATCCCGCCGTGCCCGCCGCCACCAGCCGCCCGGCGATCTCCGTCTCCGGCACCGCGTAGCCTTCAAGTTTCTTCCCCGGCTCGTTCAGAAAAACTTGCGGCTCCAACCGATAGTTGGTGCCGAGCGTCACATAAACCTCGGCGAAGTCCGCTCCCTCCACGCTGATCTCGCCCAGCGCACCGTCGGCCTTCGCCGTCACGCGGCCGCCGGCGGTTTTCACGCCGACGCGCACTTGGTAGTTCAGCCCGTAGGGCAGCGTCGTGCCGTCGAGCACGAGGCGGTTGCCCTCCGCCCGGGCGCGCCCGGTGCGAAACTCGCTGAGGTAAGGATGCGTCGCCTGAAGCCTGAAGCTGATCCGGCCGGGCCGCGACGCCGTGAGGCGCACTGCGAACACATTGTCTGGATAACTCGCGAAATGCTCACGCCGAAACTCCACCTCGCCGGTCTCGTAACGCACGCTCCCCAGCGCCGTGTTCAAATCGACCTCGCGACGATAGCCCTTCGCATTCTCCACTCGGTGATCTTGATACAGACGCAGCTCCGCCAGGCTGGAGAGCGCGATGGCATCGTAGCGTTTCTCCTCCGTCTGCGGATCGCGCACGTAGAGGCTCTTGTCCGTGAACTGCCAAAGCTCTTCGCCCAAGCCGCCAAAGAAGTTCACCCCGAAGTGCCCGTTGCCCAGCGGAAACGAATTCCGCTCCCAGCCCTGCAGATCGAGCGGCGCGGGTTTGTCGTCCCAAAGCGCATAGCCCTTCGGCGGACGCATATTCGGGACACCCGCTTCCTGGGCAAAACCACTTACCGGTAGAAGTGTAAGCGCCCAAATATGAATCAAAAAACACAGGCACTGTAGGGTTCTTGATGAATTGCGGCTAATGGACATGGGGGTTTCGCCGAAGCACTTGGGTTAAAGTAAGACCATTCCAAACACGGAAAAGGCAATCACGCCCGGGCGCAGACCCGCCGGCCAGGCCGACACCACCAAACGAATACGGCGGACCGTCCGAGGCGCAAACGTGCGGTAATCGATGAGCAGGTCCTGCGAGTTTTCGCTCGCATCCACCAGGGGCGTGAAAGGGCCATCAGCCGGCGCGCCCTCCAGCCGCCAACGTATCGGTCCGGGCACGCGCCCCGCCTCGTAGTCGAGCTCCATGTCGCGCCAGACCAAGCGCACCGCCTCGACCGTCACCTCCACGCCCAGATCCTGCTCCAGCCATGGAGCGGCGTCGCCGGGGGCGGGCTCCCACCAGGTATGCAGACAGTTATCGACCGCGTAGAGCCCAGCCCGACCCGGCGCGGCCGAGCTGGTGTAAACCCGGCGACGGTGGTTCATGGGCAGCAGCCCCGCGAGGTTGCCCTCCTCCGGGCGCTCGCGTTGGCCGGGAGCGAACTGGGGAAACTCACTGACGTGGACGAACAACTCCCCGTCGGCATCGACCCCGCAGGGATCGAAACCCAGCCGACGTTCAAAGATATGCTCGTAACACAGGCGGCAGGTGTAAAACGCCCACAAGGTGTCGCGCGGTCCACGGACGATGCAGCCGTGGCCGGGCCCTTGGATCAGCCCTTCGGTGCGACTGCAAAACGGGGTGCGCTGCTGGCGCGTGAAAGGACCGAGCGGTGACGAGCCTCGCGCCGCGCCCATGCCGTAGGTTCGCCATTCCGTGCCGGGGGCGGCGTAGGTGAGGTAGTAAACGCCGCCTACTTTGACCATCCAAGCGCCTTCGATGTAGCTGCGGGAGGCATCCTCGTTGTGCTCGCCGTATCGCTCCCACTCTACGGCGGGGTCGTAGCTCAGCACGATGCGGGGCGCGGTCAGCAGGCGGGTGCAACTCACCGGGTCCACCTCGGCCGCAAACAGACCCGGCGGCCCCAGGCCCCAGTAAGCGTAGAGTCGGCCATCGTCGTCGCTGAAGAGCATCGGGTCGTTAAAGTTTTCCACCGCACGGCCATCGACATCGAGCAAGGGCCCCAGCGGTTCGAAGGGGCCGAGCGGGGTCGGAGCGCTCCAGATACCCGCCTTGCACGCGGTGAGCAAATAACGGTCGCCGTGCCGGACGATGGTGGGCGCGTAGCCGATGTCGAAAGGCTCGATGCGGTGGTGCGTCCAGGTTCGGAAATCCCCGGTGACCCACGCCATGCCGCAGGAGGGATAAAGATACCAGCGGCCTTCGTGGTAGAGCACGGAGGGATCCGCGAGCTCACGATAATCGCGGGGTGGATCTTGTAGGTAACCAAAGGTGGCGGCGGTCGCCCCGATGGAGCTGCGTCCGCGCGGATAGTCGGGCAGCGGGATGGGGTTACAAACGGTCGGTTCCGGGAGGTTCATCGCGTAATACTAAGGAAGCGTTGATATCTAGAAGAGGGCTTATGAGAGGAGGTGTGCCCCACTCTCAGGGTGACTTGCCGGCGGAGGTGCGAGATTCTGGCTGTTCCCGGCGACCTGCGTCTCCACCCGGGTCAGGGTCGCCAATCCGACCAAAATCAAAACCAGGAAGGCGACCAGGACCACCGTGACCAGCAGGGCGAAACCAGAACGCGCATCGCGTTCCGGCGGGGTAAACTTCGGGGTGGGATTCATGGGGATTTACTG
>JAIXRU010000215.1 GCA_027485045.1 Opitutaceae bacterium | reverse complement strand
GCCGCCCTCGACGCCGCCTTCGCCGCCTACCCCGGCCAGATCGCCGCCGTAATCCTCGAGCCCTACATCGGCAACGTCGGCTTCATCCGAGCCGAGCCCGGCTACCTGCAACACGTGCGCACCTCCACCGCCCGTGAAGGCACCGTCCTGATCTTCGACGAGGTCATGACCGGTTTCCGGCTCGCCCGCGGCGGCGTGCAGGAGCTCGAAAACATCGTTCCCGACCTCACTTGCCTGGGCAAAATCATCGGCGGCGGCCTTCCTGTCGGGGCCTTCGGTGGTCGCGCCGAAATCATGGATAAACTCGCCCCGCTCGGCCCCGTTTATCAGGCCGGCACGCTCTCCGGCAACCCCCTCGCCATGGCCGCCGGCATCGCCCAATTGCGCCTGCTCGACGAACTCCAGCCCTACGCCCGCCTAGACGCCCTTGGCCGCCAAGTCTGCGCCGCCGCCCTCGCCGCCGCCCGCACCAAGGGCATCACCCTCCAGGCCCCGCAATGCGGCTCCATGTTCAGCCTTTTCTTCACCCCCGAGCCGGTGCGCGACATGCCCACCGCCCTGACCTCCGACGCCAAGCTCTTTGGCCGCTTCTTCCACGCCTGCCTCGAACGCGGTGTTTACCTCCCCCCCAGCGCTTACGAGGCCTGGTTCCTCAGCACCGCCCACGAGGGCCCCGCAGTCGAGCGCGCCTGCGAAGTCATCTCCGATTCCATCGCCGGACTGTAACCAAGCCGTTGCCAGTTCACTCTCGACGCGCCCCGCCCCACCCCGGTTAATCCGCGCCACCGTGGCCTGTGCCGTATTTAGCATCGCGAATCAAAAGGGCGGCGTCGGCAAGACCACCACCGCCGTAAATCTGGCCGCCGGCCTGGCCGAGAAAAAAATCCCCACCCTGCTGGTGGATTTCGATCCCCAGGCCAACGCTACCTCCGCCGTCGGAATCGACAAGCAGGAGGGCCGCTCCCTCTACGGTCCCTTGCGCGGCGAGGGCTCGGCCCTGGAAATGATCGTCCCCACCAGCATCGAGCGCCTTTCCCTCATCCCCAGCGAGGAAGACCTCGGCGCACTCGAGATCGAACTGGCCGGCACCGACAACTACCTCGGCCGCCTGCGCTCCGTGCTCGAACCCGTGCGCGCCTCCGGCCGCTTCCGCGCCATAATCATCGATTGCCCGCCCTCCATGGGCATGCTCTCGATGAACAGCCTCAGCGCCGCCGACCACCTCCTCATCGCCCTCCAGTGCGAATACATGGCCCTCGAAGGCCTGGGCCAGATCCTGCGCAATCTTGATCGCATCAAAAACGCCGTGAACGCCCAGCTCACCCTCGGCGGCGTGGTCATGACCATGTTCGACATGCGCACCAACCTCTCCCGCCAGGTCGTCGAGGAAGTGAAGAAACACCTGCCCGACCAGATTTTCAAAACCGTCATCCCCCGCACCGTGCGCCTCAGCGAAGCCCCCAGCTTCGGCAAAACCATCTTCGATTACGACAACACCTCCCCCGGCAGCTCCGCCTACCGCGCCCTCGCCAAAGAAGTGATCGAACGCTTCGACCTCGCGAAGAAGTAAGCCCCCGCTTCGCCGCGCTTCCTTCCCCCTCGCTCCCAGGCCCTAGCCCCTCCGTGTCCGTGCTCGCCAAATACCGCCAGGTCTTCCTCACCGGTCTCCAGACCAATCTGGTTTACCGCTGGAACTTCGCCATCCGCGCCGCCTTTTCGCTGCTTCACCTCGTCTACGTCTTCACCCTGTGGGGCGCGGCTTATGCGGGCAAAACCGACATCGGCGGCTTCGCGCTCGGGGCGACGCTCACCTATTTCACTCTGTTGCTCGTGCTCCAGTTTTTCCTCAGCGCGGCCAACGACGACTACGAAATCTCCGAGGAGATCCGCAACGGCCTGATCAACCAGTTTCTGACCAAGCCGATCAACTACCTCGGCTACCGCCTGAGCCTCTTTTTTTCCGCCCGCCTCGTAGCCGGTTCCCTCGCCCTCCTGCCCGTGCTCGCCGCCCTGCCCTTGCTCGGAAAGTATCTGGTCTTCCCCGGTACCGAACACCTGCCGCTCTACCTCGTCGCCATTCCCGCTCTGCTGCTCGCCGCCTTCATCCAGTTCATCATCGCCTACTGCTTCGGCCTGCTGACCTTTTGGTTTTTGGAAATCCAGTCGTTCATCATCCTCTCCCTCGCGGTCGAATCCGTGCTCGGCGGGCAAATCTTCCCCCTGGATCTGATGCCCGGCTGGCTCTACGAACTCTCCCGCTGGCTGCCTTACTACTATCAGATGTATTTCCCCGCCGCGCTCCTCACCGGCCGCATCACCGACCTCGGTTTTGCCCTGCAAGGACTCGCCATCCAGACCGGCTGGGCCATCGCCCTCCTTTTCCTCGCCCAAGCCCTCTGGAAACGCGGCCTCCGCCGCCACACCGCCGTCGGTGGCTAAGCCCCATACGCTGAACTCCGCGCCCCCCGCTCCAAGCCCATGCCCGCCACCTTCGCCCGCTACGCCCGCATCTGGCTCGCCAGCATCCGCTATTCGCTGGTCCGGGCCATGATGTTTCGCGGGGATTTCCTCATGTGGGCGCTGGTGGAGTTTTTCTGGATGAGCGTCAACGTGCTCCTCGTCGGCATCATCTACGGACACACCGACAGCATCGCCGGTTGGTCGAAGTACGAGATGCTGCTCCTCGTTGGCAGCACCCTCCTTGTGCAACGCCTGCTCATGGCGTTTTTCTGGAGCAACCTCTTCGAGCTGGGGCGCAACGTGCGCAGCGGCCACTTCGACTTCTTTCTCGCCCAGCCCGGCGCACCCTTGTTCATGATTTCCACCCGCAAGTTCGACCTCGACGGCCTGGTCAACGTGCCCGTTGCCCTCGCCGTGGTGGTTTACGCCGCTCACCAACTCCAACTACACCCGAGCCTGGGCCAAATCGCCGCCTACGCCCTTTTCATCGTCTGCGGTCTGGCTCTCCACTACGCCACCCTGCTCACCATCATCTCCCTCGTCTTCTGGCTGCAAAGCGCCAAGGGCATCGAGGGCGGCTACTTCGGCCTCACCGAGTTTTCCCGCCTGCCCCGCGAATCCCTGCGCGGCATCACCGCCGTCCTCTTTGTGTACGCCCTGCCGGTCGTCATCGTGAGCAACGTCCCGGCCCGCGTGCTCATCCACGGCTTTGAGCCGGTTTACGCCGCCTGGCTGCTCGCCGCCACCGTGTTTTGGGTCGCGGTGGCCCTTACCGTTTTCCACTCCGGGCTGCGCCGTTACTCCAGCGCCTCCTCATGACCCCCGCCGCCCTCGCCGCCGTTCAATACCGCCTCGGCCACGAGTTCACCCGCCCCGAGCTGCTCGTCGAAGCGCTCACCCACCCGAGTTTTCTCAACGAAAACCCCGCCTCCGGCCCCCACAACCAGCGCCTCGAATTCCTCGGCGACGCCGTCCTGCAACTCATCCTGACCACCGAGTTGTTTGCCCGTTTCCCCGCCGACGCGGAGGGCGAGCTCTCCCGCCGCCGCGCCATCCTGGCCAATGGCCGCTGCCTCGCCACCCTCGCCCGCGAAATCAGTCTCGATCAGGCCCTGCGCCTCGGCGGCAGCGAAAACACCCCCGAAGGCCGCGACCGCGCCTCCAACCTCGAAGACGCCTTCGAAGCCATCCTCGGCGCCCTCCTGCTCGACGCCGGCCTCGAAACCACCCGCGCCCGCGTGCTCGCCCTCTACGGTTCCTTCGATGCCCGCCTCGCTGCCCGCCTTGGCGCCGACAACCCCAAAGGCCGCCTCCAGGAACACGTGCAACCCCACCACGGCACCGCCTGCCTGCGCTACGAAACCGTGCAATCCGGCGGCGCCGACCACGCCAAGGAATACACCTCGCGCGTCTACCTCGCCGACCGCCTGCTCGGGGAAGGCCGGGGCAGCGCCAAGAAACACGCCGAAGAAGCCGCCGCGCGCCAAGCGCTGCAAACCCTTTCCAACGACGCTTAACCCCGGCCCCCATTCCGCCACCCCCGCCCGTCCCGTCTCCCCTACCCCGGCATTTCCCGGAAACATCCTAAGTAACCTATTGGGTTACTTTGCCTCTAAGCCGCCGCCGACCAGGCTTTGTTTCTGTTGGATACCCTCACCGCCGAACTCGCCGAATTCAAAGCCCGCCGTTGACCGCAAGGTGCAACGTTCCCGGGTCCAGCCGCCACGTTAGCCAGCGCCCGGTGCGCACCACCTCGCCTCTGCCCGCCACGCCCTCGCCGACCCAGCGCAACAGCTCCTCGGTGATCGGCTCGCCGCGCGGGCCGGTGATGAGCAGGTGCGCCGTCGCGCCCGCCCGGTCCTTCGCCACAAACACCGGCGTAATGCCGCCGCGCAGACACAAAATCGCGCAGGCCCGGTGCGCCCGGCCCTCGCCGGGGTTCATCACTCCAAAGTAACATTTCGGATCCACGATCTCGCCCGTAAGCGTCAGGTTGCCGAGCGACACCGGCGTCGCGCTAGAATCCATTACCTCACCCGCCAGCGCTGCGCTCACCAAGCCACTCGCCAACACGCGCGCCGGGCCCGCCGTCTCGATCAAACGGCGTCCGTCGCGCGTGATCAAGGTGCCTGCCAGCATGACGGTTTGCCCGGCGGCACCACACATCTCGATCGCGCCGCTTTTCCCCGGACCCACCAGCAGGTAATCCACTTCCGCGTCGGTTAAGCGCGGCCCGGTCGCCGCGTCGCAGCGCATGACGCCCTGGAAATCACGCACCTGCCCGAACTCGAAAATACCCCCGCCGAGATAGGGTAATACCAGCGCCAGCCCCACGCCAGCCGCGACCACGCTGATCGCCAGCGCCACCACCACGCGCCGCACGTGGCGGGCGGTCGCGGCCGGGGCCTTGGGATAGTAACCGATGTAAAATTCGTCGTTCATGGACGTCCGGTATTGGCGTTGGCCGGTTCCACCCGGGTGCCGGGCGGCAGCGGTCGCGGGTCGAGCCACACCTGGCCGCCGCCGACTTTGAGACGAAAGGTGCAGACTTTTTCCGTAAATGGTGCAGGCGAGGCACCCGTCTCCGGCAGGTATTGGTAACCGTGCCACGGGCAGGTGATGCAGCCATCCACGATGCGCCCCTCGCCCAGCGGCCCGTTCTGGTGTTGGCAGGCGTTTGAGACGGCGGAAAACGTGTAGCCTTGGCGAAACACCGCCACGCGTTCGCCGCCCGCCGCGACGATCTTAGCCCGTCCGTCCACGATGTCGTCCACCCCGCAGACTGGCACCCAGCCAGCTTGAGCCGTCGCTTCGCGGTCGGTCGCCGCCTCGCGCCGTGCCGCCATGAGATGCAGCGTCACGAGCGCAGCCGCACCGAGCGCCGTGCCTCCCAAAACCCACTCGCCTCCCGCCATTTGCCCCACGCCGAAAGCCACGTGGACGACGATCAGTCCGTAGGCTACGTAAACCATCAGGTGCAAAGCCTTCCAGACCGGGGCGCTCAGGTTGTTGAGCCAGAAATCGTGGCTGGTCGCCGCCATCAGAAAGAGGATGCCCAGCGCCAGCAGACCGAAAACCTGAAAGGGCAAGGTTTCCAACCGGGTGAATGAGCCATCGCTCACCAACACGCTCACAAACGGATCGAGCACCCCGAGCGCGTGAAACTGCACCAACGAAAACAGCCCGTGCACCGCCGCCAGACCGAACATCGTCACGCCGAGGTGCCGGCGATTGTAGAGCAGGGGCAGCCATCGCCGGTCCAGCCGCGCCGCCGGGCCGATCGCGAGAATGACGTGCAGCAACAAAAACGCCGCCGTGCCAAACGCCCGGATGAGAATCGTCTCCGCCGTCGCCGACGGAAACAAAGCCAAGCTCACACCCGCGAATGCCGCCAGATAGCCAAGCAGCACGCCGCCGAACGTGAGGTCGTAGATCCGTTTCTGACGGCTCCAGCCGACCGCCGCATAACCGGTGCTCATGGCTTTGCCTCCTCGACCACACTGCCGGCCAGCCCGGGAGGTAGTTTATCCATCATTACCGGCGGACGACGTGTCCACAGGGCGAGGGCCAGTGTGGCGGGAACCATCAGGGCCAACGCCCACCACCAGCGCCGGTGCCTCGTTCTTAGTTTCGCGATCATGGTAAAGGCGCGTGCTCCGACGCGGCGGCGCGGTGGGCGTTGGTTTCGATTTTCGGATGCCCGGTCCCGCGTCGCGCGGCGAGCAACAAGACCGGCCAGAGGCCGACCAGTCCCGGCGAGATTAGCAGGCGGAATCCCCAGCCACCCTGCCCCGCCGCCGTGTCCAGCCGAGCCAGCCCGCGAACGTGCCACCAAGGGAGCAGCAAGAGCCCCGCCACCCCGTAGGCGTAGCCCGACCAGACTAATAGTTGTGCGAACGATTCAGGCATAAGATTAATCCAAGATTATTTGTCCGTGCTTTCGAGTTGTTTATTACTGCGGGCTGGTGGGTTCAGCATCGACTTAAACCTTCCGCAGGAAATCCAGTGAGGGAAATCGATTTTCTCATCGGCCAGCCTGTGAAAAACGTGGATCGGACAGATAGGACGCCGCTCTCACGGGGTCGGTGCGAATGAACGCGTTTACCTTGGTCGCCTGCTCCGGCGTAAAGACTCGGCCTTGCGCCGACGTGCCTTGGATTTGTCTCTTTTGGTCCGACGCTGGCGCTGCCCGGTAGCCCGCATCAAGCAGACCCACGTGAGGGCTTTTTACCACACTCTCGGCGAGGGTTTTATCCTCTGCCGATGTGGTATAGATGCGGTCCGCGCACTTCCGGGCCACGGCCTCGCGAACCAAATCAGGCAAAGTGAGCCGTTGTGGATCAAACTCCACCATGGTGACTTCCCGGCCTTCAAAAAAACCGGCCTCAGTGCGCTCGACCCCTTCGATCTGCCCCAACCACATTTCCCCGGTCCAGAAACAGGCCTGCGCAAACACTACTGTCTGCCGAACCGGTGTTGGCTCCGCGCGTCGCCCGGCCAGCTCTTGCAAAGCCTCCGACGCCGGCAGTCCGGCCTTTTCCAGACTGCGCACCATACGCGCGGCGAGGGCGGGCACGGTCCAGATTTTATCTTCGCGCGGGATCAGGTCCTTACCGTCCGCTGCGAGGAAACGCACCACCTGAAAATTCCACGCGGGCTCGCCATACTGCTTCAGCACTTCGGCTGCTTTTCCCGGTTGATTATTGGGAATAAACACCGGGATAAAGTGTGTCTCGATGGCCGCGACCATCTTTGGATTCGCCAAGACATCCCGGCCAAATTCCCGGCAACCCGAGCAACCCGGCACTTCTTGGAAAAGCAGAAGCACCGGTTTACCGGCTTCCTTCGCGCGCGCCAGTCCTTCGTCCAGATCACGCAACCAAGCCACGCGACCGATCTCGACGGGGGCGTCCGCCGCCGTCCCGCGCGCCTTGGTCGCCGCCGCCCCAAGCGGCCAGGCCGCCAGAAACGCAGCCAAGCCTAAAAACACCCCAACTCGCAGTTTTGTTTTCATTCGCGGATAAGAGGCGGCACCGGGGAGTTTATTCCGCACCGAAGAAGTACCGGGTAATAGTTGTAAATCACCCGAAGGCATGGAGCTTAGTTTTTTTCGTTTTGGATGACCGATGAGTCTCTGCTTTCGAGCACTTTCTTTAAGCGACGTTGGTAGTCGCAGAAAAGACACGGTTGATCGTCCACGTGTCTCAGCTTCGCGCAGGCTACGCCGCGAGTGGCGGTGGCTTGGTAGAGGGCGGCTGCGCTCAACATTCCCAAGGGCGGGGCGAGCAGATAAACCCAGTAATGCCCCCAGCCACCGGCGTGGGTGAAGCTGGCGAAGGTGCGAGCCGGATTCATGCTCATGCCCGAAATCGGTGCCTCCAACGTGATAAAAAGCGCGACGCAACACGCGGCAAAAATCCCGGTGTAGGGAGCGAGCCGGGGGCGGTTCGAGATTTGCAAGACCACCGTCATCAAAAGGCCGCTGATGAAAAATTCCGCGCCAAAGGCCGCCCATGGCGAGCCCGCCGGCGCGGTCGCCACGTAGTTGACCGCCGGATGCGCCGCCAGCCCGCCGAGTGCGAGCGAAGCCAGCGCCAAACCTGCGGTGCCGCCGGCGAATTGCGCGATCGTGTAGCCGATGAGGTCACGCGGCGCGACCTTGCCCAGCCGGAAAAACGTGAGCGTCACGGCGGGGTTAAAATGCGCGCCCGAGCGTTTGCCCCAGGGAGAGTAGATCAACGACACGGCGGTCAGGCCCATCGCGACTCCGATGAGCGCGCGGCGAAGGTCGCCCGAAGGGATCAACCCGTGGAGAGGCGAGGCGGGATGCTGGAGCGCCGCCACCCAAACGCAGGCCGAGACCATGAACAAGGCCAGCCCGGTGGCCTCGATGAGGTATTCGCGGCGGATCCACGGAACGGGCGGAGGCACGGCGACGCTCATGGCCTCGGCGCGAACCACTCGATGAGGTGGCCGTCGGGATCGCGCATGAGGGCGGGCGATACGGCTACGCCACCGGCCTTGCGCCCGGCGTCTTCGGTCGCGGCGAGGGCATCCACGGTGAGGGCGACGCGCCAGGCGAGCAGGTCGTTGGCGCGCGCATCGGCGGGGAGCGGGCGGCCGCCGGGAGGCGCGATGTATTCGAGGAACTCGATGCCGGGCCCGCCGTCCGGCGCGGCCATGCCGGTGATGCGCACGCGGGCACCGAAGACTTGGTTGAGGTGCTCCTGCTCGGTGCCGAAGTTCTCCGCGCCGCCGGCGACCTTCATACCCAGCGCGTCACGGTAAAACGCGAGGCTGCGGTCGGTGTCGCTCACCGCGATAGCGGTGTGGTCTATGCCGAGGAACAGGCGGTCGGTCGGCTGCTGCCAGCGCGGGTTGCCCTTGCCGGGCGGGAACCAGATAACCTCGAGAACGTGGCCCTCGGGATCTTGAAAATAGAAGGCGCGGATGCCGCCCGCCGCCGGGTTGCTGAGGGGCAGGGTTTGCGGCGAGGTCGAGACGTGGCGAACCTTGGCGCGCGCCAGCACGGCGTAGGCCGCATCCATGTCGCGCACCACGATGGCGATGTGTTGGAACCAGAGGTCGGGGCTTCGGGAGTCCGTCGGGTAGGGTCGCCCGCGGGGCGCGACGAACTCGGTCAACACGATCTGCTCGGTGCCGAGGCGGAGCGTCGCGGAGCGGGTGCGCACGCCGGTGAGCGCGAAGCGGCGGTCTTGTTCGGATCCATCGGCCTCGGTCGGCGGAGCTACCTCGAAGGCGAGCACGTCGCGGAAAAACGCGGTCTGGCGATCGAGATCGGCGACGGAGAGCGTGATCGGGCCAACCGATCGGACGGCGCCGAAAAGCGACGACGCGATCAGGAGGAGGCCGACGGGGAAACAAACCCGCAGGGAGCGGCGGGCGAAGTGTGTGAGGAGCGCAGTGAGCATTATTTTAAGTGGCGGGTTTACGGTGGAGATTAAGGCGAAAGAGAAGCGGGCGGAACGCCCAGTGCATCGAGGGCGCGATTCACGGCGGAGATGATGCGCGCGGGGTTTTCCCAAGGGATAAAATGCCCCTGGCCGGGGATGATCTCGACGTTGGGCGGAGATTGGACGAGCACCCGGCGGGCGTAGTCAGCGTTGGCGACGGGCACGAGTTTATCGGTTTTTCCGTGCAATACATAAACCGGCGTTCGCAGGGTCGCGAGGCGGGTGCCCAGCGCGGTCAACTGATCGGGTAGCGGCCGGATCTCCGTGTCGGCTTTACGGAGAGCACGGGGCACGGCCCAGCGCACAATTCGCCAGCGGCTCACCGACTGATACCAAGTGGTGCGCTCTTCGCCCGGATCGATCGAGGCGGAAACCAACACGACCGCGCCGACTCGTGCCGGCTCGGTTGCGGCCAGCCAGGCGGCAACCGGTCCACCGTAGGAGTGCCCGACCACGACGGCGGCGCGCGGGCCGGGATGCGCGGCGAGGATCGCGCGCAGAGCCTCGGCCTGGCGCTCGACCGACGCGACCGGCGAGGCGTCGCCCGAAAGGCCCCAGCCCAGCCGGTCCACCGCCACCAGTGTGGCGCGGTCGGCGAGGCCGCGGTCGGAGAAGACCTCCGCGAGGCTGCGTAAATCTCCGGGCGTGCCATGGATCAACAGAACCAAGGGGCCGGCGGGATTACCTGCCTCAGCGTAGTGGATACGCTCAGTCCCCGCGCCAACGTGACCCATGAGCGGCGCCGGGCGCCCTGCGAAACGCTGCGCGAGATCGACCGGTTTGGGCGCGCAGCCCGGGGCCAGAACCGCGATGCAGCCCAAGCCCACTACTCCGGCGAGCGAGACGATCCCGAGACGGCGACGGTTCACGCGTGGCGGAGCAGGTGGTCGCCGACGCGGAGGGCGTTGGCCATGATGGTGAGGGCGGGGTTCACCGCGCCGCTCGAGGGGAAGAAACTGCCGTCCACGACGTAGAGGTTGTCCACCTCGTGGGCGCGGCAGTTGACGTCGAGCGCGGACGTGCGCGGGTCGGTGCCGAAGCGGATAGTGCCGTTTTGGTGCGCGACGCCGGCGAGGGTGATGCGTTGGCCGAGGAAGAGGTTGCGCGGGATGATGTGGGTGCAGTCGATCTCCTTGAGCAGGCACTTCAGTTTGTCAGTCAGACGGCGGTGGCCTTCTTCGTTGTTGGGCACGTAGCTCAGCACGATCTTGCCGTCGCGGTTGACGGTGACGCGGTTCTCGGGGTCGGGCAGATCCTCGGAGGTCAGCCAGAAGTCGAGCGAGTGCTTCGCCATGATGTCGAGGGTCATGCCGGGCACGATGGGCGGGGCGCCGGCGGAGAGCATCACACCGTCGGTCTTGCCGACGAAGGAAATGTGGCCGAGGGGGAAATCGAAGTCGGGGGCGCGGAGGTAATAATCGTTAATCGAAAGGGTTTTTTGGAAAATGGTGTCGTTGGGCTCGCGGGAGATGGCGAGAACGACGGAGTTAATGTGTCCCATGTAGTGGCGGCCCACTACACCGGAGCCGTTGGCGAGGCCGTCGGGGTGGCGGTCGCTGCCGGAGCGGAGGAGGAGGGCGGCGGAGTTGATCGCGCCGGCGGAGAGCACGACGACCTCGGCGGAGAGCACGAGCTTCTCGCCGTGGCGTTCGACGTGGACGCCGGTGATGCGGCGGCCGGAGGAGTCGGTCTCGAGCCGGGTCACGAGCGTCTCGGGCATGAGTGTGACGTTCGGAAAGGTGAGCGCGGGGTCCACGCCGCAGGTCTGGGAATCGGCCTTGGCGTTGACCAGGCAGGGGTGGCCGTCGCAGGTGCTGCAACGGATGCAGGGGCTGTGGACGCGGTCGGACTCATTGAGCATCACGCCGAGCGGGGTGTGGAAGGGCTTGTGGCCGGTGCGCACAAGGTCGTCGTGGAGGCGTTGCAGGCGGGGCTCGTGGCTGATGGCGGGATAGGGAAACGGCTCGCTGTGGTGCGGCTCGGTGGGGTCTTCGCCAAGGGCGCCGTGGACGTGGTAGAGCCGCTCGGCTGCGGTGTAGTAAGGCTCGAACTCGTCGTAGCCGACGTCCCAGGCGGGGGAAATGCCGCCGTGGTGGCGGAGCTCGCAGAAGTCCTCGCGGCGGAGGCGGAAGAGGGCGGCGCCGTAAAACTTGGTGTTACCGCCGACGTAGTAGTTGGTGTGTGGATGCAGGTCGCGGCCCTCGCGGTCGAGCCAGGTCTCCTTCGGGTGGTAACGGCCATCAACGTGGACGGCGCGGGTGTCCCAATTGGCTTTTTCGCGGGGCACGTAGGGGCCGCGCTCGATGATGAGGATGCGTTTGCCGGAGGAGGCGAGTTTATGGGCGAGGGTGCCGCCGCCGGCGCCGCTACCGATGATGATGAAGTCGTAGTGCGTGGTCATGGTGTGGAGGAGTTGAGCGTGGATCTGGAATCAGGGAAGGAGGGTGGCGCCCGCGCCGGGGACGCTGAGGCGGAGGCGGTAGAGGCCGTTTTGGGCGGCGAGGTAAAGCGTGCGGCGGTCGGCGTCGCCCCAGGCCATATTGTGCGGGTGCTCGGGGCCGTTCAGGTGGCCGAGGCGGCGACCGTCGGCGGCGAAAATCCAGAGGCCGCCGGGGCCGCTCACGTAAACATTGCCCGCCTGGTCCACCTTCACGCCGTCGATGGCGTCGGCGCCGGGCTCGGTGGTGAGATCGGCGAAGAGCTCGCCGGGGCCGGCGCGGCCGGCGGCGTCGGGGGTGTAGCGGAGGACGACCTTGCGGTTATCATCCCAGTTGCCGACGTAGAGGGTTTTCTGGTCGGGCGAGAAGGCGAGGCCGTTGGGGCCGGTGAGCTCCTTGGTGACAAGCGTGACCTTGCCGTAGCGGACGGCGAAGACGCCGGTGAAATCGAGTTCGCGGGCGGGGTCGGTGGCGTGCTTGGGCAGTCCGAAAAACGGGTCGGTGAAGAAGAGGGTGCCGTCGGCGCGGTAGATGAGGTCGTTGGGGCTGTTGAGGCGGCGGCCCTCGTAGCGGTCGGCGAGGACGGTCAGAACGCCGTTTTTCTCCAGGCGGGTGACGCGGCGGTTGCCGTGTTCGCAGAGGGAGACGCGGCCTTGGGCGTCGAGGGCGAGACCGTTTGAGCCGGGCTGGCGGTGGGCGCCGATGTCCACGCCGGTGTAGCCGCTTTTTGTGCGATAGACGGAAGTGGTGCCGTCGGCGGACGACCAGCGATAGACGCGGTTGTTATTGGGATCGCTGAACAAGAGGTGTCCGCCGTCGGCAGGGAGCCAGACGGGGCCTTCGGTGAACGCGAAACCGTCGGCGAGTTTCTCCAGCTTGGCGGAGGGCGGGAGGATGGCGTCGAGGCCGGGGTCGAGGCGGGTGACGTCGAGCTTCACGATCTCGCCGAGGGCGGCGCGCTCCGGACGGTAGAAGTCGAGGGTGGCGGAGCGGAGCCAGACGTAGTTGCCGGGCGTGTCGGAGAGCGGGCCATTGGCCAGGAGGAGCGCGAGCTGAATACGTTGGCCGGGCTGGGCGTCGCGGGTGAGGAGGACGCGCTGGAGGGCGTTCCAGCCGGCGGGGAAGGCGCCACCTTCGGAGCCGGGCACGCGGGGGAGTTGGCCATCGACCCAGATCTCGGCGTAGTCGTCGGCGACGAGTTCGAGGAAAACGGTGGAGCCAGCGGCGGGGAGGGTGCCGATGGTAGTGGGGATAGTGATACTGAAACGATACCAGCCGAAGGAGAGATGGCCGGAGCCGCGGCGGGCTTCGAGGGTGTCGGCCGGGATTTTTTCCCAGGCGGAGTCGTCAAAGCCGGCGACGCCCGCGCGGGGCGTGAGGTCATGGGTTCGGTTGGCGGCGCCGGTGGGCTTGAGGTCGGGGCCGGGCAGGTGATGGTCGATTTCGGTGATGGTGGCGGGGAGGAAACGCCACTCGGCGCCAACGAGGGCGGCGCCAGCGGGGGTGCGTAGATCGACCACGGCGTCGGCGAGGACGGCGCGGGGCGCGGCCAGCCCGAAGGAGGGAAGGAGCGCGCCGAGGGCGAGAACGATGGCGGAGAACGCGGAGAACGAAGAGAAGGAGGAGGGGGCGCGCATGGTGCGAGGCGGGTTTAGGGTTGGGCGGGCGCGGCGGGGGCGGCGGTGAAGGCGGCGGCGCCGAGGAGGGCGATCTCCTCGTCTTGCGCGGCGCTGGTGGCTCCGCTGACGCCGATGGCGCCAACGATGTAGTTGTCGACGACGATGGGGATGCCGCCTTGCAGCGGGGTGAAGTTGGGGACGGAGGTCATGGCGTAGCGGCCCTTGGCGATGATGTCCTCGAACTTGCGGGTGGGGCTCTTGAACTCGACGGCGGTGCGGGCCTTGCCGATGGAGATATCGGGGCTGCCGAGGAAAGTGCCGGCGCGGCGCACGAAGTAGAGGAGGTGGCCGCCGGCATCGACGACGGCGATGGCGGCTCCGGGTGCGCCGAGTTTAGCGGCTCCGGCTTCGGCGGCGTCGCCCGCTTTTTTCGCGCCTTCAAGGGTGAGGGTGGGCTGGGCGACGGTGTCGGCGGCGAAGAGCGCGGCGGGCGCGGCGAGAAGAAGGGCGACGGAGACGGTGGCGAGGCGAGGGAGGCGGGAGATAGGAAAGAGGCGATTCACGGGAGGGAATGGTCGAGGGCTGGACGGTGGAGGGGGAAGGCGGGTAAAGATTAGCGCAGTTCGGGGAGGACGGATTTGCCGAGGAGGCCATCGAGGGGCTTTTTCTTGCCGGCCTTGGCGACGACGAGTTTGGGCCAGTAGAGGTCGGCCTTGGATTTGTTGCCGGGAATGTCTTTTTCCCAGAGTTCGACCGCGCCCGGCGAGTGCTGGAGGATGAGCCGGCCATCGACGATGGACCAGATGTCGGGGCGGACGGGGCGGACCTTGCCGATGGAGGCGGCGTAACCGCAGTAACCACCGTAGGCGGGAACGTATTTGGCGGGGTCGCTCTCGAAAGTCGCGCGGTGTTCTTGGGATACGAAGTGGTAGAGCGCGCCGTTGTAGGTGGCCTCGATCTTGGGGTTGCCGAGGGCAGGTTTGGCGTCGGTGAAGTAGCTCACAGGATCGTGGCCCTCAATGGCGACGCCCTTGTCATCGAGGTTGACCAGCGTCTTGCCAACGTTGCCGTTGCGGGAGACGAGGCCGGGCCAGTTTTGGTCGGCTTTTTTGACGTTGTCGGGGAGCTCGTTCCACTTGCCCAGCGCTTTTTGGTTATGCTGGAGAATAAGTTTTCCCTCGATGATTTGGAAGACGGTGGGATCGATGGGGGAGAGGCGGTTGATGGCGGCGGCGTAACCGCAGTAGCCACCGTAGGCGGGAACGTATTTGACGGGTTCCTTGAGGAACGATTCGCGGTGCGCGGCGCTGGTAAAGTGGTAGGTGGCACCGGCGAACTCAGTCGCGTGGGCGGGGCTGCCTTTGGTGGGTTTGCCGTCGGTGAAGTAGGCGACGGGGTCGTAGCCCTGGAGGGCGAGGCCCTTGGCGTTGGTGTTGACCAAGGTCTTGGCGGCGGCGGGTGCCGCTGCCGAGACTGCGGACGCGGACGCGGATGGGGCTTGGGCACGAACGGACGGGGAGCAGCCGAGGGCTAGGGTGAGGACGGCGAGCGTGGTATTAAATGTTTTCATGATAATGATGCAGAGAAGGTTTTGGAGGCGGGTGGCAGGGAAAATCAGGAGAGGCCGTAAACGGGGATGGACGCGCCGTGGATGGCGCGGGCCCCGTCGGAGAGGAGGAAGGAGACCACGTCGGCGATGGCATCGGGATGCACCCAGCGGGCGTGGTCGGCGGTCGGCATGGCGGCGCGGTTTTGCGGGGTGTCGATCGTGGAGGGGAGGACGGCGTTGACGTTCACACCGGCTTCGCGGAGCTCGGCGGAGAAAGTCTCGGTGATGCGCAGGACGGCGGCCTTGGCAGCGGCGTAGGCGGCCGAGCCGGCGTCGCCATGGAGCCCGCCGCGTGAGGAGATGTTGACCACGCGGCCGGATTTTTGGGCGAGGAAGACCGGGGCGAGCGCGCGGCAGGTGAGGAGCACCGGCAGCACGTTGGCCTCGTGGAGAAGGGACCAGTCGGCAAGCGGAGCCTCGTAGCTGGCTCCGCCGCCGCGCCAGGCGCCGACGGTGTTGACCAGGCCGTCAACGCGGCCGAAGCGCTCGCGGGCGGCTTCCACCGTCGCGGCGACGGAGGCCTCGTCGGCGAGGTTGACGCCGCCGAGCAGAAGGTGATCGGGCGAGCCGACGAGTTCGGGGAAGAGTTTGGGCAGGCGATCCTGGGCACGCTCGATGAGCACGAGGCGCGCGCCTTGGCGGAGGAGCGAACGGGCAATGGCGGTGCCGAGATTGCCGGTGGCCCCGGTGAGGTAGATGACGGGAGAGGAGGAAGCGTTCATGCGGGGATAAGAGAGGGGCGCGAAGAACTTATTCCCGCGCCCGCTGTGACGTTTGCGTGCCGGAAGAGCAGGAGATCGGGCTACTCCTGGCGGGGTTGGAGGAGCTTGGCGACGAGACCGGTCCAGCCGGTTTGGTGGGAGGCACCGACGCCGCGGCCGGTGTCGCCGTGGAAGTATTCGTGGAAAAAGACGAGGTCGCGGAAATGCGGGTCGGAGGCGAGTTTCTCGTGAGTGCCGGAGACGGGGCGGCGACCGTGGGCGTCTTTTAAGAAGAGGCGCGACAGGCGGAGGGTGAGCTCGGCTGCGATCTCTGCGAGCGTGAGGAATCGACCGGAACCGGTGGGGCACTCCACCTTGAAGTCGTCGCCATAGTAGTGGTGAAACTTTTGCAGCGACTCAATCAGCAGGTAGTTGACCGGCATCCAGATAGGGCCGCGCCAGTTGGAGTTGCCGCCAAACAGGCCGGAGGAGGATTCGGCGGGTTCGTAGCGCACTTGGAGGTGTTGGCCAGCGGCGTGGAGCTCGTAGGGGTGGTCGAGGTGGTGCCGGGAGATGGCGCGGATGCCGTAGGGTGAGAGGAACTCGGTCTCGTCGAGCATACGGCGAAGCAGACACTTCATGCGGCGGCCGCGGAGGAGGGAGAGCAGGTGACGCTGTTTCATGCCGGGCTCATTCCAACGGGAGACGAGGCGGGCCAGATCGGGGCGGTAGTTGAGAAACCACTCCAAGCGGCGATTGAAGTTCGGAACGGCGGCAAGCAATTCGGGGGAAAGCACCTCGACGGCGTAGAGCGGGATGAGGCCGACGAGGGAGCGCACCTTGAGCTTGCGGGAGCCGCCGCCGGGGAGGCGGAGCACGTCGTAGTAAAACTTGTCCTCCTCGCACCAGAGGCCGACGCCGTCCACGCCCATGCTGTTCATCGCTTCGGCGATGTGGAGGAAGTGCTCGAAGAACTTGGTGGCGATGTCTTCGTAAACGGGGTTGTGCTGAGCGAGCTCAAGCGCGATGCGCATGAGGTTGAGGGCATACATAGCCATCCAACTGGTGCCGTCGGCTTGGTCGATGTGGCCGCCGGTGGGCAGGGGCGCGCTGCGGTCGAAAATCCCGATGTTGTCGAGGCCGAGGAAACCGCCCTGAAAAACGTTGCGACCCTCGGCGTCCTTGCGGTTCACCCACCAGGTGAAGTTGAGCATCAGCTTATGAAAAACGCGCTCGAGAAAGGCGAGGTCGCCTGCATCGCCGCGTTGTTTGCGATCAATCTGAAAGACGCGCCAGGTGGCCCAAGCATGGACGGGCGGGTTGACGTCGCCGAAGGCCCACTCGTAGGCGGGCAGTTGGCCGTTGGCGTGCATATACCACTCGCGGGTGAGGAGGACGAGTTGGTCCTTGGCGAAGGTGGGGTCAATCTGGGCAAGCGGGATGCAGTGGAAGGCGAGATCCCAGGCGGCATACCAGGGGTATTCCCACTTGTCGGGCATGGAGATAATGTCGGCGTTGTTTAGGTGCGTCCACTCGCGGTTGCGGCCGCGGCTGCGACCGGCGGGGGGCGGCGACTGAGCCGAGTCGCCAGCCAGCCACTCGCGGACATCGTAGTGGAAAAACTGTTTCGACCAGATCATGCCGGCAAAGGCCTGGCGTTGCACGAGGCGGGCGTCGGCGTCGGCCATGTTGCGCTGGATTTCGGCGTAGAAGCCGTCGGCCTCGGCTATGCGGGAGGCGAAGGTGGCGTCGAAGTCGGCCCAGGCGGCTTTCGATACCGACGATGCCTGCTTCAACGCACTCAGGCGCAGGCGTATGGTGACCTGCCCGTGGGCGGGCACGACCACGCGGTAATGCGCGGCGGCTTTGGTGCCAGTGCGGGCGGGGTTGGTGGCGGCCGTGCGGCCTTGCACGACGTGGTCGTTGATGGCGTCCTTAGGGTAGCCAGACGCGGGCTGGTTGAAGAGACGGTGGGCGTTGGTCTCGTTGTCGCAGAAAAGGAGTTCGGGCTGCCCCTCGAAGTTGAGTTGGTATGGGCCGAGATCGGAGTGATGGGCCTCGATCGCGTTGGCGTGTGGGGCGAAGAGGGACGGCTTGGGCGAGTCCTTCGCCCAGGACCAGGTGTTACGAAACCAGAGGGTGGGCAGCACGTGCAAGGCAGCGTCCTCCGGCCCACGGTTGTGTAGAGTGATGCGAATGAGGATGTCGTCCGCGGCGGCCTTGGCGTATTCGACCACGACATCGTGGTAGCGGTCGGCGTCGAAAACACCGGTGTCGAGCAGTTCAAACTCGTCGGCATCGCGGCCACGCCGACGATTCTCATCCAGTAGCGAGGCATAGGGGAACGCCGCGTGTGGATATTTGTAGAGGCCGCGCAGGTAGGACTGGGTCGGCG
Source organism: Opitutaceae bacterium (assembly GCA_027485045.1). Classification (GTDB taxonomy): domain Bacteria; phylum Verrucomicrobiota; class Verrucomicrobiia; order Opitutales; family Opitutaceae; genus IMCC26134_A. The sequence continues at coordinate 6,463 of JAIXRU010000215.1, read as the reverse complement.
TGGCGTCTAGGTAGTGGTAGATCTCTTTAACGTCCTCGCCGTGGTTGCCCTCGGCATTGGTCAAGCCGAAGAGCCGCTCCTTCAGAATGGGATCGCGTTCGTTCCAAAGGGCGACGGCAAAGCAAAGCCGTTGACTGGAGTCGCTGATGCCCATGAGCCCGTCCTCCCCCCAGCGATAGGTGCGGCTGCGCGCGTGATCGTGCGGGAAGTATCCCCAGGCGTTGCCGTCTGCGCTGTAGTCCTCGCGCACGGTACCCCACTGGCGTTCGGAGAGGTAAGGGCCCCACAGTAGCCAAGGAGAGTCGGCGGCGGGGGCGGAAGCGAGGCGGAGGGATTCGGGATTGGGTGAGGACATTGGCGGCGTAAGGGGGTAAAAGAACGGAGGGCGAGTGCGGTTTGGATACCTGGAACGGTTCCGACTTAACCGCCGGTCTCGAAACCAGGGTAGAGTGTCATGCCACCGTCAACGTATAGGGTGGTTCCGGTGATGTAATCGGAATCATCCGATGCCAGCCAGACGGCTACGCGACCGATTTCCTCGGCTTCGCCGATGCGTTTGTAGGGAATAAGTTTAAGCAGGTCGGCGTAGGCTGCGGGATTGTGCCAGGCCTCGGTGTTAATGGGCGTGCGGATGGCACCGGGGGAGACGCTGTTCACGCGGATGCGGTAGGGTGCGACCTCTTGGGCGATGCTCTTCATCATCATGGCGACGCCGCCCTTGGAGGCCGCGTAGTTCACGTGGCCGGCCCAGGGGATTATGTCGTGGACGGAGCTGATGCAGATGATTTTACCGGCGGCGCAGGAGATTTCTTTTTTAACACCACGACGGCGAAACTCGCGGACGGCGGCGCGCGAGCAGAGGAACTGGCCGGTGAGGTTCACGTCGATAACGCGCTGCCACTGCGCTAAGGTAAGCTCGTGGAACGGGGCGTCCTTCTGAATGCCTGCGTTATTCACGAGGACGTCCACCGTGCCGAACTCGGCGACGACACGGGCGAACATCGCCTCAACGTCATCCTCCTTGCCGACATCACCGCGAACCGTAATGGCCTTAGCTCCGCAACGGCGAATCTCGGCGGCCACCTCCTCGGCGGCGTCGGGGCCGCTGACGAAGTTGACCGCCACGTCGGCCCCGGCGTGGCCGAGGGCGATGGCGATAGCACGACCAATGCCCGAGCTGGCACCGGTGACGAGTGCCTTCTGGCCTCTGAGCAGCTTAATTATAGAACACGCCGGCATGACCGGAGCGGGAAAGGTTTCAGCGATGAATTTGAGATCAGGCGAGGTTGTCATAACGGGTGATTCAATGTGATTGGATACGCCGGTTAGAGAACGTCCCCTGATTTTTATTCCCCTGTATCATCGAGCTGGTTCGAACTATTTTTGGGGATCTAGATTCAAGCGGTGCGTATAGAAGCCGGTCACGCCTCCCCGACCGCCTCTCCGGCATTAAGTAACCTATTGGGTTACTTTGCCTCAATGCTACAGCTGACTGCGATTCAGGTTACCCGACGCCTCACCCACCCAAGCCGTCCGCGTAGCCCGCGCTCAGGCCGCCCCCGCCCCAGCCTGCCCCGCTTTCGCCTCCGGCTTCAGCGCCGCGCCTCCGTAATACGGCAGCAAAGTCTCGATATGCCCCTGAATGATCGCCGAGATCGTCCCCGAAGGCAGCGTTCCCTTGTGCAACTCAAAAACCGCCACCAGCAAGGCCAGCTCAATGTCTACTTTCTTCGGACTCACCGCCTTCATCTCGCGCAAAATTTCCAGCGCCTTTTTCTCGGCCTTTTTATAATCATTAAACTGCTGTTCGGCGGCGGCGGGATTCATCCCGCTAGGCCTCCCGCCCCGCGCCCCGAGGTCAAGGGCCGAGTGCGCGGCCAGCGCGAACACCGCCTCGTAGCTGCCAATCCGTAAAACCAAAGACTGCGCCGATCCTGCGCTCTGCGGCCACGCCCTAGGAAGCCAGTATGGTCTCTATTTCCGCCAATTCCTCGGTCGAAAACGAGAGGTTCGCCAACGCCTTGACGCTGTCCAGAACCTGCTCTGGACGGCTCGCACCGGTCAGCGCGGAGGTAACCCGCGGGTCGCGCAAGACCCACGCCAAGGCCATTTGCGCGAGCGTTTGGCCACGGGCTTTGGCCAGCGTATCCAGACGCTTCACTTTCGCGATTACCTCAGGGTTTAATCGATCTGCGCCGATTGCGCCATTGCCCATGCCGAGCGCGACACGGGAATCTGCAGGGATGCCGTCCGAGTATTTACCCGTGAGGATACCTTGTGCCAAAACCGAAAACGCGATCACCCCGACCCCCGCGCGTTCCGCGGTCGGGAGTACCGCCGTCTCTGTGGCGCGATCCAACAGATTGTATCGAGGCTGATGAATAGTCAGGGGCGACCACTGACGGTCCTTCATTATATCAACCGCCTTGGTGAAATGCGGATCGGCGTAGTTACTCACGCCTACGTAGAGCGCTTTGCCTTGTTGCACGAGTGTTTCCAGTGCCCCCATGCTCTCCTCCATCGGGGTGTTGGGATCCAGCCGGTGGTGATAAAAAATATCCACGTGATCCAGGCCGAGACGGCGCAGGGATTCTTCGCAGCTTTGGATTAAATACTTGCGACTGCCACCGTCTCCATAAGGGCCGGGCCAGGTCGGCATGCGGTAGCCGGCCTTGGTGGCTACAACGATCTCATTGCGCGGCAGATTTTTCAGGATTTTACCGAAGAGCGTCTCACTGGAGCCAGCCGGGCTTCCGTAGTTGTTGGCTAGATCGAAATGGGTGATGCCCGCATTAAACGCGGTGAATACGATCTGCTTGGAGAGATCCTCTTCCACATAACTTCCGGTGCCCTGCCAGAGCCCCAGACTAATCGCGGGTAATTGGAGACCACTGCGGCCGCAGCGACGATACTGCATGGAGGTGTAACGATCAGGATTCAGGGCGAAGGGCATGGTTTTATAGAGGAGCTGAACCAAGCGGGCCGTAATGTATAGTTTATTTATGCAAGGTCTTGCGGGCCAGCAAGGCGGGTTTGTATCCCGGCAATCCCGCGAGACATCACTTGCGCCGTGACCGCGCCTGCCCCTCGCTTCCTGCGCGTCACCGCGCCATGCGTCCCCAGCTCCATCTAGCCTCCCGCAGTGAAGATTTGCTCGCCGCCCTGCGGCCGGCCCTCGCCGCCGCACGTACGACCGCCTTGGCGGCGACCACCGGCATTCCCCGCCCCGTCGCCGTGCTCGTGCCATCGCAGCAACTCTCCGACTGGCTCCAAGCCCGGCTCGCCCGCGATCTCGGTCTGAGCATGGGCTTCGAGTTCCTCACCCCGGCAGACTACTTTAAACGCCATTTCGCCTCCGCCCCCGCCGACGACTCTTTCGCTCGGGCTAACACCTTCTGGAGCCCCGACCATCTCCGCTGGGAACTGCTCCCGCACATCGAAAGCGTCGCCGCCCAGCTCGGCCACGATCCGGCGCAAACGCTCACGCCGCGCTCCCGTTTCTCCTTTGCCGAACTGCTCGCCCGTCAGTTCGACCGTTATGCGCGGCAGCGCCCCGACTGGCCTGCCCTGTGGGCAAAAAACCAGAGCCCTTGGCGCACACTCACGCCGTCCTTGCCCGCCGCCACCCAGGCCGACGAGGCCTGGCAACGCCGCCTTTGGCACACGGTAGCCGCCCGGCCCGGCACCCCGCCCCACCCCGCCAGGCTGCTCGACCACTTGACGTCAGCCCCGGCCTCGAGCGAGCCGACTCCGCTCTTCGTGGTCGGCGCCGATTTGCTCGATCCGCTCTTGCTGCGCACGCTGCAAACCCTAGCTCAGCACAACCACTCCGTCGCGCTCTACCTCTTGCTGCCTTCGCTCGGGTATCTGGCCGACCAAACCCGCCGTCGCGCCCTGAACGCCCGCGTAGCCTCCACCGACCCTGGCGAGAGCCTCGAACTCGAAGGCCATCCTTTGCTCGCCTCCCTCGGCCAGCAAGCGGTGGGAAATTTCCTCCTGCTCGAAGCCCTTTCCCCCGACTACGCCGAGTGGCCGGAATCGTCCGACCAGGACGCCCCCGTTCCCGCCCACGCCCGCCTGCTCGAGCGTCTCCAGGCCGATATCCGGGCCCAACGCACCCCGCCCGGCGAAACCTCGCCCGACTCGCGGCCCGTCCTTGATCCCGCCGATTTAAGCCTGCGCGTCCACTGCTGCCACAGCCCGCGCCGTGAGCTCGAAATCCTGCGCGACGAAATCCTGCGCGCCTTTGCCGACCTGCCCGACCTTCAACCCGAGGAGGTGCTCGTCGCCGTCACCGATTTCGACACCTACGCTCCGCTTGCCGAGGGCATCCTGCGCGGCGGCGAATTCAAACTTCCCCTGCGTCTCACCGCCATACCCGCCCGCGAGGCCAATCCGGTTGCCGTCGGCCTGCTTGCCCTGCTCCGCCTTTCCCTCGGACGCCAGACCGCCAGCGAGGTCATCGAGTTGCTCACCCTCTCCGCCGTGCGCCACCACCTCGGCCTGACCGAGGACAACCAAACCCTCGCCCTCCTGGCCGAGACGATTCGCCGCGCCGGTCTCACCCATGGTCTCGCCGCCACCGCCGCCACGCACGGTGATGCCACCGGCACGTGGCGAGCCGCGCTCGACCGTTACCTCGCCGGAACTTGGTTTGGTCCCGAAGCCGAGGCCCGCACCGGCGACGGAGCTTTTGCCCATCCGCTTGCGCCTGATTTGCCCAACCGGGACCACGCCCGGCTCCGGTTTCTCGCGTGGCTGGGCAGCGTCGCCCGTCACCTTCACTCGTGGGCCGAGCCCGTGTCCGCCGCCGTCTGGGCCGAGCGGCTGGAGCGCGCTATCGCCGAGCTGCTGTATTCCACGGATCACGACGACCACGCCGCCGCGCTCCGCCGTCAGGTGGCGGAACTTGCCGCGGTCGCCGCCGACACTCCGCTCGATGCCGGTGCGCTTCTCGACTGGCTCCAGCCCCAGCTCGACAACGCCACCAGCCTGCGTACCAGCCTCGGCGGCGAAATCCTCTTCGGACGCCTCGACCAGCTCCACGGCCTGCCCTGCCGGGTGCTCGCCGTCCTCGGCCTGCAAGACGGAGCCTTCCCCCGAGCCAACCGACGCCCCGCCTGGGACCTGCTCACGCCCCAGCCCGAGCGCTGGGACGTTGATTCCCGCACCCAAGACCGCCAGCATTTCCTCGACGCGATCCTCGCCCCCCGCGATCGCCTGATTCTCACGGCAGCCAATCGTAGTTTGCGCTCCGCGCACGACGGCCCGCTGTCCGCCTGCATCGAAGAGTTGCTGCGCGCCGCTGCCGCCACCGTGCGTGCACCCGATCCGGCGCATTCGCTAAAAACCTATCTGGTGGTTTCCCACCGTATCCAACCCTTCGCCACCGATTACTTCAACGCTTCCGGCACCCTGCCTCGCTCCTTCCACGCCCAAGCCGCCCGCGTCTCCGCCGACCTCGCCCGCAACGCCAGCACGCTTGCCCTTCCTTTCTTTGTCGCCCCGCCTGCCGTTTTCTCAGGCTCCACCGGACCTTTGGAGATAACCCTCTCTGAACTCGCCGCCTTTTGGAAAGATCCCGCCTGTGCCTGGTTGCGCGCCCTGAATCTCGAAACCACCACCGACGATATCGACGACACCACCCTCGACGACCCGCCCCTCAATCTCGACGGTTTGCAAGCCTACCACGCCCGCCAGACCGCGCTGCAAACCGCCATCTCGCCCGGCCCCGCCACGGCTGCCGCCGGTTCCCGCCTCATCGCCGACCGCGCCCTTCCCCCCGGCGCGCTCGGTGCCCTCGCCTGGGAGCAAAACACCGGGGAAATGGCCCCTCTCGTGGCGAACATCGCCCGCATGCAGCCCCAAACCGAAGTCCGCACCTTCGCGATCGAAATCGACGCGTTTACCCGCCTGTCCGGCGAAGTCCGTATCGGTTTCAACCCGACCGAGCCCGCCTGGCTTTTGCATCATCGCGCGGGCAATTTTAAGTCCGTTAAATATCAACTGGAGTCCTTTATTGCCGTGCTCGCCGCGGCTCTGGCGTTTGATCAACCCGTCGGCGCGCGTGTCTATGGCCTGGATTGCCCGCACGGCTTAACCCTCCCGCCAATCGATCCCGAGACAGCCCGCCGCCACCTCTCGATCTTGATCGCCGGTTATCGCGCCGGCCAGTCACGTCCGCTCGAATACGCGCCCGAAACCAGCGCCGCCCTCGCCAAAGCCTTGCCCGGAACCGACCCCGCAAGCGCCCTCGAAATCGCAGAGGCGAGCTGGACACGAGAGCCCTTCGATTCCCTGCCCGGCGGCGAAGGCACCGAGCCTGGCGCGCAGCTCGCCTGGCGCGAAATCGAACCCTTCGCCGAACCGCATGCCCGCGAGTGGCTCGCCTGGGCCGAGTCGCTCGCGGCTCCGCTGGCAATCTGGTGGAAATCCGCTCGTTGAGCCAGCCACGCGCCATGTC